>CAMVPR010000011.1 GCA_947169385.1 uncultured Lachnospiraceae bacterium | reverse complement strand
TTATTGTCACACTGCTTATACTTGGACCTATATTGCTTCCTAGCGCCTTAAGAATATTGACCTTGCCGCCTGATGAGCATTTGCCGAAGTATGAAGGATTGACATCAACTCCACCTATAACCCTTGCCCTTATCTCTGCCGCAGACGCAGAAGGCATAAGACCTCTAAGCAGGGCAACCTCTCCAGCAACTACTGGCGATGAAAATGACGTTCCCATTGAATCGGTGTACTTGATAAGATTCGAACCTACACCGAAATCGTCGATGTATACCGAATAATCTGACTTAGGCGCGTTGTACATTCTCAAAACAAGATAGTATCTTCCGGCGGTCAAAGTTCCCTTGCCCTCTTCATTTAACTCCATTGCATAGCGATCCCAGTAATCGTTATTGGAAATCATGTAATTATCCCTAGAATCCCCAACCGAGTTAATAAGATACTTATCCGTATCGTCTCCTGCATTACGACTTAACGTCTCTCTCTTATAAATGTAAGCGACAAACTTACTTCTGACATAAGGCGTGCCCGCCTCATTGTTGTGATCTATAATCTTAAATCTGAATCCGGTATAAAGATCCTTATTGATATCTTCCTTGACATCAAAAGGTATTGAAATATAGTAATTCTTGCCATCATCAGCCTTAACGTCCCATCTTAATGAGCTGTTCAATTGCTTAGAATTGCCGTAAGACACATTCCTGTCTATACTCACAGATGAATCGGTTGAGTTGGTATAGATTCTGATTGATGAATCCGAAGATGCGTCTGAGCTGGCGTCCGAACTAGAAGTGTGTGCGTCCGAAGATGCTGCCGGTTTCTCAACCAAGTCTTCAAAGCTGTAATATGACACCTCATGTGAAACCTCAGGAAGATAGTCTTCTTCAGAAAATGTAGACATAATATCAGTTCCCGGAGCAAAAACATCCACGCTCTCCATTCCATAATTGCTAAAGGAAGCAGGTTTATTGTCTCTCGTACTCGCTCCAACGTTGATTATATAGGGGTTATCAAGCCCACCCGGAAAATATCTGGTCTTATCTGTATCAACTTTCTCGTTGCCTGCTGCGCAAACAGTTATAATTCCGGCCTCTCCGGCAAGCGCAATAATAGAGTTAAGCGAACCCATCTGTACGTCATACGACGAATCAACATCACCTGTAAGAGACAGATTGATTGCGCACACATTTACACCATTATTGCGTTTATCGAGTGCATATTGAATAGCAGAAATAATATCTGTAGTTGTAGAATATCCGTCAGAGCCAACACAGGAAACCGGCAGAATCTTGGCCTTGGCAATTCCTGAAACTCCCTTGTTATTGTTGATAGTCGCAGCGATTATCCCGGCAATCATTGTTCCGTGTCCATCACTGTCGCTCGCTGTCTTTATGGTCTTGCTTGTTGTGTTATACTGATCCTTGGTGTACATTACATCCTTAAGATCTTCATGAGTACAGTCAACACCTGTATCCGCAACAACCACTACCGGAACATTCTTGTCCCTCACACTCGCTGGAATACTCGCGCTGTAATCAATATCTGCATCCGCGCTTATCTCATCCTTAAGATGCCACTGATATCCGGACAGCGTGTCATTGGTAATTGATGCCTTCTTAAATCTATAATTAGGCTCGACATAAGCAACCTCTTTAAGAGATGCCATCTCCTCCATAATATCATTGGTACTTAGAGCATCAGAAGAAACAAGTGCTATATTCATGTCATCGTTGACAAATGAATCTGCTATGTCAAGATTAGCATCATCTGCAATATCTCTAACTTTACTCTTCTTAACACTATCCTTAAAGGTCACTATAACCTGACCTTCCTCGTATTCAACCTCGTCAGAAACGTACGGAATCTCGTAGTCTTCTGACATATCCATTCCTCTGTCAACCGCAATAGCATCCACCATCAGAGCACTGATAAATGACAGAATTAATATATATGAAATAAAAACCTTAAGCATATTCTTCATGGTTTGCCCCTTTCTGTCCTAGTGAACATACACTCTTTCAGTATGTCACATAAATGTGAAAATATTTAGATAATAGCTTGATTATTTTGCACTATTTAAGTATTTGTGTTATTATGTCTATTGAGTTTAATTCGAAAGGATGCGTTATTTTGCAGTTTTTTGACATAGAGAATCCAATATGGTCTACATTTTCTAAGGTAATGGATGTTATTATACTTAACTTCCTTTTTGTTATATGTTGTATACCTATCATCACAATTCCTGCCAGCTTTACAGCTCTTTATTTCACATCTATGAGACTTATAGCAGGCGATATCACCTACGTACATCAGGACTTTTTTTCGTCTTTTAAGTCTAACTTTAAACAGGCTTTAGTATCCGGAATGATAGTATTTGACGCGGGTGTGATACTTGGTGTTTTGACATGGTTTTCATTCTCCATCGAGTCGTATCTAGGTAAGGTTGTATTCGTTGTACTCGATGTATTCTATGCAGCAACGATTACATACACATATCCTATTTTGGCCAAGTTCACCGTCTCTATAAAGGACCTCTTTAGAAACAGCGCGCTTATGGCGGTTGCCAACTTGCCGTTCACATTTTTAAATCTTGGAGTGCTGTTTATATGTGTTGTACCTGCTTACTACACGCTTCCTGCCAAGGTTATTCTTCTGGCATTCGGATGCGCTGCAGCTGCAGTGTTACAATCGCTATGGTTTAATTACATTTTCAAGAAGTATTTAGATGCCGAGACTCTTAAGAATAAAGAGATATTCGAGGAGGAGGCAAGCTTAGCCAAGAAAGAGAAGAAACAGAACGAGGGCAGAATAAGCCGCCACGCCAACAGAAGAAGATAATAATAAGGCTGTTAAAATATAAACTTTAACAGCCTGTTTTTTAATTTACAGTAGATATGACAATGCTCATATCGCCTTTAAATGTTACCTCATCTTGATCCTTACATATGATAAAATGAGACCCTTTTGATATCTTGTAATCATCAACATACCCGTCCCCATCAACTACGGAAACAAGCATAAAGTGTTGGTCTTCTGTGACATTTGCCTCACCGTCAACCTCCAACTTCCATACTGTGTAATATTCTGTGTTAACAAGCTCGTGAAACGCTTTATTAACGGTCTCTTTAAAGCCGCCAACATGAAGCTCGGGCTCCTTATATGGACTCACGATAACATCCTTGCTCTTATCAAGATGAAGCTCTCTAAGAACCCCATTATCAAGCCTGTCGTAGTCGTATAGTCTATAAGTTATATCGCTACTCTGCTGCGTTTCAAGGATAACCGTTCCACCTTTGATTGCGTGAACGGTACCCGGATTAATCTGGAAGAAATCCCCTTTCTTAATCGGAGTCTCTCTTATCAATTCCTTGAACTGATGATTGTCAATCATAGAATTAAGCTCGTCTTTAGTGTTTGCATTGTGACCCACAACAATGGTGGTACCCGGGTCAGCATCAAGAACATACCAACATTCCATCTTGCCAAGTGAACCGTTCTCATGTTCAAATGCATACGAATTGTCAGGATGCACTTGAATCGAGAGATCATCCTCAGCTGCTATTATCTTGGTGAGCAGTGGAAATGTATCGCCTTCAACATTATCAAAGAGCTCTCTATGATTAGCCCAAATCTCTGATAATTTAGCGCCCTTAAACTCACCGGAAGCAATCTCACAATCTCCGTTAGGATGAGCACTTATGCCCCAGCACTCTCCAACATGGTCCGAGGTCAGATCATACCCGAATTCCTTTAACCTTGTTCCACCCCATATTGTATCCTTTAAAACAGGATTTAAAAACAGAATACTCATATATTATCTTCTCCTATATGTACTTAAGCTACACATTGCCAAAATCGGCATAATCTCCAACCTTCCGGCAAGCATATCAAATATCAAAACAACTTTCGATGGAATTGAGAAATCTGCAAAGTTACTTAGTGGCCCAACCATATCAAAACCCGGACCTATATTGTTAAAACAAGCCATCACTGCTGAAACATTAGTTAGTACTGAATTGCCGTCAAATGATATCAAGAATATACTGACAAGCATCATGAGCACGTAAACAGTAAGGTAAATGTTAAGAGTGTTCATTACCTTCTCGCTTATCTGATGTCCGTTAACTCTTATGACTTCAACACGATTAGGCGATAACATTTGCTTAAGACCACGCCTTGCCGATTTGACAAGAAGGATAAGTCTAATCACCTTAAAACCACCACCGGTACTGCCTGCACAAGCACCGATTATCATCAGGAAGAGAAGAATTCCTCTTGAAAAATCCGGCCAAAGATTAAAATCCACCGTACAATAACCTGTACTCGTAACAATTGAACTCACCTGAAAAGCAGCATGCTTAATAGCTTCTAAAGTCCCGCCGTAATTGCCTCTTATGTTAAATGTTATAAGAGTCGTCGCAACCAAGATAATGAACAGATAGACATGGAGCTCCTGATCCTTAATAGCCACCTTGAATTTCTTGGTTACAATCAAATGATAAAGACTAAAGTTGATACCAAAAAGCATCATAAATATGGTCGTAACCCAGATAATATAAGACGAATAACTGCCAAGCGAATCATTTCTAACTCCAAAACCACCCGTACCGGCAGTACCAAGAGCGGTACAGAGAGCCTCAAACCAATCCATATCGCCCAAAAGAAGCATTATATAATTGATTAACGTCAATACAAGGTAAATTACATAAAGAATAACCGCAGTCTGTCGCATCTTAGGCACAATCCTTGATACGTCAGGGCCCGGAGACTCTGCTCTTAAAATGTGAAGAGTAAAACCGTTGTTGTTCTTGCCCATTGACACAAGTGCCAAAAGGAGCACCAAAACTCCCATACCACCTATCCAGTGACTAAAGCTTCTCCAGAAAAGAAGAGCTCTTGGCATACTCTCAACTTCATTAAGAATTGTAGCTCCAGTAGTTGTGAATCCGGAAACAATCTCAAAAAGCGAATCTATGTAATTAGGTATTCTACCTGAAAAGAAGAACGGTAAAGCACCAAATAAACTGAGCATTATCCAACATGCACCCGCACACACATACCCCTCTCTCTGATAAAAGCCCATCTTGGCTTTTCTGCAAAGAAACATAAGCACTCCGGAAGATGCCATAATAATTAAAATCGTTATTAAGAAATCAAATGAAAGCGAGTATTCCTTATCACAGAGACTTATAATCAAAGACGGCAACATGAATATCGCTTCTAAGGCAAGAATCTCGGCTAAGAACTTGCCAACCATTTTATAGTTCACTTATGTAACTCCCTTCTACAAGAAGATATCATTAAGACTTAAGACAGCCTTGTCTGCATTAGTCGTAAGAATGATAGTATCTCCCGCTTCAAAATGAGAATCACCGTTAGGGATGATCGGAATATCCTTGTGGATGATACTCGCAATAATTATGCCTTTTTTGAGTTTAATCTTCTTAAGAGGCACATTAATATTCAAAGTGCTGTCATCAACCTTGAACTCTACGGCTTCTGCCAAACCGTCGGCTATTGTGTGAACAGAGAGCGCAGCGCCTTCCTTGTTAGTCATTGCCCTGACATACCTGACAATTGTGTTACAACTGAGTTCTTTAGGACATACAAGGCTTCCGATAGGAAGTCTGTCAAGCATACCATAGTCATCTGCGTAGCCAACCTTAGTAATTACCTGTGAAACACCGTGATCCGATGCGTAAAGCGATGTGATTATATTAAGCTCGTCCATACCGGTAAGTGACACTATTGCGTCACATGTAGAAAGACCCTCACTCTCTAATGTTGAGTGCTTTCCGGCATCGCCATGTATAATCTCTGCCTGAGGAATAAGCTCTGCAAGTTCCTCACACCTTGCAAGATTCTGCTCAATAATCTCAACGCTTATTCCGCTGTTTATAAGTTCCTCAGCAAGATAAAGGCTGATTCCTCCTCCTCCGATAAGCATAACCTTATCGGCTGTCTTACTGATTATTCCTAAGTTCTTTAAAAGAAGTGAAAGATCATTGGTCTGCGCTGTAACAAAAAGCCTGTCATTAACTTTTAATACTGTGCTACCATCGGGAGTGATAACTTCTCCATCCCTAAGTATTACGCACACTAAGACCTTGCATTTGACAATCTTATAAAGGTCAATCAAAGGTACATCTGCTAGGATGCCCCCCTCATCAACCTTGATCTCCACTACCTCAACCTTATCTTTGGCAAATGTATCTCTCTTCATGAATCCCGGTAAAGATATGAGCTTGTGAATAGCCTTAGCTGCCTTCTTCTCAGGGTTAACCATCAACGAGAGACCAAATGACTCTCTCATCTCCCTGGTCTGCTCATAATACTCAGGGTTCCTGATTCTTGCAATTGTGTGTATATCAGGATTAAGCGACCTTGCTGTCATACAGCATAGAAGATTAAGTTCGTCAGAACCTGTCGTCGCTATCAAAAGCTCTGCGTTAGCAACACCTGCGTCATTTAATACCGCCATTGTTGCGCAGTTACCCCTAACCGCCATAGCGTCAACCACCTCAATAGCGTGCTCAAGGATGATATCGCTACTGTCAATCAATGTCATATTATATCCTGCTGCAGAAAGATTACCTGCTATAGTCATTCCAAGCTTACCGCAACCAGCAATTATAACGTTCATACTGCCGCCTCCAAATAATAGTTAATTTACCTTCTATCGAAGGTCAAAGATTCTTCTGAGCGAAGCGAAGAATCTTTATCCCGAATGAAATGAGGGATAACACCTAATATTATAATTCATGTAAATTATATGTTTATACACAAGATAATTCAAGGTAAAAATTAACTAGAAATACAAGGAATTTACCTACAAATTATCTGATTTATAGAATTGAGCACCCGCTTCTTGTCAGCAGTCCACAAAGGCTCTATCAGAAGGCTTTTAGGCCCATCTCCCGTCAATCTGTGAACAACCATATCGTCGGGGATGATATCATTTGCCTTAGAAATTATGTTTAGATATTCGTCAAATGTTAAAATATGAAAAGGATTTCTTTCATATTCTTCCGCTAATCTCGTGCCTTTTAAGACATGAAGAACCTGGAGTTTAATACCCCAGGAACCCACTGAAATCACATGTTTAATGGTGTTAAGCATATCGTTTTCTTCTTCTCCCGGAAGCCCCAATATAACATGCGTAATCACCTTTATACCTGCCGCCTTAAGCCGTGCTACAGTATCATCATACACCTCGGTCTTGTAGCATCTGTTAAATGAATCCGCTATATCATCACGAATGGTCTGCAGTCCTAACTCAACCCAGACAGGCTTGATATCATTCAACTCTTTTAAAAGACCTATAATCTCATCAGACACACAATCCGGACGAGTGGCGATAGATAGAATAGCAACATCCTCATGATTAATCGCCTCAGTATAGATTGCCCTAAGCTTGTCAATCGGAGCATAAGTATTGGTAAACGCCTGGAAATACGCTATGTAATTAGGGACACCTAAAGTCTCCTTGAATTTGGAAGATACGCGACTTTTAGCGTTCTCGATCATTTGCGCAATATCGGTATCATTTGCCGCAAAATCCCCCGAACCGCTCGCAGAACAAAAAGAGCACCCACCATACCCAATACTCCCGTCCCTGTTCGGGCAGGTGAAATCAGCATCTAAAGCTAACTTATATAACTTCCTACCATATTCACTTCTCAAGTACATATTAAGAGTTTGCATCTCACTACTCCCAAAACATAAACTAAACTAATATCAACCCACCGACGCCAATAAACAAAGATTCTTCGCTTCGCTCAGAATGACAAGCCTCCGTTATATATTAAACCAATCCCGGTGGCTTAAGCCACCCTGAGTTGCTGTTATCCCTCGTTTCACTCGGGATAAAGATTCTTCGCTTCGCTCAGAATGACAAGGGGGGAATCAGAATGACAACGGCATAAAAACCCAAATCCCGGTAGCTTAAGCCACCCTGAGGATTATAAAGAGCATATTGTGTTATTTCTGAGGGCGTATGTGCGCCTCGTTACTTAACGAACACGATGATAGTCGTGTGAGTTTAGTAACGCGAGCTGCGCACACCCGAGCCGAGAGGCGTCCCTAAGAAATAATACATTATGCTCACTTTAAATCTACCTTTCATTTCCTGAAAGGATTAAAGCAACGCACATTAATCCACATCTGATTAAGCTCACTCGTCGTCTCCCCCCCACAATACTCCATAATCGACGACCTCTCAAGCACATCAACCGTAGGATATTGCGCAAAAAGCTGCCTCTTAAGCTGCTCACGAGGAGCCGTAATCACATACTCATCACCCTCAGAATCACCGCTAAAGAAGTAATCAAGCGGATAATCGACAACATCCTCCTCGTCATCTTCGGCGCCGTAACACCAATCCGCATAGTCGAAGATAGTGCTGTCATCACCACCCGCAATCGCAGAAGTATATCCAATGTAATACATATTCCTAACCACGTTGTCAGGACGCGAGATAAAATTAACGAACCTCTCAGCCGCAATCTTTCTCCTATCGTCGCCCCCGATACCGTCCTTAAGCATAACCCAACCGTCAAACCAAAGGTTAGTACACTCCTTAGGAACCGCAAAGTTAAGATATACCCCATCTTCCTCGGCCTGATCAAGCGCAAAAACACCATCACCGGACCACTGATAGTTAGTAACAATCTTACCGGTCACAATATCAGACTTACCGTTATCTGTTTCAAATGAATAAAACATGTCCTTATTGTCCTGAAGAAGATTCTCAACTGCTTGAATAGTCTTAGGATCCTCATCATTCATCTCCTGATTGAGAATCTTATGATATTCGTCAAATGTTATCTTTCCGCTTTTATAATCATCAAAAAGCTTAACAAGCTCATCGGACTTAAGCATACCAAGACTCGCAAAATAAGCATCCCTGACGTTATCCTTCATGGTAACCTTGCGCTTATACTTAGGATTAATCATAAGCTTCCAGGTTGAAGCATCTTCCTCACTGACCTCTTCAGGATTGTAAACACTACCGGTAACACCCCACATATAGCCCGCAATATAATCGGCTATAGAGACATTTTCTACCTTAATATCCTTAACATAATTGCTGATGTAAGGCGAAACACCCTTAGCATAGTAGTTACTATCGTCAGAAGCATCATAGAAGCTGTCATCGTATTTAACAAGCTTATCTTCATTTAACAGCTTCATAATCATGTACTCCGAAGGACATACAAGGTCAAATTCATCCCCCAAAGTCAGCTGATTATAGAGCTCCTCATTGGTTCCGAAGCACGAATACTCAACCTTAATCTTCTCGCCGTAAGTATCCTCATACCACTCCTCAAAGTCCTCAATCATTGAGTTCTCTCCGATGATATCTCCGCTCGGAAGGTCGATGGTCTCCTCCTCGTCCCAGTCGCCCTCGTCAATATACTCCTCCCAGTTGCATATGCGAAGAGTAAGCACATCGTCATCTTTCTTATCACAAGAGCAAATAAAAACGCTTACCAAACATAAACTGATTATCAATAACATTTTCTTATACATCGCCATTGACCTCCTTCTTAGAAGGTCTGTTAGCCAACAAGGTAACAGCAACAACAACGACAAACATCACGGTAGACAGTGCCCAAAGTGCCGTCTTAATCTCTGTCTGCGCACCCTTGGTAGCATTGACAACATAGGTACTTATTGTGTCAAATGTAGCCGGCTTGGTGTAAGTCGCGATAAAATAATCATCAAGAGACAAAGTCACCGCAAGGAAGAATCCCGACACGATTCCCGAAGATATCGCAGGAACAATAACCTTCATAAGAGCCTGAAACGGAGTAGCACCAAGATCAAGAGCTGCCTCGTAATAATTAGGATCCATACTCTTTAACTTAGGAAGTACGGATAAGTAGACAAATGGTGCCGACAAGACCGTATGTCCTACAACCAGAGGAATGTAGGTACTCTTATCAATCCCCATAACAATAATCATCAGAATACATAAGCTGAAACCGGTCACAACATCCGCATTGACAACCGGAAGCTGGTTGGTGCTGTTAATGAACGCTCTCATCTTCCTGTTGCTGTAGAAAGAGCCGATAGCACCCAATGTTCCAAGAACAGTAGCCAGAACCGAAGATCCAAGCGCTAAAATAAGAGTTCCGATAATCATTGATTTGAGCTCATCAGTCGTAAAGAGCGTAACATAATTGTGGAAAGAAAATCCTCTTATTGCACCGATGGTTGTTGAGTCTGTAAAACTGTACACCATGAGTATGACAATAGGGCAATATAACAATATTAGACCGAGACCTAATATTATCGGCGGTATCATTTTCTTCATTATAACAACGCCCCCCTCTCGTCACTGTCACTCTCTCCAAATCTACTTGTAATCATGGAAATGACAACAATAATAGCAAAGAGTACCATAGAAATCATCGAGCCATTATGCCAATCGTACGCTGAGAAATAGCTTCCGATAAGGCTACCCATGATATAGGTTGAATTGTAGAGCATATCAAGAACAACATAGTTAGTCATCGATGGCAGAAACACCATCGTCATACCCGATATGATACCGGGAACCGAAAGCGGAAGAATCACCTTTATGAAGGTCTCCCTTCCCGTTGCCCCAAGATCGTAAGCAGCCTCAACAAGGCTCACATCAATCTTCTCAAGAGAAGTATAAATCGGAAGAATCATAAAAGGAAGAAAATCATAACACATACCGATAACCGTATTGAGAAACGGATGGAACGCCAAGCTTCCCTCAACAAATGTAAGAATCTCCTTAACCGCAGTAATCCTAAGTGTAAAGTTAACCCACATCGGAATTATAAAAAGCATCAAAAGCACCGCTCTATATTTCGCTTTAGAAACTGCGAGCGCGTAAGATACAGGATACGCAATGAGCAAGCACACCGCCGTCACCGCAAAAGCGATAACAAAACTATAGATAAGCGTTCCAATAGTGTTACCGCTAGTAAAGAACGCTTTAAAATTGTCAATTGTTACCTCGCCCTCTGCATTTGTAAATGCATAATAGATAATCACAAGGAGCGGCAAAACCATGAAGGCGAGCATAAATATTACATATGGAATAGACAGTTGTCTTCTTTTAAATATCAATTCTTCTCACCTACACTTACATTAATCTTGTCCGAGTCAATAAGCACACTGACCTTATCGAACTCATTCCACAAATCCTCATCCACAATTGTGAAATCGCTACCATTCTCCGTACGAACCTTGTATCTATAGTGATCACCAACGTAGATAAGAGAGATAATCTCACCGTTGATGCTGCTCTCATCTAAATCATCACTCATATCAAGCGCCTCAACCGGAATTTCAACCGTTATAGGCATATCTGTCAAATGAATCCTCTCGCCGTCAGCGCCAAACAAGTGCTTACCATCATGAGTGGAACCCTTAAAGAGCTTCGTAACATCATAAGTAATCTCACCGCCTGCGAAGTTAAGAGTATGATACTTGGTAATAACACCCTCAAAATGATTCATGTTCTTAGGCGCAGGGATAACGTGAATTCCGTCCGGATCGATATAAAGATTGACCATATCGCCAACCTTAGACTCCTTGGTGCTCTTAAGCACAATCTCATTCTTGCCCATAATAACTGTAGTCTCGTAATGTATTCCTTTGAAAATGCAGGAATCAACCTTACCGGTTATCTGACCCGAGCCGTCATTTACCACGACAACATCCTCCGGCCTAACAACAACATCGGCGTCAGAATGAATCGGATAATCGTCAAGGCACTCAAAATCAGCGTCAAGGAAGTTAACCTTCATCTTGCCACTCATAACACCATTGAAAATGTTGCTGTCCCCGATAAAATCGGCAACAAATACATTCTTAGGCTCGTTATATATATCCTCTGCAGTACCAATCTGCTGAATCTTACCGTCCGCCATAACAACAATCTTGTCAGACATTGTAATAGCCTCTTCCTGATCATGCGTAACATAGATAAATGTAATTCCGAGGCGTTCGTGCATATCTTTTAGCTCAAGCTGCATTTCCTGACGCATCTTAAGATCAAGCGCGCCCAAAGGCTCGTCAAGAAGCAGTATCTTAGGCTCATTTACAATAGCTCTCGCAATCGCGATACGCTGCTGCTGGCCTCCCGAAAGCGTAGAAACAGGACGTTTCTCCATACCTTCAAGGTCAACTATTCGTAGAACTCTCTCGACTTTTTCTTTAATTGTGTTCTTATCAAGCTTCTTAAGCTTAAGTCCGAACGCAATATTGTCATATATATTCAAATGTGGGAATAATGCATATCGTTGAAAAACGGTGTTGATTGGCCTAAGATTAGGCGGAAGATCAAGAATACTCTCACCGTTTAATAGAATCTCTCCAGAAGTTGGCTGCTCAAACCCTGCTATCATGCGAAGAGTTGTACTCTTACCGCAGCCCGACGGACCAAGGAGGGTAACGAATTCACCCTTCTTAATCTCAAGATTAATGTTAGAGCACACTTCGCGTACTCCATCATAAGACTTGTTAATGTTTTTTAGTTCAATAATGTTTTCCAATTACCAGTCCTCCTAACTTGTATATAATATATATTATTTCAAAATGAATTGAAGCACTTCTAAGATAGCAAGACCTATTATCATACCCAATTCAATAATCGCAAATCTTCTCCATCTGTTTCTTGATTCTCTCATATTACCTGCTATAACAAGGCTCTCGTTCTCGGTCATTGGGGAGTCCATGTTGAATATCTGCTCAGAAACGCCCTCCGGATAAACCTTGTTGAGGCACGACTCGCAGACCACTCCGTTGACAGCAGGAAACCTTCTGCACACTAGACAAGTTGTGTCGGAAGTATTGTCATCAGCGTATAACTTCATACGCTTGACAAACATATCCTCTATCTCTTTGGTTTTAAACGGGTCCTCTCTCTTGATGTAGTTGAGAGTTGCCTTGGCATACTTAGGATCCTTAAGATCGAACTTAGAGCTGACTCTCGCCATCATCAATATATCTTTGGTTACTGCGCTCTCGTTGACATCAGACATCTTAATTCCTCCCTTAATATAAAGAAAATGAGGTGCTTAAAAAAGCACCTCACCATTATATTAAATATTTATCCATATATCAAGTAGCGGAGCACATTGTGCTCCACATTTTTTGGCGAACAATGTTTGCCTCTACGCTCACACCTCCTCGGGTTTCGGCTTTCTTACATCAGGAATTGGCTCCCCCTCATTGTGGGGAGCCGGCTTCATACGTTCATCTTCGTCAAAATCATCTTCATCCGGAACATCATCAAAATCATCATCTTCCGGTTCTTTGACATTTTTCTTTTTATTGGTACTATTGTTATTCTTCGGAGCAACATTGCTGTCACTTTTTTTGGCATTGTTCTCCTTCTTTTTGGTCTTGTTGTTGGTCTTGTTGTTGGTATTATTCTTAGGCTGATTATTGGCGTTTTGATTAGCATTTTTATTCGGATTGGTGACTATTGTTTTGTTATCGTCATCCTCATTATCGTCGTCAAAATCGTCATCATCCTCGTCATAATACTTTGTTTTATCGGTGCTGCTCTTCTTAACGGTATTGGTCTGATTGGAAGGAGGCTGAGGTCGCCTAACCTCATTAATCTCCTTAACAGACTTCTTCATCCACACGTCTTCATCGAATTCCTTAGGCGGCTTCTTAGCTTTTACTTCCCTTACGATAGCAAGCTTGGCAGGTGAAACCTTCTTTTCCCTGGCTTCTTTGGCAACATCCGAAGGAACATCAATACACTCTAAAGCAACACTGACATCCATATCATCCATCGCGTTTTTATTCCAATCATCTACAGCCCTCGCCATAACCTTCTCGGCACCGTCAGGCTTCTTAAAACGGGAATTAACGCTGGTCACGATATCGGTATCCTCGCCATCAATATAAGAGCCATCCCTTAAAGCATCAAGAGCAATACCAACCGCATAATCAAGACCTCTGCCCTTTGCCCTGCTCTTAATACTTGACGCAATATTAGCACCATCATCATTATACGCGTCAACAGAGATAACCTTATCATAGACATTAAGTGACAAAGAGATGGACGGGTTGATGTCCATGGTTACAACCGTACATGGAACCGCATAGGAAGTCACCAAAGAGGCGGTTACTATTGCAACAAAAACCGCTGCCACAGCGGCAATACGCCGTGTAACGCTTCTCTTCTTTCTGCCCTTATACGCATCAAAGCTCACTACGTCTGCTTTGGCAAATGCTGACGCATCAACATCAATCTTCTGCCCAACCGTATAACCTAAGTCCTTTATACACTCGAAATTGCCTTCAGCCGTAAGGACAGCAGCCTTACCATCTTTCAACTCCATAACAACAGCGTTCATCCTTTGTCACCTCCTTTACGACTCAATCTCTTTAATCGCCATCTTGGCATCATATAAATACTCAGACAATTCCGGATAATCTCCGGACAGGATTAGTGTAGAAACAATCAGGTATTTCCTATATCTGTCAGTCAGTTTTTTTGAGAACTTATACCTCTTAGAAAGCTCCCTAACAGGTATTGATTTAGTATTCTTAATAATGTCCGTAAGAGGCGGCGGTGTAAATATCGCTTTTAAGATACCTACACATGTCTCCTTGGTCTTACCCGCCTTGGGCGAGTTACCTGCCAAATCAAAAAACGATATGTTATAATCAGAAAGCTCCGTAGTCAGTGCTTCAATCTCGTCCCTTATAGGATTCTCGTCCGTCACCATGGTCTTAGAAGCAATCTCTCTTCTAAGTCCTGAATCATTAACCTCTTCATCTAATACTCCGGCAAATGAATCCTCATCGACAAGTATCTCACTGCCCTTTATCTTCCTGTAATGGTCAGTCAGTCTGCTCTTGATAACTATACCCGCATATCCCCAGAATTCGCCTTTGTCAGGGTCAAATGTATCTATGGCATACGACACCGCATTAAGTCCTACCGACCATTCATCATCGCTAAAGCTCAACGACTTACCGCATATTTTAGCAGTCAATTTAAGAATATGTTGTTCTTCTCTCATCAGAAAATCATTCTTAACATCCTTGTCTACAGCAGCGTCAAGAATAATTTCAAGCTCCTTATTGTCCATCAAAACGCTCCAATCACATATTCATAATCAGGGCGTTATAAATTCCGGTTATTTGGAATTCACTATGCCGGCACCAAAAAGCTTCTTGAATAAACTCTTAAAAAAGTCAATAACAGCGTTGCTTTTTGCTTTACCCTGATTGATATTCTTGTTAGCGTCTGCAGAAAGAGCAGCCTTGGCGTCCTTAGATACAATATTCTTAGAAGGCTTCTTAGCATCCTTTGAAACAACATCTTTTTTAGCATCAGAAGAAGCTTTAGCTTTCTTCTTGGCATCCTTAGATGCTGTATTCTTAGTTACATCCTTAGATACCGTATTCTTTTTAGCGTCCTTTGACACAGCTTCCTTGGCATCTTTAGAAGCTGCATTCTTCTTAGCTCTCTTAGCATCCGCTGAAGCTTTGGTCTTCTTAGATGGTTTCTTAGCTTTAGACGGCTTCTTAGATGGCTTTCTCTTAGCCTTCTTAGCATCCTTTGATGCTGTTGCTTTAGTATCCTTCGTCACCTTATTCTTAGCTTTTTGGGCTTTAGAAGAGTCCTTACTTGTGGTCTTATCACTGGACTTTGTGGCCTTCTTAGAATCTGACGACTTGGCCTTAGCTGTCTTATCAGCAGCTTTTTGCCCGGCATCGGCACTGACTGTTGCCTTGTTCACAGCCTTTTTGCCGGATGTCTTCGCACTTGCAGGTATTACATTGGTCAATACCACTGCACTTACAAGCAATGTAATACCTAACCTCTTGATTAACGTTGACTTCATATTGTTGTCCTCCTAACGTAATAAATTATTGATACAGATAATAAATTATTATCTTATACTCAAATATACGAAGGAGGAACATAAAAAAATGGGGTATTAATAAATTTAATAAAAAAGCGGGCATAAACCCGCCTTATCCAGTACACTGACAGTTATTTACTGCATCTGCCCTTGCCTTTGGTAAGAACCTCGCAGGTTGTAACGAATTTCAGTAATGCTGAAAATGTCTCTTGACTGATGTCATGCTCAATCTTATGAGCATCCTCTCTCGCCTTCTCCTCATCAACCCCCAAATTAATAAAGAACTGAGAAAGTGTATCGTACTTCTCCTGAACATCCTCCGCAATATCAAGTCCCGCATCCGTAAGTGCTATCATTCCGTCATCATTGACCGTAATCAATCCGTCTTCTCTAAGCTGTTTAGTAGCATAGCTCACACTCGGTCTTGAAACACCTAATTCATTGGCAATGTCGATGGATCTCACATATCCCTTCTTGTCCTTGATTGCCAAAATCGCCTTTAAATAGTTCTCTCTAGCGTGCCTGTCAGCCATAATACTCACTCCTATATTACTTTAATTGTAATTAGTATAACTCCCTTTAATATAACAAATGTAAGGCTATTTTAACATATATTAAATAAGATTTCCAGTATTTTTATATTCAAGTAATCATCCTCTTAACATGCCCGTTCCATGTATATGAAATGACTCCGACGCACTTAGCATTCTCCGGTCTCAACAACTGATAAATCGCAAGACTAGGTACCGTCTCGTAATCTCCCCAAAGATATTGAGAGTTCATAATAAAGCTGAAATCAAGCTTAATTACAAGTCTGAACATATCCTTGATGTTGTTGTCGTCAACTCCCGCAAATGCTTCATCGAGCGCAATAACCAGAGGTGCATCTTCCTTAGCACCCATGTACTTAGCCTTAACTGCAGAGAAAAGCGGAACGTACATACTCATCGCCTTCTCACCGCCACTAAAAGCGAAGAAGATGTGGTTGGTAAGCTCTCTCTTCTTCTCCCCGGTCTTGCTATAGTATAACCTAAACTCATACCACTGCCTGTAATCTAAAGTATCTCTCATAAGCTTATAGAAGGACTCGGTGTTGTTTAGCTCCTCGCCCATCCTTCTGGCCTCATATATCCTAGACCTAAAGTGCCCGGTTAATCTGTCCATATCCTCCTGTCTCATAAGCTCCGGATCCACCTGCAAGATATCCACCAATTCCTTGGTATCAAGCTGATCCTCGGCATCAGACTTCTTCGGAACCCAGCGAAGACTGAGTTTCAATCCGCTTGAAGTATCCATCGACTCCATAAGAGAGTTCATCTGCTTAACCCAAGTCTTGCTGTCCTTTATCTTATCTCTGATCTTCCTGCTTATGGTATCTGACAGAATGTCCTCAAACAACCTTCTGTCTTCCTCACCAAGTATCTTATTAAGGCTCTCATAATCATCCTCAAGATACTTAAGAAGCTCCATAAATCCTATATCAACACCATTATACTTGGTTTTAATATCTATCCTTGTAAGAATAACATCATCCGTATCAAATGAATCCGCTCCATCCAAGCTATTTAAAACGTCCTCAAACAACCTGCTTAACGAAACCTGATACTTAACAAGCGCAGGTGCATTCTGATAGTACACCTGCTGAAGCTTGTCACTCAAGTCAGATTTCTTAAGTCTAGCTATATCATTTGCAAATGAAGACTTAACACATGATGCAATCTCAAGCGGAGAAACTACCCTAACAAGCCTTTCGTCTTGAACGAGATTAAGCCTATATTCAAGCATAAATATCTCCTCTAGGACAGTTAGCTTTCTGTCAAGAAGTTCTATCTCAGGAGTCAATTCTTCAATTCTTACTATATCCTGCTCGACTTCATTCAAGAACCTTGATATGTAATTAATCTCTTCTTCAGTCTCTTTAGGAATCTCCTTAAGTCTTCTTCTGACTTCTTCATATCTGCTAAGAACACTTAGAGCATCAGCAAGCTTTAGTCTCTCCTGAATCTTAGTAAGCTCCGAAGATAAACTCATTGCACTGTTCTTAAGTGCTCGCTTCTCTTCAAACATATCATCAAGATCCACATCAATCCTTGCAATCTCGTCCTTTATCCCCTCTATCATGACAAGCTTATCTTTGTAAATGCTGACAGAACTGTTGACCTTACTGATTAATCTCTTGTATTCTTTAATCCTGTCAACAATGCTTATAATCTCATCATAATTATGCGGAAGCTCATACTTATCGGAAAGCCTTTTTGACTTGTTGTTGTACTCGTCAAGCCTTGTTGCAGCTTTATCTAAGGCTTCCTTCTTATGATCGAGTTCAATCTTTATAAGCTCGTATTCATGCTCTTTGGTGTATGAAAGCCTTATAGCCTCTCTTAGCGCTTCCTCACTTATGTAACTGTCTGCCTCAGTTTCTGCATTTGCAATCTGATCATCAACCTCTTTGATAATCCTCTCAATCAACATTCGATGATTATCTAATTCTGTTTCTTCCTCAGTAAGTTCAGCAAGTCTCTGCTGTCTAAAGCGCTTCCTAGCACTGCTTCCGATAAATGAAGCCTGATAATTCTCGGACACATTACCCTCGACAATTCCGATTCTGTATCTTCCGTCGCTGTCAATTCTTATCGCGCTCTCCTTATCATCGTCGTTGTATCCGATGGAGTTAAGCACGCTGGCAATCTGTTGTAGCAAGAGTATATCGTCGTTGCCGCCATCAGCCTTCATAACATCAATAAGACTCTTAGTTGCAAGCTTCGCGTCATTAAATATATACTTATCTGAAACGTTCCCTTTAATGCTAAGCACCCTGTCCCTATCGCTCATATTAACCAAGAGCGCGTTAAGAATACCCATATTGTTAAGCGCAGCTTCTAAGCGATTTCGCTTATCGTCATCCAACTCATTTTCAAAATCAATAGCCTTATATAAAGGCGTGTAGGCTATTCCCATCTCGTCTAAGAGCTTTCTGTTAGCGATACTCTCCTCACTTATAAAAGGAGCAACATCCTTCTCCTCCTTAACCTCTTTTATCTTTGAAGACACCTTATCTAAATCTATCAATACATCTTCAAGTTCTCTCTCGTGCTTTCTCCTCTCCAAGGTAAGCCTTGAAACTTCTGCATCCTTGGCTCTATTGACATAAGCCTTAACACTAGAGAAATCATCCCCGTAAGAATACTCCTCCACAAGAACCGCCATCTCCTTCATAGCCTCGTCATTTAAGGTTATGTGCTTAAGCTTATCCCTGTAAATATACATATTCTCGATATAATCTCCCTTTAAAGACGCCACATCATCAACCGACTGATTGTACGCCTTATACGCCTCATCAAGCTTCGCCTTGCCTTTATCGTAAAGTGAGAGTTCAAGATTATATTCCTCTTTAGCCTTGTCGGATTCCTTGATACAATCCGCAAGTTCGTCTAATTTCTTTATGAATTCCTCAATCTCATATTCATGTGCCTCATAGTCAAATGAAGACAAAGCGTCCTTGGTTAACAGCCCCAAGACATACTCTCCGTCGACAAAGTGAGCACCTAAAAGGGCTTCACTCAAATCAGCAATATATGCGTCTATCGTGTCTTTAAGGTTCTCTACCTCCGACTCCTTAGCTTGAAGGCTACGCTCCTTGTCACGTCTATATTCATTCTTATCGTCAATCTGCTTGCTTTTGCGATTGAGATTATCATCATTGTCCTTAATGGCGTCAGTGATTCTCGTCTCCTCATTCTTTAAAAATGTCGCATCATTATTGCTAAGCGTATCAAGCTCATAATTAAGAGACTCCGCCTCCTTATCGAGTTCTTCCTTCCTCCTGGTATGAATGTCTATGTCGGCGTTTTTTAAAGCCATGTCTTTGTTAGCTTCTTCAAGTTCAGAAAGCTTGAGCTTATGTTCATCTGACACCTTAATAAATGCATTTGCCTTGTCATACAACATCTTCTTGTTGTAATCGTCATAGACTTTCTTGATATCTTTAGCCGCCTTTAGGCTGTTCTTTAGCTCGTCGATATTGTCCTTAATCTTGTCCATATTCTCGATAGCTTCCGCAATAGGACGAAGATCATCCTCGCTCAAGGTCTTTAAGGATTTGCCAAGAATATCATTGATTATGCTAGGCTTGAAATCCTTAGACAATTTGGGCGCACGAACCTGTATAAGAAGATTAAGCATCTCCTTATATTCCTCATCGGTATCGTAGCCAAACAGCAACTCATTGACAATATGCAGATACTCCGATTGAGTCTCAACGAATCTTCCACCGCTGCCTATACGATTCCTTAGTTCTATCTTAGAAAGCGCCAATTTATTGTTGACGTTCTTATAAAGATTAAAGTCAACGCCAACTCTTCTTCCGTCAGTTATGGCAAAATACCATCGCTCTAATTTCTTGTTCTTTCTCGCTCTTAAACCGATTCCAATAGTTAAGTATTGATCAAGAGATCTCCTCTTAAACTCCATATATAGATAGCCGGTTCGCTCTTCTAAATCATCGCCCTCCTCAAGAAGATAATTATCCATCCTTCTTGATTTAGAACCAAACGGATCAATCCTCTCAGGTCTTATGTCTCCGTCAAATATAAGCGGAATAAAACTCTGCATGGTTACAGATTTACCCGAACCGTTAGAGCCTCTAAGCATCATTCTTCCGTTGTCAAAACTATATTCCTGACTATCGTAATACCAGAAATCCAAAAGTCCGATCTTACTCGGAATCCATCTGTTATCCACGTTAATCCTCCTAACCTAAAAATCCTTAGGGTACCCTCCGGCTATCTTACCAAGAACAGGTCTAACGCATATCACTCCGCCTGTCTCCTCGATAATTCCATGATAAATCATGTACTCCTTAACCTCATCGATAAAATCGCTAAATCCAATCTCCCTATACTTCTTAGGGAAACCTTTGTCATATTTCTTCTTAAGATTGATTAAGATGATGCTAAGCTCGTCCTGACTCATTATGACATTTTCGTTGATATCAACCTTTAGCTTGTCCATAATCAAGACCTCTCTTATATCATTTGCAAAGAGAAGGACTATGTCGCTCATTGCGTTGTTCTCGGGAAATGATCTTCCTAGCTCAGATGCCTCATCAAGCACGAGATACACGCTGTTCTTGTAAACCTGCAAATCTCCGTCAATGCCGGCATCCTCGATATCTTTTCTAATAAGATTCCTGTAGTTTCTGACATAAAGGAAATCATCATCATTATCGTCGTCTCTATACATTCCCATCGACATAATGAGCTGTCTATATATCCTGTGTCTTCTAAATGCACCTCGGTTCTCGTCAACATCAATCCATTCGCTTTTTACGATGTCATCAACATCCTTACACCTTAAGACATCCGTGCTAAAATTCCTCATAAAATATCTCGAAAGCCCTGTATTAACATACAAAACATCGGAATCCTGGCTCCATGTAAAGCTGTCCTCATCTCCGTCTCTTATGATAATAAGGTTCTCATAAACCGCGTACTTTAGGGCTCTAACGAGACTTCTTCTGGTCTTATAAACAGTCCAGTCAACCGCCTCGCTCCCCCATTCCGTCTGGATAAATTCAATAAGTCCCGATAGAACGAACCTGTCCTCCTTCTCCATATTCTCTAAAAACATCAATATAAAGCAGAAGAAAATGTAATCGCTAACCTCAGTAAACTCCTTAATTCCCATGAAGCTCTCCGCCTTCGCAGGAATCTTATCAAGCTTTACAAGACTCTGATTGACAGTTAATTGATATCCTAATTTCTCGGTTATAAATTCCTTGTACTTGCCGACCTCGTCACGAACCTTGTAGTATGTCTCCTTGTCAAGGTCCTTTACTATCATTCTCTTGGAAAGTAATATCTCTAACGCATTCACGATACCACCTCCCTGTCAAATACAATCGTATAGGCAGGCATATCAAGTACACCGTCCGTCGACTTTAACATGCATCTCTCGCCGTCAACCAGTTCAAGATGGTACATCATTCCGTCCTCGGTAACAGCGCTTTTATTGCTTCTCTCTAATGCCTTAGATATCCATTTTAAAATGATATCTCTTACATTCGGTTCAAGTGTATAAGCTGCCGCAAGCTTCGCTAATTCCACCTTGTCATTGTTAATATACTTGTCTATCATTTGGCGCTCAATCTTTATGCGCTCTAAACTCTTACGCCTGATCTCTTCCTTCTCTTTACTTCTGTCTGTTATCTTATTCCTGTGTGCCTTGGACTTATATGTACGAATACGAGGCTCTAACTCTACATAGTAAGGTTGCTCATCGTACACACTCTGATTAATGCTGTCAGACTCTCTAAGCATTCTTCCTTTAAGGTGCATGCTCTCCTTAATTCCAAATACGTAAGCCGATAGTATATGCGCGTCTTTTATATCCTCACACTGCATAAACAAATCCGCAATGTGCCTGTATTCCTTTCTTCTGTTGGTACTGATATTGATATTCTCGCTGATTCTGTTGGCGTACCTCGTAATGCGCCTGATAACATCATTAGTTGCATCAAGAACTCTGTTAATCTCCACCTCATTGCCATTCTTAGAAACAAACCATGTATAGATGTTATAAAATCTACTGCTGTTAGCATCTCTTAAAATGTCAATGTCAACCTCATTATCATTTAGCTTAGGAATGTCGAACTCGTGCTTGGTAACAATCTCGATAATATGGTTAACATCCTCCTCTGACACTGCTTTCAACTTCTGTTCGATAGGTGAAATGTTCTTCTGTAAAACTACGATAAAATCTCTTAAATACCCAACCAGATTGTCCTTATAAACCAAGAACTCCTTGGCCTTCATAAGCTCGTCCGCTCTGGCAGAATTGAGCATAAGCATATAGTCTTGATAGTTCTGATTAAGTCTAAGAAAATCGTGATTAAGATCTCTCCACCAAGCATAAATCTCATCTTCATTTTTATCTTTAATTATGCAAATGTCAACGAGATAGCGTTTGATACGCTCGATTAGATTAGGCTCTAAACTTGCAGTTTCAACGTTAAGTTTCTCTAAATGGATAACCATTCTCTCGACAGCTATCGCACGTTCTGTCATCTGATATCTAAACTTACGGTTCTTGAATTCTTCTATTGTGGAGATATTTCTTGTGTCTTGAATTGTAGAAAGATTCCCCCAGTTAACCAGGGCACTAAGATCAGACAAACATTGGTCCATTGTGTAATCACCAAAAAAAGGATGTTTACTAATAGCTTCATAAACATCCTCTGCATTTAACCAATATTTCATCTGCTCATGATTAATATAAAAGAATCTAAGTATAGGACGATATCTCTTAGTATTATCAACATTCAGATAATTAACTTCCTTAAGAGGCATAGTAAGTTCTTCTGTAATATTCATGGCCACTCATAACCTCTTTATACGTAGTAATTGTATAACATACCGCTGTACATAGATGGCATATAAGGATTGTTGAAGGTCCTAGCCGGATTAGGGTATGTAATAACAGTCTTATCAACATAGCTCATAGGATCAAGGCTTATATCGTCTGTCTTGCCGATAATATCCTCCTTGAATCCGGAAATGTCACTAAAGAGTTCGGTCGCACTACCGTTAGAAACGCTCTGAGAAAGAAGTGCATCATCAGGCACCATATGACCGCTCTCGTCAACGCCCAGTCCCACCGCCTCCAGTGCGGACTGATGTCTGTTGGCGATTCCTTGAACCTCATGAAGAAGTTTCTTGGCACCGCGCTCGGTATCTGCGTTATCATTGGCAATATCGATAACCTTGTTGTACGAATCTGCAAATGATTTAAGCTTGTCAACTATATCGTCGGTGTCTGGCACAAATGCCATAGTAACCGGACCGTTGCTGATTGAATTAAGCTCAAGCTCAATCATGCGGTTAACTGTAATATCGTTAGAACTTGACTCTGTAAGATTGCCATTGATTGAAAGAATGGCATTGTCCGGATACTGTGTAACATTGTCAAGGCCGTAAGTCTCAACAAGTCCCGTACTCTTGCCAAAACCATCTGTGATAGAGAACAGTCTGCCCTCTACAGTGTCATCCTTACCTGTGTCTTCGGACTCAAGCACAAGTCTGGACATACCACCGCCTGCCTCAACTCTCGACTCAATTCCGACATTGGACTGATTGATAAAATCAGACAGTCTCTGCTCTACAGCCAAGTTGGTGTCATCATCTCTAACCTTAAGATTGAAACCATAGCTACGGCCGTCAGTCTTAATGTTAAATGAATAAGCACCTGGCTCAATATCTAAATCGTTGCTGGAAACGTTATATCCTGTGTTAATCTGGGTAGTTGCAAGTTGATCTACATCAATATCAAGTGACTGAGGAAGTGAACCATAGTCTGTCGTAATAATACTTCCCGTGATCACGCTCGGATCTTCACTTGTTGCCATAAGCTTAGAGAATGCGTCCTCTTCCTTGTCTGACAAAAGCTCAGAGTAATTCCTAAGACCTACTGCTGCGCTCTTAAGACCGATAGCATAATCCTGCATCTTCTCGCTCACCTTCACCTTGAACAGAGGAGACTTGGTATTATTCTTGACCATGTTGTTATAGACCTTCTTAAGATCGCTGGTCTTATGGCTGTCGTACTTCGACTGAGATGTAGTTGGATAAATGGTCGAACTATAATAGTTATAAACCGGGTTAAGATCCAGTGCCATAGCAATCTCCTCCTTCCTTGGATGATTAGGTCCGCACTTAAACTAAATAATCTAAGTGTGTAGCGAGCAGAAAATCCACTTCTACTAATTAACGCTACTATCCTAACTTAATAATACTACAAAGAAAGCAAGATGTAAAGGATTATTTATAAAAAAATGTCATCCTGAGCGAAGCAAAGAATCTTATATTAAATTAATTAATCATATCATGAGGTAAATACTTCATAAGTGTATCCTCAAGTTCCTTCGGTTTAATCGGCTTGGTAAGATAATCGGTAAATCCTGCCGCCATATACTCCTCCCTGGCACCGGAGATAGCATTTGCAGTAAGACAAAGCACCGGAGTATCCATGTTAATATTGCCCTCGTCTTCCTTGAGCTCCTTAAGTGTCTCAATACCATCCTTGTTAGGCATCATGTGATCAAGGAAAATGATATCGTATTTGTTCTCTTTCATAAGTGCTAAGCCTTCATCTCCACTCTCGGCAGAATCAACCTTTATCTTGGTCTTCTTGACAAGACCGGTAAACACCTTGATATTCATGGAATTATCATCCACAACCAAAACCTTAGCATCAGGCGCGGTAAACTGCTCCTTATACTCGTTCCTAACCTTAACTATATTCTGATACATCTTCTTGTAATCACCGACCGGCTCCCAATTAACAACCGGCTGCTTGAGATCAAAATAGAAGTTAGAGCCCTCTCCATATACACTCTCAACCTTAAGAGAAGTTCCCATCATCTCTAAGAGGCTCTTAGTGATAGCCATACCAAGACCCGTACCTTCGATATTCCTGTTTCTGTCCTCCTCAATTCTCTCAAACTCAGAGAACAGTTTCTTCATATCCTCAGGCTTTATACCGATACCGGTATCTTTAATCGACACATGCAAGATTATATCGGTTCCCTCTTCTCCCGCTTTATCGTAACTCATGCTGAGGGTGACACTGCCCTTCTCTGTATATTTGACAGCATTTGTAAGAATATTCATTATAACCTGTTTAATTCTTATCTCATCGCCAAACAGCTCAGAAGGAATCTTGTCATCAATATTAACAACAAGCTCTAAATTCTTAGCTTTAGCACGCTCTATAATAGAGTTGACCAAATCGTTAACTATAGCAGAAACATTGTATTTAACCGCGATAATCTCCAGCTTACCGTCCTCGATCTTAGAGAAATCAAGGATGTCATTAATAAGCGACAAAAGCGTCTTGCCCGAAATCTCAAGATTGGTTGAGTACTCCCTGATATTATCATCATCCGTCTCTCTTAGAATAAGCTCATTCATTCCAAGAACCGCATTAATCGGAGTTCTTATCTCGTGAGACATCTGAGCCAAGAAATGTCCTTTAGCACGGCCTGCTGCAATAGCCATCTCAGTTGCTTCTCTCATCCTTGCATTGGTTGCATCCTGCCATGCGATAAGCTCAGAAAGTGTCTTGGCTATCAGAATAATACATGTCAAAAATGCTACAAGACAGACTATCGTATATACTATTGCCTGCCCGTAAATCGACCAAATATCAGAAACCACATAGACACCAAATCCGGATATGTCATTTTCAATAGCCAACAACATCTTAGTCGAACCATCGTAGTCTTTAATCAGCTCGCTACGCTCTCCGTTTAATTCTACCTTGTTATATTCCAAATCCGATACTTTAGTCATAGATTCCTCAGACATCTGATAACTTCCATACGGATGATTAATAATATCTCCTTCTTTATCGACTAAGAAAGCGTAGCCACTGTTAGTATAACTGTCACCTAATATCTCCACTAACTTGTCCATAAAGAAATCAATACCGAATATACCTAAAAACTTTCCGGTCTTAGAATCATATACACATTCAGATATAGTTATACAGTATCCACCCGTCTGCTCATCGTAATACGGCTCCGACACACTCCATCCGGTCTCGGATGCAAGAGATGTCTTATACCATTCTCTATCCTCTACGTGCCAGTTCTCATCTTCCGGAAGCCATCCATTATTCATAAACACTGTAGGATGCAGGTCAGGACTGGCCATATAAGTTACTGAAATCTCCGGATATTGACTTGTTATATCATTCAAGTAATTAACTGTCCTATCATAATCTTCCAAGATTCCGGGATTAGTGGAAATGTTGCTTACAAACATGTCAAGTATGCCCTTTTGAGTATCAACCCACTCCGAAAGCTTATAGCCGTAACTCTCAGCCTTACTCTTCATACTGGCATTGCCCCAATTGTACGACATTCTGAGATTCATGTATAAACTGATAACCATAACAAAAATCATGATGGCAAGGATAACCGCACGGTAATGCTTATTTACACGCCTACTGCCTTTAACCGGTTTGATGGTATCATTATTCTTCTCTGTTCTGACTATATTAGAATAAGACAAAATCTGCTCTATCATCTCCGAGAGTTTCTCTCCGGATTCATGAATGCTAGCCATTGATGTTTGGATATCTTTATCATTTTCAAGATTAGATGAATTTAAAATCTTAGAAACAGGCTCCATCAGCCTTGATGAGACTCCCTTTAAAAACTCTTCTTTGGCGTAAAGAGCCTCCTCGGTCTCACGTCTGCTCTTGGACGCAAGAACATACAGAATAGATATTATAGTAAATAGAATCAGCAAAAGAGCTGCGGTTACAGCAAGCTGAATATAAGAACTCTTATAAAGTCCCCAATCACTCTCCCCGACTATAAAATACCATCCATTACTGGCTTTGGCAGCAAATAGATTCTCATATAATTTATCAGACTTAATCCGGGCAGTTGCTACACCATTGGTATTCTTTGAAAGTGACCACACTCCCGTATACTCAGGAAGCGCTTCCGCAATATCTTCACCTATAATCGTCTCATCCGAACAGCCCGCAATGACACCATCCTCCGTAACAATAACAGCGTTAATCATTTCATCATCATTCATCTGCGCTATATGAGACTGGATAGTATCCATGTTGTAGTCGATTCCCAATACAGTCTCGTTATCACCCAGCATTACCGCTACAGAATAACATATCTTACCGGTTACGGCATCTTGATAAGGATATGAAACATAAGGAACTCCATGATTCTTTATAGCACCTTTGTACCATAATCGCTCTGTCGGAATGAATCCACTCTCCGGATCAAACCCAGGAATAATGTACCAGTTAGGGTTGGCTATATATACGTTAAACGCTCCTATATCATCCTCTATAACCCTCTTCTTCTGCTCTTGAATAAAGAACTGCAGTGAGACTCTGTTATGCACGAGTTCACTTGCAGACAGTGCTGTCCTTAAAGTTAGTTCTTCAGAATCCGAAATCATTTTCTCAAAATCGCTACTGATTGACTCAAGCTGATACATACCTGACGCCTTAGTCTGCTGCTTATTACGTTTAAAAACCATCCAAACAGCTGCTACTATACAGATTAGTAGCAGTGTAGCGATTGCTATTATTACCCCAGCACTCTTTTTTTTGCTCATTATTATACCTCCGAATTGTTATCTGTTTAGATAACGCACTATAAATCTTCTGAATCAAGTATGATTGTAAACGGTCCGTCGTTGGTTAGACTGACCTTCATATCAGCACCAAACTGTCCCCTTTCAACAACATCTATCTGTTTCTTACACTCCGCAATTATATACTCATAGAGATCTGAAGCCATATCCGGTGCTCCTGCTTTTATAAAGCTTGGTCGGTTACCCTTTTTGCAGTCTGCATACAGGGTAAACTGTGATATCAAAAGAAGCTCCCCACCTACATCCTTAAGAGCCAGGTTGGCCTTGCCGTTCTCATCAGAAAATATACGCATACCAATAAGCTTCTTAATCATCTTGTCGGCTATCTCTCTAGTGTCATCCTGTCCGACTCCTATGAGAACCATAAAGCCTTTGCCAATCTTACCTACAACATCGCCGTCTATGCTAACCTGTGCATCAGTACACACTTGAATTACAAATCTCATGTCTCTTCCTCCGTAAATGCAGATAATCTCTCATAATATATAATAAATTACAAGCATAAATATAGCAAGACCTTAATTCGTTAACACAAATTTAATTATATTACTGTTGTAGTGCATATTTTTGTGTGTTAAACTATTGTTATGTGATAATTATCAATCATAGAATAATTAATCTGATAATAAGAGTAGGAGGCGAAACATGAACGAAGTATTAGAACAGTATATCAAGATTGTTCCTGTTATCAAGGACGCACTTGGCATGGATATAATGATGTCTGTTACCAACGGTACCGAATTCCTTGCCTACTGGCCGGGCCAGAAGATGGTTGCAGATATTAACGTCGGAGACGTATTAAGCCATGATGATCCAATGTACACAAGTTTTACCACCGGTAGGAAACTTGAGCAGGTTGTTCCGGCTACCGTGTATGGATTTGAATTTAGAGCTATCACAATAGCTATTAAAGACGGCACGAACATCGTTGGTACTATGGGAATTGCAATCAGCATGGAGAACGAGACATTTACCAAGTCTAAATCCAACGAGCTTTTAGAAACCTTAGGCCAGATTCATAATGAGATGACACAGTCAGAAGATTTCAACAACACCATAGAAGAGTGTTCTAACAATATCAAGGCCGCTGCCGAGAGTATTGTTAACAACATGAACGAGGTTCAGAAGTTCACTCAGGCCATTATGAAGATATCAGGCAACACCAATATGCTTGCTCTAAACGCATCTATTGAGGCTGCAAGAAGCGGCGAGGCAGGAAGAGGTTTCGCGGTTGTTGCTGAGCAGATGCGCAAGCTCGCTAACGATACCAAGGTATCTTCCGAAGAGATTCTTAATATCTTAGGTAAGTTCTCAGAAGATATCGAGGAGATGCAGAACAACTTAAAACAGCAGACAGATACCCAGGATGCTCACAAGGAATCACTTAATAAAGTATTTGAAGACATCGAGAGTATGGAGTCCATTACTCAAGAGGTAATCAGTCATTTGAGCTAAAAACAACCCCTCCGGCTAATCAACCGGAGGGGTTTTGTATATGGTTATTAATTACAATAAAGAATATCCATATCCATTGACCAAAGCATCAAGCTTCTTGCCTTCCTTACATAGAGGACAATCTGCCGCATCATATGAATGATAATTGTCAAGATCTTCAACGGTGAATATCGAATCAACTTCATGTCCTCCGACATTGTTAGATGCAGAGAAGAGAGCTGATATACCCTCAATAATACCACCGTAGAACTCAAGACAGCGAACACTGTGAAGAATGGTCTTACCTGTTGTAGCAGAAGCAATAAGAAGAACTATATGCTTGTTCTTAATCATAGGCTGAAGATTGTCACGGAATATAAGCTGTCCGGTTGAATGAATCTCAGGAGTTACAACGCTGATTGTCTTGTGAGTGTTAATAGACATAACACCTTGCTGTGTCATCCTCTCAGCCATAAATGCACCGATAACCTCTGTTCCATCCATACAGACAATAGTATCTACATAAGTTGAGTTGGTGTACTTGTCTGCCAACACTTTAGCGGCCTGAGAAGCCTCATTGAAACGACACTTAAGCGTAGTCATATCAACATACTGACTGATATGAGAATGTGATGTCGCAAAATGACCCTTTAAAAGCTTTAGATTGATGCTTGAATTAACCTTAGCAGGTACTTTAATCATATTAGTTGTATCCATTATACTATCCCCTTCCTTTAGTTGAATTGTTAATTAGGTCACGTCAAGAGCTAAAACTCTTAACATAAGTATTATAAATCATTTTCGGTCTGTATTCAAGTAGACATCTCCGTAATAGCTACACTTAGCCCACAAAAATCCCACACTCAAACCTGTTAAGTCGTGTGGGATTAATTAACTATTTAGTCTTGCAAGTAACAGTCTTGCTCCACTTGCTTACATATTCAACATCCTTGTAAGTTGCCTCAACTCTTGCCTTTACACAATATTTCTTCTTGGATTTAAGCTTCTTTAGTGTGAACTGCGTGTTATGAGAAGAAGAACTTGCGTCAAATGTTACCGTCTTCTTGTTCTTTGACTTACCTTTTATCCAGTAGCAGATTTTGCATTTGACACCAATATTACTCTGATTGTTGCTAAAAACATTTACCTTAATCTGCTTCTTCTTGCTTTTTAAGACTCTAACTCGAGTTTTGGAATAGTCTCTCAAATTAGTATAGGTGATGATATTAGAATCATATTCTGATATTGGTCCCTGCCACTCACCATAAGCATAGATTCTCTTGTTAAATAGCGGATCATCAACCAGCACTCCGTTTTGAACATAATTCCAATACTTAAACTTATATGATTCACGTTCAGGATTAGCAATTACACTTGATAAATCTATGGACTTACCCACATATAGCTCTTTATACGGAACACCTCTCTTGTAATCATCAAAGGTTTCGTAATAGGTTATCTTAACAAGTGGATTACCGGATGCATCTACGCTGGCATCAGAACTTGTATCTTCCGACACTCCCGAGCTTGGCACCGGTCCAAGCCATTCTGCATAAGCAGACTTGTTCACGCTCGTCATACTGTCGGTTGGATTACCATCACCGTCTATAAATACCCATTTATAGAAAATATAGTTATCACGCCTTGGAACATCCAAAATACTTTCAGCATTGTAAGCTTTCTTAATGTTAACACTACCGTAACTAATGCCGCTTTTATATGAATCATAGTCAAGATAACATGTTAATTTAGCAAATTCGCTGTCCTCTGATGATGTATCTGCCTCAGAGGATACAGGCTTATAATCCGACCACACTCCATATACAATAATATTCTCACCGGTGATTTTGTCTACATTGAAGCTCTCAGTGTTGACATCAAAGAAACGCCATCTTATAAAAGTACAGTACTCTCTCAGAGGAGCATTAATATATCCGCTGATATCAGACGTACCATAAGGAACATCTATAGTCTGATAAAGCACATCATGACCGTAATCAGTAAAATCTTTATAGCATTTTACGTGAATAGTCTGACCGTCAGCTGCCTTCACATAATTAGTATCACCTTCCGCAAATACATAACCGCAGGACATTACAACCCCTAATACCAAAGTAAATATAGTTAAGCATATACTTTTAAATGTTCTCATGATCTTCTCCTTTATTTTGTTGTTTTGCTAACTACATCTGACCAGTCTCCATAAATCTTGGTTAATGAATCATAATCAGAATATCTATACGCTCTTGCCCTTATATAATATTTCTTTTTCTTTGAAAGGGCCTTAATAACTGCACTATTGTCCTTAACATTTATACTATCGTAATTACTAAAGTTCTTATTCTTGCTGTACTGTATCTGATAGCCTTTAGCCTTGTTTACCTTCTTAAGAGTGATAATAAGCTTTTTGGTTGTCTTATTGTTAATCTTCTTAATTGTAGGCTTTGAAGGTTTTTCTGTCACTTTCGCTTCTTGATCGAATGTAGTGTACCTGTATGCTCCTTTTCCAGACAAAAGCAACCCAGGTGACTTGTGACTTCCATACTTATTCATGCTATCCAAATCAAGATAAAGTACGTCTCGACTATCAGGACCTCTCCAAGAATTCCATGTATAATCAATATACAATGTCTTACCATTTATTATAAGCTGATTAAATGCATGACCTCCTTCCGTATCTACATATGCTTGGTTATCCGCCAATCTCGCTGCATATCCGCACCTGGCAAATACTTCTGTAGTAAGCTTTGCATATCCTATGCATATAACATGATGATTCTTATCATCATAATAATATTTACTCTTATCAGCATTTACAAATGCACTCTTCGAATCACACGCCACATAATATCTATCATATCCTGTGGTCTCGAAAAAGTACTTATTGAGCCTCATAACTGCATCAGTTATGGTTGTATCAGTTGTGAATCCAAGCTTATCTATTAATTGATCTAACTTACTGTCTAACTCATCGTTATAATCACACGCTTTTATGAATTCCTTCCTGTTAAATGCGCAATACATGCCCTTTTCCTCAATATAAGGGTCTGTGTTCCACGGCTGATATATAACCCCAATTTTACCGTATCTATTGGTAGGATCATCTATAACCGCGTCCTTTAGAAGTTCTTCTATCGTAATATCAATACTCGCTGACGCCATACACGCATGTTGAGTATGAATAAGAAACAAAAGATTGGCCGCTCTTATAAAATCTTCTCCGCTTAGATTAGTTCTTATATATTCGCATTTCTTATGTTTAGTAACGTCAAATGCATAGTTTTTAGGAAGAAGCACAACATTCTTAGCCTTCCCTTCATACTCCCTTATCTCTTTATAAATATTCTCAACGTTTTTAACATCATCATACGAGTAACTGGTTATCTCAACCGTGTCCGCATCCCCGTTTCTCCATATATATGGAAGGCATTCTTCATTGGTATAATAAATCGGCTTCATAGTAAGTGTTTCTGAGGTTGTAATATTATGGTTCTCAATACTCGAAAGCCATATCCCATATAATTTTATCACATCGCCGTCAGAAAAACCATTTAGTTTTGAGCCATCTATACGCCCATTCACTTCTATTGTCAGTCTGCCTACTTCCACCACAGGATAATTATCAATTCTAGTCCATCCTGCAAATGTATCATTCGATTTCTTAGGCAACGGAACATCATATTCAGATAAACAATCTCCTTCTTCAACCTCAATAGTTTTATTGTACTCCACAAAACTCAAAGTGTACTTACGCCCCCTACCTATCTTTTTGTAGTGCGCATAAAGAGTTACATCTCTATCTATATTTATCTCATCATCCGAATCTACCTTGTCTCCATCAAGCTCCCAGTAATCAAAAATCAACGTATATCCTCTGTCCGATGTATCTTTAACTACGATATCGGGAAGGTAATCTCTCCATTTCTTTCCGTTCTGAACCTTGCGAGATCCTTTGTTTACTAACGTTCCTGCCTGAGTGTCCATAAAAGTTGCTGTATGTAATTCCAAGCCTTTGTCTGAGACATTGGCTATTTTCGCCTTGTCTCCATTAACTTCGGCATCACCTGATGTGCTTTTATTATCGCCAAATTCATCCGGATCAGCCGTAATATCCAACTCATCATCATATTCAGACGGTCTTGATACAAATGAAGAATTACCGGAAGGTGAACTAGTCACTGATTTCTCAGTAGTCGCTTTAGCCTCAGTTGTAATCTTCTCCCACATAGCCTTAAGTGTTACATCACCGTCAATATTAATTTCTTCTCCGTTTGTAATCAATTCATCGCCTATGTACCAACCCTTAAATCTATACTCTTCTTTAACCGGAGTAGGAACATCATAGACGTCTCCGTCTTCAACTCTGATTTTATCAACACCTACAATTCCACCATCCGCATCAAGGGTTATTGTATATATCTCTTTACAATAAATAACACAGTCGTCTTCAGCGGTATACGCTTTAAGATTAGATAAGGAAATGTCATCGTTTCGCTCATTAAACGGGACATACGAAGCCGGCTCTGCTCCCTTATAAGGAAGAATACAAAAGTCGACGTCATCACTAATACCACATCCCTTAAATGCATCCTTGTCAACACTTAGCTCCTCGCCCTTAGGAACATAAAAGACCATACTTGCACAGTTATTAACCTTATTAAAGCAATTCTCGCTAAAGCTTATCGGCTTAAGAGTCATCCGAGTAATTGTATCATTTTGGAACACTCCTACTCCATAAGAACTAGAAGACAGTATATCAACGGACGTAATTCCCTTTCGATTATTGGCAAAACAGTAATCTCCAAACTCAATATCGCTAATCGATTCAGCCACATCAATCTTTACAATTTCATTTCCCTTGAAAGCATTTTGACCGATAACAATCGAATCACCGCTCGCTATTGCTAACGTTCCCGTTACATAACCACTTCCGAGCCCCATATATTCACCGGAGCAAAAAGCCTCCTGCCCGATGCTTTCAATACTGTAAAATGTCGGATTCTTGACACTAGTGTTATAAAAAGCCCTATAATCAATCGTCTTGATATACTCTAGATTAACTGTATCTAGAAAGACACAATGTGAAAATGTAGAATCCCCAATCCTCTTTATATTCTCATTAAACACAACTTGCCTGAGATTTCCAAAAGGCATGCTTGAAGCCCTGCTTATCATTCCGTGTTTAAATGTTGGAAGAAACACAATCTTAGTTGTCGCCGCCAAATTATACATCTTGGTATTAACACCGCCAAAATTCATCATAGTAGTGTCATGTGGAATAACACCATTTGATGTATTTCCTAAATACAGAGTATTCTTCAACGAGTCATACATGTATCTGTTGCCGTCATTTTCTCCGGAATACCACCATTTTGTGATTGCTGTATCATAGATAATGATAACCCCATTCTTCGCCGCTTCTAAAAGATACTGAAACACCTCAGAAGACATATTATATCTGTCACAAGTATCCAGAAACACAATTATATCGTATTGCTTGACTGTGTTAAGATTCTCAGCTCCTCCTCCCCACAGTTCTTTGTGAATACCTTCCTCAGCATAAATCTTGTCTGCTTTCATAATATTCAATGCAGACGCCAAATTAATAGAAATACTATCCATCCGGCCAACATAACCAATCTTACCTGTGACGTTCTCTCTAGTACATCTATAATCGCCACCCTCTCCCAGCAAATCACCTAAAGAGGAGGTTCCATTTAGGTAATTGGCAAGATTAGTATTCTTGACATCAACCGGATACACTTCATAATCACTGTTATTATGCGCAAATGACATATAATTGACAAATTCATTTGCCTTGTACTTAGGCGCAGCCGACATGGTACTTTCTGCCGCACACACACTCTTTGTAGTGCTATGCTCCGGTATAAAACCTCCCACCATGCACACCACTAACAACCAACATAAAAACTTCTTCATAACAATCTCCTTTCATAGTTTATTGTCTGTTGTTAGCATATGATAGCACCGTTTATACCTCTCGTCTAAAACCTGTTAGTTGTCAAAATCAAGCAAAATAACGGTATAAAAGTACGAATTTCTATCCATTCCTGTACTTTTTGGTCGAATTTAGGTCGAATAAAGTACGAATTTCTATTTATTCCTGTAGTAAAGTTTTTTTAAAAAACCGCGTCGAAATCGACGCGGTGTAAAATCATAGTTCTAAAAGTTTTATAACCTCTTCTCTTGAAAGCGAAGCATCTGAAACGCCCTCACCTTCAACTACATCATCAACCAACTCCTTCTTTCTGTTCTGGAGTTCGATGATTCTCTCCTCAATGGAATTCTTAGTCACAAGTTGAATAACATTAACCACCTTCTCCTGACCTATTCTGTGCGCTCTGTCAGTCGCCTGATTCTGAGCTGCAACATTCCACCACGGATCAAAGTGAATGACCGTATCGGCAGCAGTAAGATTAAGTCCGGTACCTCCGGCCTTAAGGCTGATCAAAAATATCGTAGGCTCACTCTGTGACTGGAATTCATCAACAAGCCTTCTTCTCTCCTCCTTGGAGGTAGAACCCGTCAGAATAAGAGTCTTAATGCCCTCTTTCTCCAGACCACTCTTCAGCTCTTCAAGCATAGTCGCAAATTGAGAGAATACAAGTACATTGCTTCCGTTATCTACAAGTTCGGCCGCCATTTCATAAAATGCGTCAACCTTGCCGGAACCACCCTTATAACCTTCAACGAAAAGCGAAGGGTCAAGACATGACTGTCTGAGCCTTGTTATCTCGGAAAGAATCGCAATCTGATTGTCCTTATACTGCTTGCTATCCATAGAAGCAATCATATTCTTAAGGTTCAAGAATCTCGCGTTGTAGAAATCTTTCTGATCGTCTGTCATCGAGGTATATACTACTTGCTCAATCTTATCAGGAAGATCTAAGAGCACATCCTTCTTCTTTCTCCTCAATATAAACGGAGACGTCATTGATTTGAGTCGATTAAGAACATCCTCATCATGATCTGTCACAATCGGCTTCTCGAACTCGCTCGTAAACCTCTTAGAAGAGAAGAGATATCCCTTCATACAGAAGTCAAATATACTCCAAAGGTCTGATAGACGATTCTCAACAGGTGTACCCGTTAATGCAAATCTATGTCGGCCTATAACAGCCTTAACAGTTCTTGCAACCTGTGTTCTTGAATTCTTGATATACTGTGCTTCATCAGCAACCACGTAATCGAACTTCATATCCTTGTAAATGTCAAAATCGCGCTTTAAAAGATCATAAGAAGTAACGATAACATCAACATCTTCAAGGTTATTAAGAATCTCTTTTCTAGCGTCTGCATTTCCTACAATAACCGTAACTCTTAAGTTCTTAGCAAATCTGCCGCACTCGCTCTCCCAGTTATAAACCAAAGATGCAGGACACACAATCAGGGAAATGTTACCTTGTCTGTCATATCCCTCTTCATTTACAGCAGATTCCAAAAGTGTGATAATCTGCAACGTCTTACCAAGACCCATATCGTCAGCAAGTATTCCGCCAAAACCATAATATGATAAAGTCTTTAACCAGCGGAAGCCGGTCTTTTGATAACCTCTAAGCTCTGCGTTAATACCGTCAGGAATCTCGTAATCACTGTCCTCAATCTCCCTCATAGTTCTGATAACAGACTTGAATTCTGAGGACCTTACAAGGTTCAGTCTCTTACCCTTATCCTTGACAATCGAATCGATGTAGTTAGCTCTGTAAAGTGGAAGCTCAACAACTCCCTTATCCCAGTCTTTTTCGGTAATACCGAGTCCTTCACTCATTTCAAATACAGTCTCGATAGCAGTATCCTTGAGCTTCAGGAAGTCACCACTCTTCATGCGGTAATAACGCTTTTTGGCACGATACGCAGCTAAGATATCACTAATCTGATCTTCACTCATATCAGGCATATCAAGAGTCATCTCAAGAAGATTACCCTTAATCTGCACACCCGCAGTGATTTTGGTAGTAGAGGAAATGTTAATCTTCCTGATGCTGTCAGAGACAAACATCTCGCCGTATTTCTCCAACTCCTCGTGTCCGCTGATTAAGAAATCATATATCTTATCTTCATCCTCTGTCTTAAGCAGATAATCTGCACCGCTTCTCTCTTCGTCATAAAAATATCTCTTGGCAGCCCAATAAACATTCTGCTCCTTCTCTATATCCCTGAAACTTCCAAGATTCCTCGTGGTCCAATCAGAGACATTATAAACTTCGGTGCCATACTCTGCTTTGATGTTGCAGGTTATTGCGTGCTCATTAGGAGCATCCAAATATATCTTTATATCACAAGGAGGCGGCATGAATTCTTCAAGTTTAATATCATGTTCCTCAAGCGCGATGTAATTCATGAGCCTTCTTAATACATGACCGCAAAACATCTCGTAGTCTAACGAATCAATGTACACACCCCGCTCGTTTTTGAGCCTGTTAAGCGAAGGAATATCATCTCCGGCATTAAACTCCTCCAAAAAAGGGATCACATTCTGAACATAGTCGTCACTAACAACATAGATCGTGTAATCCTTATTAACAGCGACGAACTTCCTATCTCTACCTCTTATGACAGTAGTCGTATCAACCTTTAAAAGAGCGCCCTCTTCCTCCTTATAAACCGTTAGTTTAAGTGAAGGATTACCCTCTTTAATTTCCATGGTGATTCCGTTTAAGTTGATGCTCTTGCCGACATTTCTAACCAAAATCTCCTCGACATAACCATCCGATATCTTCATAGTCTTGGAATTGGAAACAGCACTAAAATAGTAGCTGTTAGGAACCTTGCTGCTCTTAAGATCCTTAAGTATGCTGATATAATACTTGCCATCTTCAGTAAAATTATCGTAATCATGGACAAATGCTAACGCTTTGCCGTACTTATGAAACGCCTTCTTATCGATATTATCCAAAAACTCATAAAGGTCCTTAATTACATAAGTCCTGTCATCCGCACCTATCAGAAATTCGACTTCCTGCTTACCCTTTGAAGATATGTGTAATTTAGGGTACAACGAAACAAGGCTATGAGTAACCATACCCTTGTCGTCTATCATGCTATCATTTTTAAATGCTTGATTAACGCCTGAATAGGCATTGATAATTCTGTTGACAGTAGCAGAGCTTGATAATGCCCTCTTAGTAGCACTCTCGTCCGGACGATTGTTAGGCGTATTAAGTACCTGAGTGTTCTTCATACGCTCAATATTGTGCTCCTCAATCTCCTTAGCAGAGACTAATTTACCCTTCAACTCATCGTCAAGCCTGTCGAGAACAAGCTGATGGGCAACGGCTGCACAATGTCTACAGAAGACCTCGCACTGATCGCAAGAAAATGAAACGAACTTCGCTCCTCCGGTCTTGCTCTCATCAATGTTAAGCACAACATGGTATTCACCCTCGTCATTAACCGTTGCCTCAACATCATATCTGTCTACATCTATCTGACTCTTCTTTACAATCTCAACCGCTTTACTTGCAGTCAAGGCCTTACCTCTAACAAGTTGTACTCTGGTACATAAAACCTGAATATCCTGATCAGATATCATCAACAAAGTCCCCCTGACTTACTTAATCCACCATCCAATAACTCTTAACAATTCACTCATATCATAAGGTGCAAACAGCACTTCGCAGAACTCTCTTGATTCAAGCTCGCCGATAATATCCTGCTTATCATAATTATTGTCGTGAGTTCGCTTGTAGTGATCAAAATCAACCAAAGCAACCACCGGCACATCAGAAGCATCTTCTCTGTTGATAGAATGAACTTCCTTGGCAATACTCCACTCGTTCTGATCGGTATTGGTAACGTCTACTATTATCATTTGATAGTCATCTAATCTTGATCTGACGAACCATTCTACAACATCGTCACTCCAATTAACTTTGTCATAGATAATCTTGGTCCTATCTAAGATTGCACCAATACCATCATTGCCGTAGAACAATATCCTCTTATCAATGAGCTCCGTGTAGGTCGGAAGTGCAAGTTTAGCCTCCTTACCCGCGGTGCTCTCGGTATCATTTAGTATAAACGCCTCGGTCTGAATTCTCGCATTCTTACTCTTCATATGGATACTTACGATAGTTCCGACATCCACCTGACTCTGAATATCCATGGTTCCTCTCATGGCAGTGACCATAGACTTGGTAATGCCAAGTCCTAATCCCATACCCTGTTCGCTTGACACTCTATTGTCAACAACAGGAAGGAAAGGCTCGTAGACATGCTCCAAAAATGTAGGCGTCATACCATATCCGGTATCCCTTACAATAATGTCATACTCGACTTCCTCAGAAGAAACTCCAACCTTCTCCTCTATCGTTACAGTAATTCTTCCACCCTCAGGTGTATATCTGATAGCGTTATCGATGATCGCATCTATAGCTTCCTTCATACGCCTTCTGTCAACCATTATCAAGTCTTTGTCAAATGGTCTCGACTCGTTGACAAAGCTGTGACCTTTGCTCTCTGCGTCTTCTCTCCACTCCTCAACAATGCTGTAGAAGAAATCAGTCGCAGGAACCGGCTCATAGAGAATATTAATCTGTCCTCTCTCTATCTCACCGACCTCGTTGAACTCGTTGGTGATATGAAGCATCTCTGCTCCGTGTTTTCTAAGCTCGTTAGTGTATAAAAGCACCTTCTCGGGATCGGTAACATTTAACTCGATAATGTTAGCTAATCCTAAGTAAGCGTTAATCGGAAACTGAAGCTGACGCGCCAATCTCTTTAAGAAATCCGTCTTCTTGTAAAAATTCTGAACTGCAGAACCTGAACCGATAACTTCATCTCTATCAATCTCTTCAACTATCTGAACAGCCTGCTTATAAGCCATCTCTTTATTCTTAACGGCGGTGATATTCCTTGTCACATAGACAACCCTTGAAGGCATACCCTGTGACATATTGACAAGTATCATCTCGCCTCTTATCCACTCAAGGCCATAATCATAGACGCGCCTGTATTCAAGCTCTAATACAGGATTGTCAAATGTGAGATTCTTTCTCAAATGTGTTAATGACATGAAATGGAAGAAGCTGTCCTGATCCTCGTAGAAGATACAGTTATTGCCATATATTCTCATAATGTGAGAGAATCTGCCGTGATTGGTAAGCATAATATCACTATCCATACGGTTGTCAATCGCTGTAATCATGTCGGTATCCACATCAACGTAATACATCGTATCGTAAACATTTGAAATGGATTGATACATGTGAGAATTGGTCTTCCTGTCGGAGTACTCGGCATCGTTATCCTGAACCGCGATAATAATCTCCGGTTGAGGATCAGCTCTTGTTCCCAACAAAGCGATGAGAGTAACGCTGTGGTAGCTTCCTTTGCACATCCTCACAAGCTCTCTCTCAACCTTTTCAATGCCCTCTTCCTGACATTTCTTGAGAGATTCAACACTGAAAGTATTAACCAGTTCTCCCTGACTGTGACTGTGATAGAACGCCTCGGACATCATCTTGATGTACTCATTGGCATTCTGCTCATGATCGACAAGCCCCTTGACATCCTCAGACACTCTAAAAGCCTTAAGCTCTCCCGTCTCAAGATTAACCTGATAAATACTTGTGAACAGACTTCCTAAAACATTTTCAAATGATCTCGAAAAAACATCATTTACATTGTCCATAAAGACACTCCTTAGTCAATATAATAGCTTAATAAATTAACAAGTGGCGAGTTCCAATATATAGTAACCTCATTACAAGAGTAACTCTGTACATTGTCAACATAACACTTAGCTGCAGCTTCTTTGTTAAGTGTCGCTTTAGCGTATGGATCCTCTAAGTTAGAGTTGGCACCGCCGACTATCATGCCGGGATACGCCTTGCCAACCGCCTGAGATGGCCTGTGATGTGGATTCTCAGGAGATAGAGAACCAAATCCCGTAACAAAACAATAACTTGTAGGATTCTTACCAAGAACATAATTAATCTGCTCCTTGGCAAGCTCATAATACTCACCCTTCTTAGACTCATCAAGCGCCGCACTCTTCATGAGAAACATACCGTTATTCAAGATAGACATGTTGCTGCCCCAATAATATGTCTCACCCATTGCGGACTGATATCCGTCTTCGTCGATATTCTTTATTATATTCTTTCTTGCATAATCAAGGTAATCTTCTACCTCTTTCTTAATTCCTGAGTCAATTCCATCGCATGAAAGATAGGTAAATGCTGCATAGTATCCAACGCCTTGCCAACCCATACCGCTCGTTGCGCTCTTGACTTTAACGAGCTCCTTGATGTCCTTAAGATACTTCGTGGCTGTTTCATTATCATTATCAGCCTGACATAATTTAACAAGCTCGGAAAGCGACCAGAAAAGCTCATCCATCGCGTTGTCGTCAGGATACTCACCTGTTGTCACATCCTCCGGATTCTTAAATCCCGGATCATTGACATGATTCTTTAAATATTCTTCCGCTTTCTCAGCGCAACTTCTATACTTACAATACGCTTCCTTATCGAAGCCTCTGATAACCCTTGCCGCCTTAGCCATAACCGCTGCACACGCTCCGGTTGCAGTATTAGATACAGGACACACAACAAGATCCGCGTCAACCTTATCCGGCATAACTGCGTCTGCAAATGCTGCCGTTGTAACCTTATGGTATACTCCGCCATCTTTGGCCTGCATAGAAACCATAAAATCAAGCTCGTACATTACTTCATCGAGAACATCAGGAATCCTGTTGCCACTGTATGTCATTCCAAGATCGTCACCGAACTTATCAGGGTTGTTCTCGTAAGCATCTATGAGATCATAAGCCGCCTTAGCGCCTGCAACAACATATCTTCCGTAATCTCCGGCATCATGCCAGCCCTTCTCTACATCTACAACCTTGTCGGTGCCATACAACTTAGCCTTACCGGTGTGACAAGCATCATGTGCGAAATCTCCGACTATATCTTTGCCAGTTGCGCACTCACATCTCTGTGAATAAAACCACTGTACCGTTGCTTTGGCAATACTGTCATACACATCATCGCCAATCTCAAACTCATAAGACTCTCCGAAATCATCGGTAACAATCTTGTATCTTCCGGCGTCCTTAACATCAGAGAAATCTGCTATCGCAACCGTCTCTCCACTCGTAGGATTAGGTTGCTCATCTGATAACTTACCTTCAAATGCTGTCTCTTCGGTATCAATATTAACAACCTTAAATGCCTTGCCACTGAGGTCATCTCCTCTGACAACAGCCTTCTTGACATCGCCGGTCTTATAACCTAACTGATTGACATTGATGTCAGGCTTCTCCACTTCCTCCGCGTCAGCAACTTTATTGGAATCATCAACTAGGTGAAGATTGAAATTATCAACATAAACTGTATGCTCTCCAAGATCGCTAGGACATCCTTCAACCATGCCAAGATTAAGACATAATCTCGGAGCCGGATCAGACGCCTCTGTCATCTCGAATTCCATCTGAACATGAGATACATCATTCTTAATCTCCACGATATCAGAGGTGTATGCGTGGTAATCTCCACCGTTAATCTGCACTCTCCACTCGCCAAATCTGTCTACATCAGAGTGTACATCAAATGAAAAATCATACTTACATCCACTGTCTAAAGCAAATCCATCATAGTATGCCTGAACTGCGTAATCAAGAGTTCCGGGTTTTAAAATGTGGATAGCCATCTCGCCGTCCTTAACAGAAAGAGAAGCATCTCCACCGTTGGTATAAGTGTTCCATTTGCCTGTTGTGCCATCCGAAAAATCACCGTTCATGATCATATTGTCACTAGATGCGCTTGCTAATTCCTCGGTAACCTCTTCTTCAGTGGCATCCGCTTTACTTGAAGACGAATTGCTCTTGCCGCATCCGGCCAAACTAAACACCAGTGTCATGCACATAACCCACGCTAGCCATTTTCTCATTCAATTACCCTCCTAACCATACTAACAACTAAAAGCCATCCACATTCTCTGCAAAGAGCAGGTATATTTAGAGTATATATATCTAGATATATACGCTATACAAATATATACTGCGAAACTAACTATCTATTACCGTACATCTTCTCAAAGTAATTCTTGTACTCACCGGAAATGATATTCTCCCACCACTCACGGTTATTCAAGTACCACTCAATAGTCATCTTAATACCTGTGTCAAATGTATACTGTGGCTTCCATCCAAGCTCAGTCTCTAACTTGGTTGGATCGATTGCATATCTGAGATCGTGTCCAGGTCTGTCAGTAACATATGTAATAAGACTCTCCGGCTTATCAAGTGCCTTAAGAACAGTCTTAACAACCTCAAGATTGGTTCTTTCGTTATGTCCTCCGACATTATAAACCTCTCCGACCTTACCATTGTGAATAATAAGATCAATAGCTTCACAGTGATCGTGAACGTGAAGCCAATCTCTGACATTCTCACCCTTACCATATACAGGAAGCGACTCATCATTAAGAGCCCTGCTTATCATAAGTGGTATAAGCTTCTCCGGAAAATGATAAGGCCCGTAGTTGTTAGAACATCTTGATATAGTAACAGGAAGACCGAACGTCCTATAATAAGCCATAACAAAAAGGTCCGCACTGGCTTTACTTGATGAATAAGGGCTTGATGTGTGAAGAGGTGTCTCCTCGGTAAAGAATAAATCAGGTCTGTCAAGCGGAAGATCACCGTATACTTCGTCGGTTGAAACCTGATGATATCTCTTAACACCATACTCCTTAGATGCATCAAGAAGTGTAGTCGTACCTAAAACATTGGTCTTGACAAAAATCTCCGGATTCTCAATAGACCTGTCAACATGCGACTCCGCAGCGAAATTGACAACAATGTCGAACTTCTCTTTCTCAAATAAATCAAATATAAACTTTCTGTCGGCAATATCACCCTTGACGAACTTATAATTAGGCTTATCTTCAACCGGCTTCAATGTCTCTAAATTGCCTGCATATGTCAAAAGGTCAAGGTTAACTATCTCATAATCAGGATACTTGTTCACCATATGATGAACAAAATTGCCTCCGATAAATCCGGCACCGCCGGTAACTAATACTTTCATACTACCTCCTAGCTAGATACTCTTTGATTCCACCCCATTTGGTGTCCTTCTCGGAAATAATTAAGTCGTTCTTGGTCATCCCCTCAGGAATCGGCCAATCAATCCCGATGTCAGGGTCGTCGTACTTAAGTCCTCCCTCATCTCCGGGATGATAAAAATCTGTGCATTTGTATGCAAATACAGCAATATCTGAAAGAACTATAAATCCATGAGCAAATCCTTTAGGAATATAAAACTGCTTCTGATTCTCTGATGACAATCTCACTCCGAACCATTTGCCAAGAGTAGGAGAGCCTTCTCTCAAATCAACCGCAACATCAAATACCTCACCGTCTACAACTCTGACCAGCTTACCCTGTGCGTATTCTTTTTGGAAATGTAATCCTCTTAACACGCCCTTCGTTGACATTGATTGATTATCTTGAACAAATGTCATGTCAAGGCCTTCAGCCTCGAAATCATTGCGGTTATACGTCTCAACAAAATATCCTCTCTCGTCTCTAAAGACTGTAGGCTCTATTACACACAATCCCTCGATGTCACATCTTGTAACTTTAATCTTACCCATAATTAGTCTCCTTAGTACTCAATACATTTTAGAAATCTTGATAGTGCATCCTGCCATGTCGGAAGCCTGTTAAAGCCATGCTCTTCAAGCTTATCCTTAGACATCCTTGAATTGGAAGGCCTCTTGGCTTTGGCAGGGAATTCATTACTGGAACACGGACTTAAACTAACATCTAATCCCGCTTGCTTATATATCTCCTTGGTAAATTCATACCAACTGCAAAGTCCTTCGTTGGTTGCATGATATGTACCATACTCTTCACGCTCAGCCATATCAACCAAAAGTTCGGCAAGATCTGCTGTGTAGGTAGGCGATCCAATCTGATCGTCTACAACCTTGGCAACACCCTTCTCCTTGCCGACTCTTAACATAGTCTTTACAAAGTTCTTGCCATTCTCTCCGAACACCCACGAAATACGCACAATATAATACTTGTCAAGCATATTGATAACCGCAAGCTCACCATCATACTTACTCTGACCGTAAACATTAAGCGGCTCCTTGTTAGGATCATCCGGCTCCCAAGGCTCCTCACCTTGACCGTTAAACACATAATCAGTGCTTATGTATATCATCTTGGCATCAAGCTCTTTGGCCTGTTTAGCAATGTTAAGGGTTCCGTCAACATTAATCTTTCTGCATAAGTCAACGTTGTCCTCAGCCGCATCAACCGCAGTATAAGCAGCACAATGAACTATAACGTCAGGAGCAACTTCGCCAATCACACGCTTAACCGCTGCCTCATCAGTAATGTCCATATCCTCAACATCAACACCGACGCCCTCATAGCCTCGTGCCTCTAATACCTTCATAACATCAAAGCCCAACTGACCTTTGACTCCTGTGACCAACGCCTTCATAGCATTCCTCCGATTACTTCTCACTCAAGTACTTACCGTCGATTATATCCTTAAGATACTCTCCGTATTGGTTCTTCTTGTATGTCTCGTAGGTTCTCAAAAGATCCTCTCTATTAATCCATCCGTTAAGATATGCAATCTCTTCAAGGCACGCAATCTTCCTGTGTTGGTGCGTCTCTATCGTCTTGACAAAATTAGTGGCATCAACCAAAGACTCGTGAGTTCCGGTATCAAGCCAAGTAAATCCCTGACCGAGCACCTCTACATTAAGCTCACCCATGTCAAGGTAAATGCTGTTAAGATCTGTAATCTCAAGTTCTCCACGCTTAGAAGGCTTAAGATTCTTAGCAAATTCCACAACCCTGTTATCGTAAAAATAAAGTCCCGTTACACAATAATTACTCTTAGGATGTTCCGGCTTCTCTTCGATTGAGATAGCCTTGCCCTCAGCGTCGAATTCTACGATACCGAATCTCTCCGGATCATCAACATAATATCCAAAAACAGTAGCGCCCGACTCGTTAGCGACAGCCCTCTTAAGGCAGTCATTAAGTCCGTGTCCATGGAAAATGTTATCGCCAAGAATCATTGCAACAGAATCACCACCAATAAACTCATCACCGATAATAAACGCCTGCGCAAGTCCATCCGGACTCTCCTGAATCTTATATGACAAGTTAATTCCAAACTGATGGCCGTCTCCTAAAAGCTCCTCAAACCTTCTCGTATCAGTAGGTGTGGAAATGATAAGGATATCTCTTATCCCTGCATTCATAAGAACCGACAACGGATAATAAATCATAGGCTTATCATATATTGGCAAAAGCTGTTTAGAAGTAACCATTGTAAGCGGATATAATCTGGTTCCGCTGCCTCCTGCAAGAATAATACCCTTCATAACTTCCTCCTTACTTAGAGCCCTTAGACGCATCATCAGACGCGTTAGACGCCTTAACTGTGGATTCATTTACGAAATTAATCTCGCTCATGAACTCCCACTTAACATCTTTGTCGTAATCAAAATCCTGATCCTTAGACCACTCTTTAATCTTGTCTGAAAGGAGCTCCTGCTCTTTGTCAGATAACAACTCTTCCTTCTTCTCTGCAGTAGCACTCTCGTCGACAACATTTATCATCTTGATAATATAGAAACCGTCCGGAGCAGAGACAACCTTATCAAGCAACTCTCCGTCCTTCAAGTTATCAATTGATTTCTTCAACTCATCAGGAATGTTAGAATCCGCATCAATTGTCATCTCTCCTGATGTTCCACCCATTCCGTACGCCTGAGCTACAGTAGCAATATCATTGCCGTCCTTAACTCTCTTAAGTGCGCTCTCGGCATCTTCCTTGGCCTGCTTCTTGTTCTTGTCACTTGCCGAAACAGCGTTGCCGGAAGAATCCTTAGCACTTGTTGGGAAGTAAATGTAATAAATCTTCGAGGTCTTAGCTTCCTCATCAGAAATCTCAACGCCCTCTTTCTCAGCGATCTTGCTTCTCAACTTAGCAACAACCATAGACTCGGTAAATACTTTAATAGCAGTATCCTCGCTGATACCCATGGTCTTCTTCTCTTCCTTGGTAACCTTCTTCATCATATCTGAAGCCTGCTTGGCTACCTCCTCTTTCTCCTTCTCAGTGAGGGAAACGTTGTAATCATCTCTACGACTATACGCAAGCTTAATCTCTCTAATCTGCTTGATTGCCGAACGCTTAGCAATCTCCTCCAATGTTGAATCCTCAGTAGAACCGTCGTCCTTGGTAACAGGATAGCTCGAAGTCCAAACATCAGGACTTGTAAACATTGAAGAATAATATGACTCATAATATTCCTGAACCGAACGGCAGTAGAACCACACCTCATCCAGTGCAACATTCTGACCTGCCACGCTTAAAACAATCTTACCTGACTGCTCGCTCTTACCACATCCCGGAACAACCGTGAATGTAAGTGTCAAAACAAGTGCAAATGCAAGTAGCCTCTTAACCTTATAAAACATAGTATCAATCTCCTTAAAATATCCAAAAAATCGCAACCTATATTATACTATAAAATGCCCCTTAAAACAACCGATATAACGAACTAATATATCTAATATAATTGTTCTATTTTTCTCATTACCTCCCTTGATTTACCAATGAAATCCTCAGTCGGAATATATCCCATGTCAAATGTAAACGAAAGGCCTTTCTTGTATGAGAATTTGATCTTCCCTCTGCTCTTGTTAACCATGTCCTCCATCTTGGCAATGTCAAGCGGAGCCTTATTGTGAAGGTTAACAACTATTCCATTCTCATCTACCTTAAGCCTCGTTATGTAGATATCTTTGGCTTCATTCTTGATAAGCGCTATCTCAAGCAGATTCTTGACATTATCATCTAACTCACCATACCTGTCGATAAGCTCATCTGTCATATCCTCAAGGTCATCCCTCGTGCTAATGTTAGCAATACGCTTATATAGCTCAAGCTTCTGAAACTCGCTCGGAACGTAGCTCGAAGGAATGTAGGCACTCACCTTGATATCTACCGTAGAATCAACAAGGTCTTTAGCTGCCTCGCCTCTCATCTCAGCTATGGCAGATTTAAGCATCTTGCAATACAGGTCATAGCCTACAGCCTGCATTTGCCCTGATTGCTCTGCACCCAAGACGTTGCCGGATCCTCTGATTTCAAGATCTCTCATAGCTATCTTGAATCCACTTCCAAGGTCTGTAAATTCCTTGATTGCCGACAGTCTCTTCTCAGCAGTCTCTCTAATAACCTTGTCTCGTCTGTATAGCAGGAACGCATACGCCTGCCTGTTACTTCTACCTACACGACCTCTCAGCTGATAAAGCTGCGAAAGGCCGAAATTATCTGAATTGTGAATAATTATGGTGTTGACATTCGGAATATCAATACCCGTCTCGATTATCGTGGTTGAAACCAACACGTCAATCTTGCCCGTTATAAAATCGCGCATGACATTCTCAAGCTCACGCTCGCTCATCTGTCCATGAGCATAGAAAACATTTGCCTGAGGAACGAGCTCTTTTATGTGAGCTGCCATCTCATCAATGTTCTTAACACGATTGTAGACGTAATAAACCTGTCCGCCTCTCGCCAGCTCTCTCTTAATAGCCTCCTTAACCAGCTCGTCGTTGTAATCCATAACATAAGTCTGAATCGCACGACGATTGACAGGTGGCTCATTTAGAAGACTCAAATCCCTTATTCCGGACAAACTCATGTGGAGCGTTCTAGGAATAGGCGTAGCAGAGAGCGTAAGCACATCTACATCTTTCTTCATTTGCTTGATGCGCTCCTTGTGCTTAACACCAAAACGCTGCTCCTCATCTATAATCAAGAGTCCCAAGTTCTTATAAACAACATCCTTAGAGAAACCTCTGTGAGTTGCAATCACTATGTCAACCTCGCCCGTCGCCAGGCCCTTAATCGTTTCCTTAATCTGCTTAGGAGTTCTAAATCTCGAGAGCATATCAACCCTGATCGGATAGTCTTTCATCCTCTCGGTAAATGTCTGAAAATGCTGCTCGCAAAGAACCGTAGTCGGCACAAGATAAACCACCTGCTTAGAGTTGTTGACTGCTTTAAACGCCGCCCTTAGCGCCACCTCGGTCTTGCCGTATCCGACATCTCCGCAGAGGAGCCTGTCCATAATTCTTGTGCTTTCCATGTCAGCCTTGACTTCTGCAATCGCTTTAAGCTGATCATCCGTCTCCTCATAAGGGAACATCTCCTCAAACTCAGTCTGCCAAGGCGTATCGGGATCGCAGGCATACCCTTGCTTCTCCTGCCTTATCGCATACAGCTCAACAAGTTCCTTCGCAATCTCACCGACCTGCTTTTGAACTTTAGACTTAACTCTCTCCCAGTCGTTGCCGCCGAGCTTATTAAGCTTAGGTTTCTTGCTCTCACCGCCGGCGTAACGCTGAACCTTGTCCATTCCATTAACGTTGATGTAATACATATCTCCGCCATCATACTCAATGGAAATGTAATCGCTAGCCACTCCGTCAAATGTACGACTAACGATTCCTCTATATATTCCGACACCTCTGTCCTCGTGGACAACATAATCTCCAATGTTAAGATCGTCGAAATTCTTAATGACATCTCCCTTATATCTAGGTTTGATGCGCTTCTTTCTCTTGCGTTTATTCCTGATGATGTCGTCTTCCGAAAGGATTGCCACCTTCTCATCAAGGTACAAAAATCCCGCGGACAAGCTACCTGCCGTGACCAAAGTCTTGCCCGGCATAACATCATCCTTAGGCTCCTTGGCATAGTACGCATCGATATCATTTTCTTCCAGTTCCTTACATAACCTCTGACCTCTCGACGAACTCGGAGAAAGGAACATTATTCTGTAGCCCTCTTTCTGCCACTTCTTCATATCTCTGACGAGGATATCCATGTGATTACGGTAAGTATTGGTACCGGTCACTCTGACTTCCTCGGCAAACGAAACAGGAAGCCTCTCTTCATCATAACCGATACGGCTAAAATAATACGCCGCGCCCCTCTTCATCCTGTCTACTATCTCATCTTCTTTAAAATAGATATTCTTCTGCCCTTCAAGAATGTAGCCTAACTTATATCTTCCATCCATGCTGACGTTGAACTCATTAATCTTCTCATTCAGCGTCTCAAGAATCCAACTAGGCTCATCATAGAATATCGCTCCGTCATCATTGCTAAAATAGTCAAGTAGCGACACCGTCTCATCATAAAAATACGTTATAAAGCTGTCTATTCCGGCCTCTAACCTGTCCGTCTCAAGCATATCAAGAACCCTTGACACACTGTCTTTTAAGTTATACGCTTCGCTGTTCATCTTCTCATCAAGAAAATGCTTATAGGCAATGTCGTACTCTGCTTCAATCGCATCCCTACCCTTAACCTTGGTATGCTCATACATCGGCATCTCAGTCGCAGCAAATACATCAACCTTATCCAACTGCTCTATCGACCTCTGTGAATCGACATCAAAAGACCTTATGGTATCTACCTCGTCATCCCAGAGCTCGATTCTAACCGGAGTCTCCTCTCCAACAGGGTAGAGGTCCATAATTCCACCCCTTATGGCGTACTGACCCGGATTGTCAACCATAGGCTTCTTCTCGTATCCAAGTTCAACCAGTTTCTCGGCAAACGCTTTAAAATCAAGCTTATCATTGGCATTTACCGTAATTAAAAATCTCTTATATACTTCTAGCGGAATAACGCGATCAAGACCGCCATCGATAGTTGTAACTACCGTTGCCGATCCGTTCATCAAAATCTCTTTAATTATCTCAAGCCTCTGTAACTGTGTGATTGAGCCATGTACATCCGCGCTAAAAAAAAGAGCATCCTTAGCCGGATATAACATTAGATTCTTATCAAATGATCTTAAATCATCGTATATTTTCCTGGCTCGTTCTTCGCTGTATGTGACAATAAGCTTGAGTTTCTTGTCCTTGGCAAGCATCGTCATCATGTGACATATCTGAGAATCAATACAACCATTCAGCTGTATAGGGTAAGAACCCTCATCCTCAGCCTTCCTGATGCGCTTAAACCTATCCGCTTCCTCAAGGACCCGTTCAAAAAAATCCATCTTACTATCCTTTTGAATTGTATTTATTCATAACCTTTGTTGGTTCTTCAGTAATTAACATAGCCGCCGCCTTAGCCGCGTTGTCGATAGAAGTTGCCATGAGCTCCTCGTCTTCCTTGGAAACCTTGCTGAGCACATGCTTCGCAAGATCCTGACCCTGCTTCTTCATACCGACACCTACTCTTACCCTCAAGAAGTCTTCACTATGCAAATGATAAATGATACTCTTCAAGCCATTATGTCCACCTGCACTACCCTTATCCCTGATTCTTAATCCTCCAACATTGAGATTGATATCATCAGAGATTACTACGACATCAAAAGGATCAAGCTTATAGAATCTCACTATCTCGCCGATACATTCTCCACTGTTATTCATATATGTCATAGGCTTAACAAGCAAAACTTTCTCTCCGCCTATAATACCGGTGCCATAGACTCCCTTAAACTTCTCCTGATTCATGGAAATGTTATATTCATCAGCAAGCCTGTCAATAGCATCAAAGCCCACGTTATGTCTCGTTCCTACATACTCCATCCCCGGATTACCAAGACCGGCAATAATCTTCACGATATCCTCCCTTTCGACATCTCTTTCTAACCAATCAAATATCTTGTCTATCAGGCTCATGATCTGCCCTCTAGTATATCAGCCGCTGTATTAAGCTGCTCCTTATCGTTAACACCTAGTATAACGGTTGGATCTTCAGCCACGTAAGCCTCTACCTTACCGCCTGCATTCTTGATAATCTCTAGCGTGTCAGGAAGATAGTACTCTCCTTGCGCGTTGTCATTTGACAGGTTATCTAAAGCACTTGATAAAGCTGCCGCATCGAAAAGATACATGCCACCGTTAATCTCCTTAGACTTAAGCTCATCTTCGCTAGCGTCCTTGTGCTCGACGTTCTTAACAAAGCTTCCGTTCGAGTCTCTTATAATTCTTCCATATCCTGTAGGGTCGTCAACAATAGTCGAGAGCAGGGTTGCGGTGTGGTTGTTTAGAATGTGCTCATTATAGAGCTTCTTTAACGTCTCGCCGTCAATAAGTGGAGTATCACCGCAAAGGATAAGAACATCTCCGGAATCTCCGATAAAATCCTTGGCGCACTTAACAGCGTGTCCTGTTCCTAACTGCTCTTTCTGCTCGGCATAAGTATAGCTGTCTCCCAATCGCTCCTTAACAAGCTCTGCTCTATGTCCGACAATTATGCAAATATCATCGGAACCCGCTTCTTTAGCGGCATCTATGACGTATTCAACTAACGCTTTGCCATTGATTTCGTGAAGTACCTTAGGAAGATCAGACTTCATTCTGGTACCCTTGCCTGCTGCAAGTATAACTGTTTTAAGCATAATAATAAACCTCTATAAATAAGAATAAGGGACATGCATAACATGCACATCCCGAATAAAAACATATTAATCTGTCGTATATGGCATAAGGGCAATATGACGAGCTCTCTTGATAGCTACTGTCAATGCTCTCTGATGCTTTGCACAGTTACCGGTAATACGGCGAGGAAGGATCTTACCTCTCTCTGAAATGTACTTTCTAAGACGATTAACGTCCTTGTAATCGATAACAGCACTCTCATCTGCACAGAAAGCGCAAACCTTTTTTCTTCTACGACCTGGTCTTCTTCTCATAGGAGAATCTGAACGATCACCTTTATTGTAAGCCATGATTGAACCTCCTTAATTAGTTCATTCACATCTTAGAACGGAAGCGAATCCTCAACACCTTCATCAATATTGATGAATCCATCTCCTGCATCAGCACTTGGTGGCTGTGCTACATCGCTAGGATTGTAGCTGTCTGCAGTCTTCTTGCTCTCGGCAAATTCAACGTTCTCAACAATGATCTGCACTGAATATACCTTAGCGCCATCCTTATTAGTATAGTTGTCATTCTGGATACGTCCTTCAACAACAACCTTAGTTCCTTGATGTAAATAGTTTTGTACAAACTCTGCGGTCTTGCCAAATGCAGAACAGTTAAAGAAATCTGCGTCAGGCTGACCATCTCTCTTGAATCTTCTGTCAACAGCTACAGAAAATCTTGCAACTGCTGTCTGTGTTGCTCCTGAGGAATATCTTACCTCTGGATCACGGGTTAATCTACCCATTAAGAAAACTTTATTCAAATTAAATTCCTCCTCGTCGACTATGCGTCCTGTCTAACGCATAAGAATCTGAGAATGTTGTCCTGAATGCGAAGCTTAGCTTCGATCTGGGCAGGAGCCTCAGACTCAGCATCGAATTGGATGAAATAGTAATCGCCGATATTCATCTTCTGAATCTCGTAAGCAAGCTGCTTCTTACCAACTTCATCAACATTAGTGATGTCTCCGCCTGCTGCTGTGATGGTATCTTTAACCTTCTCAACTGTAGCGGTTCTAATGTTATCTTCGATCTTTGCATTAACAACCAACGCTAACTCATACTTCATAGTTGTTATCGCACCTCCTTTTGGTCTCTGGCCCTCTTCTTACATATAAAGAGAGCAAGGAATATTTATCACACTCGGCTATTCTATCACAAAGTAAAATCCATAGCAAGCATTTTCTTAAAAAAGTGGGCAAATTCGTACTTTTTCGTACTTTTTACAACAAAAAGGTTAATCAAGGCAAGCCTGATTAACCTTTTTGTTATCTTTTTATTTAACGACTATTGTTATCTTCTTGGTCGTTGCTTTATACTCCTTTGTCGCACTTGCTTTTATAGTAATCTTATATGTACCTTTCTTACACTTCTTCGGGATGATGATATTCCCATCACTTGATAACTTAAATCCCGCACCATATACTTTAGAATTAAATACATACGTAATCGGCGTTTCTATATTAGATAGCCCTATATTAAGCTTCGTAGCTTTCTTCAACTTCTTTCTCTTGTATGTCTTCTTGGTAACTTTTACTTTAAGCGGATTCTTCTGTTTAGCCTTAGGCGTGTCTGTGGCTTCTGTTGTGCTTGCTGCCTCAGTTGTTGAAGTAGCCTCTGTGGTGGTTGGTGTTTCGGTAGTCGTGACAGCTTCTGTAGTAGCTTCATTTTCGGTGGTTGAAACAGCTTCAGTAGTACCTACGGTTTCGGTTGTTGTAGGCACTTCTGTCGTAACAGTTGACTCGGTCGATTTAGATTCATTACCTTCAACCCCAAGAGCAACCCTGAATTCTTTATACTCATCAGAATTAATCAACGGCATCAAAAGCGCATAGTCATCATCTGATCCGAATGAGTAGTTCTTAAGCTTAAACATACCATCTTCACAGTTATCTTTAAACCCACTGCCGTTATATTCATACGAAATCTTATCTAAATCGGATTCGTATTCACTCATTAACTGGCGATATTTCTTCTCCATGGTAGAGAAAACCTTAATATAGTTACTGTTATTGATTATATCTTTGTAAATGTTAGGTTTATTCTCCTTAGCGTACTTAAGATAGACCAAAGTATAGTAATAAAACTCTGCGTACGCATTTCTGTTGTTATTATAATCCGAATAATACATTCTCCAACTGTTGATGGTATTGGAATTCTCGTGAATGTAATCATATAACGACTCAGAGGCATGCATTCCCCAGTAATATGCACAAAACTCATTAATCAATCCATAAACGCCCGATACGTTTGAACTGCTATTTGACGTCTCGCTTACATAGGTATCATATCGAAATGTACGATATTTGTCAGGAATGGATTTAGTTGCGTCATACGTTGTAAAAACATCCGTCTCACTAACCTCAACATCCTTACCATCCCCTAAGTAGAAACGCTCAGCGTTAAATTTACTAGACTGATAGAATGTATATGCATGAAACTCTTCGTGAACTGTTGTATCTACTGCTTCTGCCAAATTATTAGCACCAAAATACCACGATGCAAATGAATCGCCTTTTTTCTTTTGGGCTTTAAGAATGTGTGCAGCGTCACTGTCATACACATCCAGCAAACTTATAATATTGTCATCTGTCAATTCAGCGTCAAATGCAGGCGCACCTGCAGCATTTGCCGGTGCAAATGAAATCAACCCAGTCACTAATACAAACGCTGTTAATAAGCTTACAAATCGCCTGATTGACACATTATATGAATTAATATAACATCTCATAATCATTCCTCCTAATATTGATGTAATACAATATGTATTATAACATATTTTTATCCATGTGTATGCACATTAAATACTAATATCATTAAACCGTATACATATAAAATGCTATACGTAGTATAGTATTTTATATCGAAAAAAATCACCCCGAGCTCTGCTCGTGGTGATAACAGTATTCTCAGCCTTTTTTGTATTTCTTAAAATAAAATGCTAAGTGATCAATGGGGCCCAATTGGTAAATTAGTTCCTAATTACCCAGTTGAACCTGTTCCCGATATTCACTTAGCTCTTATAATAATAAGTTTAACCTCTGACTAACATATTCACCATACTTATATTTTGATAAATCTACATCCTTTTTTATCCAATCAGGATGCTTTTTCACTATATTTATAGCATTTTCTTTTTGTGTTGTATTATTACCAAGAAGTTTTTCAGGTAAACATGGCGATTCGTCTGTACTTTCAAATGCGTGATCAAAATCCATCATAGGGTTAAGAGATAATATATTCATTTCATTATCATATAAAAATCCCCAATTATATGAATGTTCATCATTATTGCCAATCAGATAATCAGCCAAGTTCATCTTATCAAATTCATCTTCATCAATGAAATCTTTGATACTGCGATTATTGTTCATACACCATATATTAAACCATTCAGCCTTAACAAAATTGACACTTTGATTAGTAAAACATTCAGTTGTAGATACAAGAGAACCCTTGAAATCAGATATTTTATATCCCGCATTCTTAAACCCTAAATAACTAAGAATCTGAGAAGCTTCGGTTTCCTTAACTACAGAATCGTTTTTATCGCCCTTCAACAAGTAAAATTCATTATTCTTTCTCAACCATGCTTTAGGAGCAACACCGTCCGTAGAAATGTCAGGTGTTACTAATTCTTTATTCGTCACTATTATTGATTTACCGGTTAAGGCGGTCTCGAAAATACCATCCTGTAAGCTATTCTCAAATAAATTAACATCTTTCCATGTTAATTCCTCAGATTCACTTTTTAACCAAAAACAATCATTAATAGAAAGACATCTTGTAGCAATAGCTATTTTGGCTCTTTCTTTATCGGTTAGACTTTGATTATAACCGAAATAATTAAGAATCTCTTTTGCATATTCTCTGTCTAACGGCAAGATTCGCCCTGCGCACCAAGCGTTAAAATTAGTTTGATTATTAACCCTTGTGTCTATGTCATCATTTTCTTCCAAATAAATATCGAAAGGCATATATTTAGGAGATATAATATTAACTAATCCGTTATCAATTGAAAAAACGAATATATCTTGATAATAAATATTATACATAATAGCACCTTCTTATGTTAAATGCACATGTAATCCACTAACTACATACACAATTCTACTATACTAACTATTGTAAGTAAACATTAAAAATTGCTTAGTGATCAACGGGGACAGGCCCAATGCCATTAAGATAAAGAATTTCATTACTAAAAATGTCATCCTGAGCGAAGCGAAGGATGACATGTATTGGTATGTATTAGTGTGGTGAAATCTTATCTAAATAACATTCGATCTGTCCACATTGATCAATTATATTATTATTTTACATTAACAACCTTAGGAACCAAGTTAGGATCATGGTTCTCAGTCATGTAGGCTATAATCTCGTCTGCATTTACACCATCTGTCTCTACATTGACAGCAAGACTCATCTCATTGATCTCTGAATCAAAGTATAGATAAGCGTCTGCATTTTCGACATTATCAATCGAGTTGATTGCATTTTCAACATCTTTAAGAGGGAACTTTCTAAGCCCATGAACACCGTCGGTAATTACAGTTCTACCGTTATTCTCAAGCATATCCAAGGTTCCGTCAGGCAATATCCTTGCGATTATATCAGTCTCGTAGAGGTCACCCTCGCTGTAACGACTCGCAACTACCTTGCTATATTGGGTCGGAACCATATCTTTGATATATAGCTTACCCCACGCTCCGTAAGGCTTCTTCTGATAGCTCTCATCAAGCACATACACCTTGCATTCGCGTCTTCTCGCATCAACAAGTCTTACTCCTGCCTCCTCGTTCAACTTCTTGGTAGAAATGATGAAATGCTTAGGGAATACCTCCTCAGGCAAATGTCTCTTAAGCCTTCTGACAGACGTCTCATGAAGCATCGCAAGCAAAATATACTCGTAACAGGTCAAGAATATCTTAAGCTGCTCCTCATCAAAACGATTCTCCCAGAATCTAAGCTCTTGATAATATCCCTTGTCATCGTTAAACACCTGCATATGGAACGGAAGGGAATCAAGCTGCAAATGATACCTTGTAGCCTTGGCATCACCGATTTCCTTGAGTCCTAAAATGTCACCCTGATACTGGAAGAACATCTCGCCCTGTCTTGCATTTGACACAGAATTCTTCATAGTCTTCATAATCTGTGCTCCTGTCTTCTTAAGAAGGTCAATGACAGTCTCATGTGGCTTTCTGGTAAATCTACAGAAGTATGTAATAAACAGCGAGCCTACCATATGAGCGTAACGGCTGTCGGTACGACCACTGTGAATGCTGTTGGCAAATACATCATCCTGATCAGAGAACAGGTATATCAGGTAATTAAAAGCAGTCAAAAACATAACATTTTCTGACACACCGTTCTGCTTACAATAGTATAGAATCTCCTTTCTTGTAAGGTGCTCAAATCTGCTTGTGATAACACCGTATTTCTTCTCAAATGTATCCGGTGCAAGGCGTTTATTAAGTATACTTCTGTTAAGCAACGCACCCTTCATAAGCTCACCGGTTCTCTTAATATCAGATTCTCTTACACCGTTGGTCCTTCTGGCATTATCCAAAAGTGCGAAATCAAAGAAGGTAAACTTCTCAGGCTCAACCTCTTCATTACAATAAGCCTTATTGATGTCCTTAAGCAAAATACCGATAGATATTCCGTCACCAATAATGTGCGCAACATCAATAAAGAAGTATTTGCCACTCTCAGTTTCTGATAAGAATACATGCACAAGATCATCATCTTCGGTATACTTAAACGGAGTAACAAGCGTCTTCTTCTTCTCTTCCCAATCAGCTTCACTCATTTTCTCAATCGGAATAGAAATAACCTTAGAATCATCTCTGTAGGTCATTAGCATCTGTCCATTAAAATGAATGTTGGCCTTTAGTATTGGATGCGCGTCAAATGCTCTAAGTATTGCGTCTTTAAGTCTAACAAGATCAATCTTGTCTCCGAGCTTGTATAGGAAAGGAAGATTACCCGTTGTGTTGCCCTTGATGATATATCCGAAGTACATCTGAATATTGGTAAGCGGATACTCTTCTCTAACACTGTAATCAATGCCGTCTTCATTTTCATTTGCCTTATTGTTAATGAACTCTTCAAGCAAGAGAACGGTGTTGTTCTCGATAAGCTCGCTTAGGGAAATATTGACGCTAAAGCGTTCGTCAAGCTCCTCAATAAGCATAACGCTGCCCATTGAGTCAAGACCGATATCGTAGAAGTCTTCGGTTGTTCCGACTGTATCGTTACCCGTAATATCTGCAATAAGCTGGCAGAGCTCTTTCTGCATGTCATTAACAGGAAGAGTAAGCTCGCTCTTTCTTGCCTCCTCGTTCTTAAGGTCCTCAAAGAACTGTTCACGAATAATCTTGTTGGAAGATGTCTTCTTAAACGGATGCTTTCTAACCGAACATTTCATAATCTGTGAGGAGGTTGGAAGTGCAACATTCTTGATGTTAACGATATCATTTACCGCACCTTCAACATCAGTTATATTCTGAGCTTGAGCGTACTCGTAATTAGGATAAACGCAGGCTGCTATTGTATCGCCATCACCATATACCATAATGTCTTTAATGAGAACCTCATCGTCAAACATGTTCTCAATTCCCTCAGGTGCAACATTTTCACCGTTGCTGAGAATAATAAGATTCTTCTTGCGTCCGGTAAGATAGAGGAAATCCTCATCATCTACATAACCCAAATCTCCCGTCATGAGCCAGCCGTCTTCTGTCAAAGTCTCCTTGGTAAGCTCCTCATCGTTATAATACCCCATCATAACCGACGGACTCTTAACCTGAATCTCGCCGTCAACAAATCTTACTTCGCAACCCTCTACCAACCGTCCTACAGAATCAAGCTTCTCAAGTCGCTCGTAGTCAGGCGCCGCAATCTTAGGCGAACACTCAGACATTCCATAACCTTGTCCGATGGATATCCCAAGACCGATAAGATTAAGCGCAAGCTCCTTAGCCAGGTAGCCACCACCGCTTATTATCTTATGAAAATCAGAACCCAACAGTTCGTCCTTAATCTGCCTTCTTGTTGCATCCTTATTCTTCCTGTGTAACATAACGATTCTATTATAAATCGTCTTACTGATCATTGGAACCGCACGCAGAACAGTCGGCTTAAACACTGTAATATAGTGGAATAACTTAGAAACATCAGGACACAAGCACAGCTTGCTTCCATATCTCATAGTCAGAAAAACATCTCCGCTCAAACAAAACACGTGATGAATCGGAAGCACATTAAGCGCAACCTCATTGTCCTGCTTCTCAACCTCTGTACTATTGAAAATGTTGTCAATAAGGTTGCCGTGTGAAAGCATAACGCCTTTGCCCTTACCTGTCGTACCTGATGTAAAGATAATAAGAGCACATTTATCTTCTTCTGCCTTAGGTTCAAAAGAATTGTTTCTGTAGTTTTTGCAAATGTTATGTACCGACTGTTCCTGCATATTCTGAATGCAGATAAACTCCTTAACCGTCGGACATTTCTCTTTATATAAATCTATCTCATCATGAAAATCCCAGTCATATAATAAAATGTCGGTTTCCGCCTTGTTGATACGCTCAATAATACTTGCAGTACCGGCCTTCGTATCGATAGGAACCGCAATTCCTCCCGCGCTCACCGTACCGAAAAGCGCATTCAAATATCTGTAACTACAATCACCCAAAAGTGCAACATGCGGGCAATCCCCTTGTTCACTTACCCATGCACCGAAAGAGCAGCTATCCTTATAAAGCTCGCTGTATGTATTGCAATAGAATACCTCCGCGCGCTCGTACTTTAGGAATATTCTCGAAGCATACTGTGTTCCGGCATTTTTCAACAAATCATAAAGTGTCTTAGTGTTTTCGCGTGTTATCATTTATAATACTCTCCTTTTTTCGTACTGCGAAATAACTAGCAACACAATACATATAACACAGTTGAATTTATTTCGCAACGCGAAATAAATATTTTATTAAGGATTACTTAATGTCATCCTGAGGAACTTTGTTCCGAAGGATCTTTAACCTTTAAAGAAGCTCAATACATCTATACTTAAAACGCTCTTTGTGGTATCATATACCCAAATTGATAATAAAAGGGAGTAACACTATGAGCAAAAAAGAGGACAACTTAGGAGAAGAGTTATATATGCTGTTGGCAGAAATGCTTAACCGCCGTGTCAACAGATCCGTTCAGGACAGCGTGCGTGGTGAATACGGCACGCTTCACTATCTTACCTACATCAAGGACGGCGAGTGTGCCGGCGAACTATCCAAGTACCTACACATAGTTCCGGGAAGAATGACAGACATTTTATCAAGTCTCGAATACAAAGGATATATAGTAAGAACACGTGACAAAGCCGACAGAAGACGCGTAGTTGTCAACATCACCAAGGACGGTATCACCGAAGAGAAGAAACGACGTGACTCAATCAGAAAAGAATACCAGGGGCTCCTTAAAAAACTTGGCCGCAAAGACACTTTAGAACTTATAAGATTACTAAAAATCATGCTTTCTTATGAAGGTGACCTGTAGATAACTCAAGCACCACATCAAGTCCCGGATTCTTATTAATCAGAATCACCTTGCCACCCATCTTATTCATCAGTTCATCTACTATATAAAGCCCCAATCCCGAGCCATTCTCATCCCCAACATTTCTTCCCCTATAGAACTTATCGGTAATAAAAGGAATATCCTCCTCGGGTATGCCATTTCCAAAGTCACGAAAATGAATCTTCACTTCTTCACCTATGTCAAGACTTATCTCAATCTTAGTCTTCGCGTATTTATCGGCGTTGTTCTTAAGATTCTCAAACACCTGTAAAAGCCTCTTAGGGTCAGCATTTACAACAATCTCACTATCCGGAAGGTTTAGTACGACATCCTCTTCATTTGCGAAAAGCTTAGCAACTTCTTCATTTACAAATGAAACTATCTCAATCTCCTCACTGCTAACCTCTAACCTGTTCATCTCAGAAATCGAGTGAAGAAATAGATCGTTAGTCAGCTTACTTACTTCATCACACTTAGCCATAAGAATCGAAAGGTACTTCTGTCTCTTTTCAGGCGTGCTGTCCATATTGGCTTCAAACGCCTCAGAGTACGTTCTTATCGATGCAACCGGGGTCTTAATATCGTGAGAAAGCGTAGCTATAACCGTCTTGTTATTCTCAATCGCTTCACGCTCTCTCGCTCTGCTCTTAATCATCTCGTGACGCATATTGTCAAATGCCCACGTAAAATCTCCAAAGAAATTCTCTCTCGTTACCATAAGAGGTGTTTCGAAATTTCCCTTTGCTATCTCGCCTGCAAAATCTTCAAGATTAGAGAATGGTCTAATCACTCTGGCATTAAGATAACCAAGCATAGTTAATACGCCTGCAATACTTATTATCACAGGAATGATAATGATTAATAATGGTTTATTATTGCTGCTATGTCTTTCATCCAGTTCATCACACAGTCTAAGCACCTCTTCTTTATCTCCTGCTTCAGCGCTTTGTCTGATTTCATTTGCCATAACACTCAACTCGGCTGATTCAGATAACTTCTCATTCTCCTGCTTCTTTATTCCACCGGCAATTAACAGAAATACAGCAATCATAAGCAGTATATATACACCTGCAATTGCGCTCAATCTTTTGTCCATCACGCACCTCCATCATCACTCCAAGATATAGCCGACCTTAAATACCGTTTTAATATGCGTAGGTTTAGACGGATCGTCCTCAAGTTTCTCTCTAAGCCACCTTATATGAACCGTAAGTGTCGAGTTGTCAACCTCGCTAAATGCACCCCAAACCTCAGATATAAGCTTGTCTTTCTCGATTGCTTCACCTTTATTGCGGCATAAAAATGCAAGCAGATCAAACTCCTTTAGTGAAAGGGAAATTATCTTGCCACCTTTCATTACACTCCTTGCCGAAAGATTAACGACAACATCTCCGAACTCAACCTTCTCCTCAGCCTCATTATGCCCATAGGTTCTTCTGATTATTGCATTTACCCTGACAAGAAGCTCCTTCATTGAGTACGGCTTAGGGATATAATCATCAGCACCCTTTTCGAATCCTACAACTTTGTCATCCACACTTGTCCTCGCACTCGCAAAAACAACAGGAACAGACGAGACTTCACGCAGTTCCTCACACACGTCAAATCCCGTCCCATCCGGCAGATTAATATCCAATATAATCAGATCATATCTGTTATCGGTAAGCAGCGTGAACGCCTCGTCCACACTGCCCGCCTGCTCTACTTCATAATCATACGACTCAAGCATGTCCTTCGTAATATCAGACAACGCCTGATCATCGTCAACAATAAGAATCTTCCACATCTAAGAATCATCTCCCTTATCACTCATTGATAAGCTCTCTTGCACTAACCTTCTTAACCTTTCTTGATGAAAGATAACCGAATATCATATACATTATTATAAAGAGTACGACCGGTTTTGCAAATGCTAAAATAGAATATTCCAACTCGATATGCGGAACTCCAAACATAGAGAATATATCCTCCATCAAGGCCCCGGCCCAAAGTCTTGCCATAACCGCTCCTATAACACCACTTATAATTCCGATTATAACAAATCTAGCAGCAAATTGTCTCCTGATTCTTGAAACGCTGAAACCTACGGCTCGCATAATTCCGATGTCAGTTCTCTCCTGAATAAACACCTTTAGACATACCATAATAACCGTAACTACGGCAAATATTATCGCCAACGCATAAATCAGGTATTTACTTGCATCAGCAGCCATGTAAAAGCTGTCACCTATCTGCTCCATAAAGTCTTCATATGGGATTGCCTTGATCTTGATATCCTCGCCATATTTATCCTTAACCTCTTTGGCTATTTTATCAGCACATGAGGCATCTTCAAGAACTACCCCGTATCCACCGAGATTATTGATAGTGTATTTATCCGATGGATCATTTCTTAATCTGCTGAGACCGTCTAACGACATCGATATACATTTGCCGGTATCAGATACTGACTGAAAGATTCCTACGACAACGTAGTCTTCATTATTCTCGAATCTTCCAATAGAAACAGTATCCCCAATATCAATATCAAGAAGCTTAGCTACCTGCTCGGTTATAACTATTTCATTATCATACTTAATCTCTCGTCCCTTGTAGACTGAACTTAGCTCGTCGGGATATCCCTTAACAACAGCTAATATCGGCTCGCCGTTGACTGATATATATACATGCGAAATGTATGATCTAGCCTTAATCTTAGTGTACTTGTTAATGACATTTTCAACATCCTTAACCTCACACTTAGGTTCTGAATTGGTAAATCCAAACTCAATGTCGCATATCGGTGTCCCCATCGAAGATAACGCGTCTCTTGACTCTATGTAAACCGACATCAGTTCCACAGTAATTGCAGAAAATATCAATAATGACGACACGATAACAATACTTATATACCTTTTTGGTGCGGAAGTAATCTGTCTAAGGCCCATCATAAAACCTAAGCCTCTCTTTGTAACCGGCGCATTATATCTGCTGTCGAAATAAAAATCATCATGCCCGCTTGTGATAGCCTTGACAGGAGTAGTCTTAACAACTTTTCTTGTAAACATGAAAATGTAGATACCTGTTATTATAAACAGTCCCAAACTTATTAGTATACCCTCGATAACAGGAAAATTCCTCTCCGGCAACATACCTGTCATTTCAAAAAATACATCACTTAACTTTCTCTCGCAAGGTATAGATATGACAAATGCCAATAAGCACCCAACTAACTGAGCAAATATATATTCAACGATATAAACAGTTCTAATCAACGAACTGCTTGCACCCTGGCTTTTAAGGATTCCAAGATCTTTATAGTCAATATCAAGCTCAGTTGTTATACTATGTCCTGCAACAATAAGGAAAATCACCATTAAGATTACGGTTATTCCCACAATCATCGCCATAATAACATTGATAAACATTCCGGTATAGTGCTCAGAAAGATCCTTGGTCATTACAGAAAATGCCATGTCATTTATCTTGGTCTTAAGGTTAAGATCTCTAAGAAATATATCTGATGATTTGTCAGCCTTACCTGTCGGATGCACGAACACAACATTTCCTGCTCCCCAAACATCATCATCCGTTTCAATCATTTTAGTACAATCGCTATATATCTTGTCAAAATCCTCATCACTTATAAACACCATCTTAATTCCAATGATATTAGAACCCATTAGCGGTTCCTGAACAAATCCTTTTATGGTAAATGTCTTAGGTCCGCTTAAGAAATTAACACTTATCCTATCTCCAACATTTGCATCAAATCTATCCTTTAACCCGTAAGGAAGATAGATCTCTCCGCTCTTTAAATCATATGAGGAATCCTTTATCTCAACATACTTTCCATCTTCATATTTATAGTTGATAAATCCGGTTGAATCCTCGTTGAATATAGGAAGCTTACCAAAGTTTTTCATAAAATAATATCCGTTGCCTTCACTATTACCATTACATTTAATGCCTTTACCCACAACGCTGTCATAAATCTCTAAACTGTCTACCTGATCGTTTTTTTCGAGCTTTTGTTTTAGCATAGGAGTAAAATATCCATATCTAAACTGTCCGGCAATCACTCCCTTATCTTCAATAGCGTATGCCGTCTCCTTAGAAGCGTTAAAATTCTTCCTTACACCAAGCATGGTAACAACGCTTACAACCATAATCATTGTTAGAAATGTAAAGCCCAAAAAAACATTCCATCTGTTCTTTATTCCGGCTTTTACAAGCGTAAATATATCCATAACATTCATTCCTTTCGTAATCTTCAACCAAAATCTTACCAGTCAAGTGACTCAAGCCAAGCGTTAACCTGCGCTTCTCTGGCCTTGTCACTCAAGACTCTCTCACCCTTCTCGTCAAGCTCGTTATACTTAAGAAGCTTTAACTCTCCAACGATTTTGCCGTCATCAAGATACAAAAGTCTGTTGCCACGATATGCAGCCTTAATGTCGTGCGTTACCATCACTATGCTTTGCCCCTGATCGTTAAGTTCAGTCAGAAGATCAAGAACCTCTGTTGTATTCTTCCTGTTCAACGCACCTGTAGGCTCATCTGCAAACAATACCTTAGGAGAATTGATTACCGCTCTTGCAATTGAGCACCTCTGCTGTTCTCCTCCCGATACCCTTGAAGGAAGGTTACCCTTAACGTCTTTAAGACCCATCCTGTCAAGAAGTTTGTTAGCTTTAGCTCTAACCTCTTTTGCATTTGCATTCTTATCAAGATAGCCGCTGACAGCTACATTTTCCAACAAAGAAAGGTTACTGACAAGATGCATTTGCTGAAAGACAAATCCAAAGTCCCTGATTCTGATATCTGTCATCTTTCTTTCTTTTAACTTGGTGATATCCACAGCGTTGTCGCTGTCACGGTAGTAGTTAACCTCTCCCGCCGTCGCCTTATCCATACCTGATAGCGCATAGAGAAGAGTTGACTTACCGGAACCCGAAGAACCCATAATAACCGTAAAGTCGCCCTCGTATATGTCCATATTTACATTTGAAAGGACATGAATCTGTTTGCCGTTATTGGCAAATGTCTTCTGCATGTCTTTAGTTGAAATAATTACTTTACTCATAATAAACACCTCTCGTTATTAACATACTACACTAAAATGGCATTGCAAACCATTTCGTTTACAATGCCATTCTATAATAAAAGTTATTAAGAAGTCCTTAAGAACCTAACTACCCAATGGAGACAATCCTCTCTGGGTAGTTAGCCTTCTTTTAGCTTCTTCTTGTTCTCGTACATTAACTCGTCAGCTCTCTTAAAGACGTCGTTGACACACTCATCACCATCAAACCTTGAAAGTCCGCCCGCGATTACAATTCCGCCTTCTTCCTGACTCTTTAGGTTGATATCTAAGAACTTGCTCATAAGATCATCAATCTTATCGTAGTCCTCTTCTTTAGCGATAATTGCGAACTCATCACCACCAACTCTGAACACAGGACTATGTCTGAATATCTTGCAAATGATAGAGCAAGCTGTCTTAATAAGCTCATCTCCGGCACTGTGCCCCTTAAGGTCATTGGTCTCCTTAAGATTATTGATATCAAACACACCAATCGCAAAAGGTGCACAAGTGTGATCTCTAATAGCGTCATTAATACCGCTCTCAATCTCTGAATACGCGTTCTTATTCTTCACGCCGGTAAGAGAATCAAGATTAACCTTATTACGAGCTGCTGCGAGATTAATCGCATACTCTTGCTCACGTTTAACCTCGTCATCAATATCCATAATTCCGAATATCAACTTGTCTACCCCATCTTCCTTAAGAAGCGTAGCCTTCAAGAGAACATATCGTGGTACATTTCCAATTAAGAGGCGATACTTGATAGAGAAGTAGCCCTTTCTCTCTATAGAATGCATGACATTCTCTTTATTCATAGAATTCTTGAACACACCAATATCTTCCGGGTGAACTACTTCTTCTGCCTTGACTTTCGCTCTAGCGAAGAAGTCCTGTCCACTCTTCCTAACATTAAGGCTCTCATAATCACTTGTTGCCTTGAACTCAGTAAATGACTCGCTCTCAACGTCAACAGTATAAAATACAATATAGTTGCCTGCTAACGCACTAAGTCTTCTGTAAGCCAACAACTCTTCCTTCACGCGTTCAGCACGCTCTCTCTGACGCATCTGTAAATCAACATTATAGACTCCCAAAATAAGATGGCGAGCATCCTCGTCCATAGGAGTGGCTTTCAGGTTAACATAGGTAGGAACGCCATATATAAGTAGTCTATAAGTAGTCGTGTACTTACCGGTCTTAGCTACACTGTCAAGAATCTTCTCGCGGGTAAACTGTTCAATAAAAACATCTCTATCTTCTTCATAAATGAATCGCAGTGCTTCTTTCTTGCTGTCTTCAAAGAAGTCTTTACCCTCATATCCGATATTCAATTCATCAC
>CAMVPR010000010.1 GCA_947169385.1 uncultured Lachnospiraceae bacterium | reverse complement strand
ATGCTTAAGAAATGTAAGGGTATAAAGCGACTAATAATCAGAAAAAGTATATTCTGACGTGATTATACTTCTCCCTCTCTCCAATTATATGTGTTGGAGAGAGGGGGTGTTTATATAAACGAAAGATTAATTATAAAACATCTAAATGAATCAGTATGAATTAATTCTTGACATAGGTGAGGCGATATATTACAATCGTACTCACCATCTATGTGTATTATTACACTCTTAAGATTATATACATATCTAATCTTATTTTTTCTTCGAATTTAACAAGTGCATAATGAATGGAGGACACATGATAGTTGATTTAACTGTGATGCTTTTTTTGGCATTTGCAAGCTATTATGATTTAAAGCACTCTAGGATACCCAATCGACTAATAGTCGCATTTGGGCTTTTTGGCGTGCTTTTAAAAATGATAGAGCTTGTTTTTAATTCGCCATTACTGTTTAATGATACCGTTGATTTAGAGGATACATTGGTAAGCGTAATTGTTCCGCTTCTTATACTTCTTCCTCTGTGGCTTATAAAAGCAATAGGTGCCGGAGATATTAAGCTATTGATGGCTCTAGGCCTGGTTGTCGGGATGGATGTATTTTATATAGGTTTTTATTCATTTCTGGTAAGTGCAATAGTTGGCTCTTATTATCTCTTAAAAAGAGGCATCTTAAAAAAGAGGCTTTATGAAGTTGCAGAACTTGCGGTACTTTCGTCAAATGAAAAAAGAATTATAGAATATAAGAATGGCACGGACAGTAAGACTGCGGTTACGGTTGCATTTGCGCCGTGTGTAATGATTGGAATGGCGGTATTTATGATACTTAAGATTGTGAACGGAGGGATAAGTTGAAGAGTGTATATGTATGTTTAGAGGACAAGGAATACTTAATGAATCTTGTGAATGCTATCAACAGCCAAGCTAAGGGCAGGTTTATTGCGATTGGAGTAAGTGAAGCAGGAGATATTGATGAGATTAATGCAGCTCTTGCGCTAACGCAGGAGGACATAGATTATAAGGGGAGTGTCAAGAATGTATGGCTCAGCGAGAAGGCGGTTCTGTCTGATGATGAGCTTAGGCTTTACGACAAAGTTTCTTATTATGTTGATGAGATATCAAGACGCATAAACATTAAGGTGACAGATGTGGGTTATGAGTCTCAGTCGTGCGCTGTTATATCGCTTGGTAATATAGATAAATCCATTGAGTATATCAAGAGAAATGTTTTATTTCCGGAGGGAGATAAGAGTCTTATATGGGAGCTTTTGACATTGTCTAATTATGAATTGGATGAAGAGGATAACGACACGGAGACTTTGCTGTACAGTATTAAGATGCGCGATGACGCGGCTTTTAGTGATGTGATCGATAGACTTTATAAAGACGGGGATGCATATGTTCTAAAAAGTCCGACCTGCTTTATGGACATCAGGGAGTTAGAAAGGGCAGATTTAAGATATTCTATTGATCACTTTATGTCAGAGTTTATGCTAGTGTACGCCTTCGTTGATGTGGCATGCTTAAACGAGGTTTCGGATCTTAATGAGTTTGATAGAATTGTGGTGTTCAGTGATGGTGAGCATGATAATCTTATCAGTAATCTTAAGAGATTATTTGCGATTGCAAGGATTCCGAATGAAAAAGTCTCATATGAAGTGCTGTAAAAAGTACGAAAAAGTACGAATTTTGTATAAAAAAAGGTCGAATCGGGTCGAATAAAGTCGAATTCGACCTTTTTGAAAATAATGTAAAATGTTTGTTAAAGGCAGTGTTTACAAGGAATTGCGTCTTGTGAAAGTGAAATTATTATCCGAAATGATATTGTCAATTAATAAAAAAATCTTATAATCATATTTACCATCTTTAAGCGGGTATAAATCATACCCTTCGAAACTTATAAATTTCACGTATTAACAATTTAATAAGATAGGAGATATCTGTGGATTACGAACAACGAATAGAGTTAGAAGTTTTAAAGCAGATTGACAAGACGAGAGAAGTAACTGATGAAGAAGTGCTTGCACTCATTGATGACGTGATACTTAATGCGCACTATGACGGGTATAAGAGCGTGGCTGATAAGATTAGATTAAGGTCTAATGTATTTAACAGTATGCGTGGACTTGATGTATTGTCTCCACTTTTAGAGGATGAGAATGTAACCGAGATCATGATTAACGGGACTGATAATATTTTCATCGAGAAGAGCGGAAGGATATATAAGTCTGAGCTTCGGTTCAGAAATGTTGACAAGTTAAACAATGTCATTCAGACCATTGTTGCAGGGTGTAACAGGGTTGTCAATGAGGCCTCGCCGATTGTTGACGCAAGACTTTTAGACGGAAGCAGAGTGAATGTAGTTCTTAGGCCTGTTGCGCTGAACGGACCGGTTATGACAATCAGAAAGTTTCCTAAAGAAGTGATGACTATGGAGAAGCTGATTGATATCGGTTCACTTGATAAAGATATCGCTGCGGTTTTGGAGCTGTTTGTCAAAAGTGGCTACAATATGGTGATTTCCGGCGGTACGGGGACAGGCAAGACAACATTTCTTAATGCGCTTGCGTCATTTATACCCAAGGACGAGAGGATAATAACGATTGAGGATTCTGCTGAACTCCAGATTAGAGGAGTCGACAATCTTGTCAGCCTCGAGGTTAGGAATGCCAATGTTGACGGCAGTCGACCTATTACGATGAAGGATCTTATAAAGTCATCACTTAGAATGAGACCGGACAGAATTATAGTAGGTGAAGTCAGAGGAGAAGAGGCGCTTGATATGCTGCAGGCTCTCAACACCGGTCACGACGGAAGTATTTCAACCGCACACGCCAACTCAGCTAGGGATATGTTAAGCCGCTTAGAAACGATGGTACTTATGGGAGTGGACATGCCAATGAAGGCGTTAAGGGGACAGATTGCGTCTGCAGTAGAGATTATAGTTCATCTTGGGAGAATGAGAGATCATTCAAGGAGAGTAGTAGAGATAGTAGAAGTGCTTAATTTGGAGGATGATGAAATTATGTGTAGAACCTTATTTAAGTTTCAGGAAGACGATTATGACAATGTCAACAACGAGTTAACCAACAACACTGTAAATAAAACATTAAGTATTAATGACAGTGAGCATGTAGCTGTATTCGGACAGCTTTACAAGTGGCATGAATTGAGTCAGGTTAGCAAGTTGAAACAGGCAGGATACTATGAAGAGTATAAGGATATAATTAATCGTATTGATACAAGTGATAAGGTTAGAGTTATGCCATATATTAGCTGAGGGATAATATGAATAGAATAAAAGAGCTTATAGTCTTTTCGCTGCTTATCGGAGTTGTGGCAATACTTTTATATGATTCTTTGTTAGCTGTTATTCCACTTTTTATACTCTATCCGGGCTTCATAAAAGTGATAAAAAGAAGTGAGTCAGCTAAGCGAGATCTTAGAGTATCCAAAGAGTTTATAGTCTTTTTAACCTCTATGAGTGGTGCGTTAAACGCAGGATATGCTCTTGAGAATACGCTTGAGATTATAAGAGACGATCTTGATAAAGAGTTCACATCTAATAGTATTTTAGCTAAAGAGTGTGACAGTGCAATCAATATGATAAGTCTAAAGATAAGCTTTGGCAAAGTGATAAATGATATGGCGAAAGGTCTTAATAACAAGGATATAGATACATTTGCAGAAGTACTTTCAATATCTAAAAATGTTGGCGGTGACTTGATAGAAATGATTGATTTAACTATAAATCAGGTGAAGGACAGAATCGAAACGAATGAGGATATAGCTATACTTGTATCCGCCAAAAAACTTGAAAAGAACATTATGCTTATGGTGCCGTTCTTTATGATTGCTTTTTTACGGATGTCTAATCCGGGGTACTTAAATCCTCTTTATAAGAATGCATTTGGAATTATAGTGATGAGTGTGTGCTTAATGGTTATTATCATTTGCTATATTATCTCTGAAAAGATAGTAGATATAAGGGTTTAGGGAGAATGAGATGTATGCAAAACTTTACGTTTTAATAATAATTATATGCGTTGTTTTATATATCGTAAGTCCAAAGAAGGTGTTTAACTTTCTTGAGGATAAGATTAAAATCAACAGTTCGCTCATCAGGAGTAAGCGCATATTGTCGGTTGAAAATGACAGGGATATTTATAGCTGGTGGAAGTCGAGAGTTATAAGAATAATCAGGCTTAGTGTCCTGTTTATAGCAGTAATATGCACGGTAGGTTTGGCTGATATTTATGCTAATAAAAGTGAGAACAGTAATGAGATAGTAATCACCCGACCGGCGGAAGATGAAGAGGATATTGATGTCAAGATAAATGCTACGTTTCAAGACGAAACAACAGAGGAACTTGATGTAACAATATCTAAAAGAGATTATGAAGCTAAAGAATTAGAAGCGTTTTTTAGTGATGGGTTTAATAAAGGATTTAAAACTGCACTAGGTAAAAATGAAGATTACGACCGGATTGATTCGTCTCTTAATCTTGTGAAACATTTGCCGGATAATCCTCTTAGTGTTGAATGGCAGATTGAACCTGATGATGTATTTGACCAAAGCGGTGAGCTTATAGAAGAAATTGATAAAGAGATTGTAGGAGAGATAACTCTAAAGCTTAAATACAATGATGATACAAGACTTGAAACTAAGAGGATGATTGTATATCCGAAGGTGCTAAATAAGAGCGAGTTAAATAGTAAGAAACTAAAGGATGAGATAGATAAACTAAACGAAGATAATCCTTCTGACAAAGTGGTTAAGATACCAAGGAATATTGATGGAGTTATCTTAAGTGGAAGTGATGAAAAGGATACATCATTTGTGTTTATATTCTTTATAATTCTTGCGCCTGTGCTTCTATATATGAAGGAGAAGCAGGAACTATCTTATTCAATTAAGGAAAGAGAGAGAAAGTTGTTAGAAGAATATGCGGAGTTCGTTAGCAAGCTGGTTCTTTATCTGAAGGCCGGAGGAACTATTAAGGGCTCTTTTCTTAGAATGGTGAACGGTGAGCATGAGGAGGAGGATCCTTTGTTCATCGAGATTAATGCTATGGTGAATGAACTCAACTCCGGAGTTTCTGAAAGTGTCAGTTACGAGAGATTATCTAAGAGACTTAAGCTTCCGTGTTATGTGAGGTTGATGAACCTACTGATTCAAAATCATTCCAAAGGAAGTAACAAGCTGCTCGATATGCTTAAAGCGGAGAGAGCAAATGCTCTAAAAGAACAGAGAGACTATGCTAAAAAGCGAGGAGAGGAAGCGTCAACCAAGCTTCTCTTTCCGATGATAATCCTTCTCGTGGTGTCTATGATAATAATTATGGTTCCTGCGATAATGTCGTTTGGAATATAAAATGGCAGATTGGTAACATTTGACATCTGTCAAATATTAAGAAAGGAGGTAGAGTGATGCTGGGTTCGATTAAGAGTTTAATGAATGCTTTTATTGCCGACGAAGATGGAATGGGCGTTGTTGAGGTGATTCTAATTATAGTCGTTCTGATATCTCTTGTGATTATATTTAAATCTCAGATAACATCTTTGGTTAACTCCATTATGTCGAGCATAAAAAAGGACGCGGAAGGCGTCTATAAGGGTTCTTGATAATTGGGATATAAGCGGGCTTTTAATCTACAACCCTAAAGCTAAAGCATAGAGCTAAGGAGACGAGATATGCGAAGAATAAAAAAACACATTTACATAAATAACAAAGGCAATATTACCGTCATGCTTAGCCTCATGCTTTCTGCCATTCTTATATTTATGCTGACGGTCTGTGAAGGAATGCACATATATCTTCAAAAGAGCAGAATCTCAAGAAGTGTTGTAATCTCCGGTGAGTCAACAATGGCGGATTACAATAGATTCCTGTGGGATAATTATGGAGTTTTGGCCCTTGATGAGGGATATGGTGGTGACAACTACAATGCACTTTCATTGAAGTTCAATGAGTATATGCTTAATCAGGTTCCGGATTGCAACAGTTTTAAGACTTCCATTAACAGATATTTGGTTGACGAGGTGAATATTGAGGACAGAAGGTATCTGATTGACGATCCCGAGTATATGCTTAACGAGATAAGGGAGCTTATGAAATACCAGGTTGCATACGACGGGATTGAGAAGATCATTGATATCAGTGACAAGGATGACGAGGCTGATATAAAGAAAGCGAGAGAAGATGTCAAAGAGAGTAAGAGAAAGCAAGATGAATGGAAGGAAGATGACACCAAGGTAAAACCTTCCGATAACAAAGAGGAGGTTAAGGATCCGAGAAAAGAGTTTAAGAAGACTCTTGACAAGGGAGTGTTATCGCTTGTTATGGGAGAGAACAGCGTCTCTGATAAAGACTATGGTTTAAGGGAGATATTTAAAGACGAGAATATCATAGATAAGAGTAAAGATAAATCTTCAAAGATTGAGTTTAAGGACGCTGACGAGTTGAGCGACATGCTAGACAAGCCTAAGATAAATAAGAAAGGTAACGACCTTGCTAATCTTGCACTTACAGTTCAATATGCTAAAGATTATTTTGGTCACTATACGCCTGACGGAAGTTCTGATGCAATGTGCCAGATGGAGTATCTTATATGTGGCAAAGAAAATGATACCGCTAATCTAAAAGCTGTTGTTGATAGGATTATAGCGTTGAGATTTCCGGCTAATTATCTGTATGTGGTTAAGAGCGTTGAGCATAATACCGAAGCTAGAGAACTTGCCGTTGCTTTAGTTGGCGCAACGGGGAACCCTGGGCTTATTGAAGTTATCACCTACCTTCTTCTAGGGGTTTTAGCATACTCGGAAACTATAATTGATGTAAGGTGCCTTTTAAGCGACGGCAAGGTTCCTGTTATTCCTACCAAAGAAACATTTAAGCTGAATTTTAAGAATTTTATATCTATGCTTATAAGTAAAACTGGTGATAGTAGTACTAAGAAGGGCATGAGTTATGAAGATTATCTCACTCTTATGATGATTACCATGCCGGATGAAGATCTTAAGTATAAGAGAATGATTACTCTAATGGATGCGCTGGGTAGACAGGATAACCCTGATTTTTCAATTGACCGAATGTTGTTTTCGTTCAAGGTAAAAGTCAAGGCGTCGACTGTGCCTGTTTTTCCAAATGTCATACCGGACAGTCCATTTACATTTGAAAGAGTTATATCTTATTAAAGCAGAAAGGGGCTTTTAGTGATGTTTTTATTGAATAGAAGACATAACAGGCTTGGTTTTCTCAAGAGTTCGCGTTTAACCGCTTATATAAAAATACAAGCTCTCCGGGCGCGAACGACAATGAAAGCATCATTAAGGGCCTCTGATAACGGCTCTGTAACATTAGAAGCTGCTCTAATCTTGCCAATCGTATTGTTTGTCCTGTACGGATTTATTATGTTGGGACAGTTGATTTGCGTAGACGAAGAGGTGAGTAAAGGCATCAACGAAACCTGCAGATATATTGCAAAGGATGCCTATGATAAGGAGGATTACAACCCTTCGGTTATCACCTTTTTGAAGTTTAGAGAATACGTTGACGAGAATAAGTTAGCTATGGTGGATGGCGGTGTATCGGGTATTCGAGTCTCATGTAAAAAATCAAGCGATGACGTTTTCTTTTTAAATGCCTTTTACAAGGTTCACATCAATCTTCCCTTAGTCGGTAGCTATTCTTTCAGTATGACCGATACATCAGCCGTGAGACCATTTGACGGATTAGATCCTGATAAAACATATGACAGCGATGAATATGTCTATGTTGCTGAGACAGGTGGAGTTTATCATACCAATATGAACTGCACTTATATAAGCGTCAGGATTACTGACAAGGATAATGAGGCGTTAAAAGGTATGACATATTGTCATCATTGTAGGAATCATCACGCGTCCGGAGAATATGTGACGGTCGCGGGTGGCAGGATACATAAAGATATTAACTGCAGTTCTTTAAAAAGGACGGTTCATTTGGTTAAGAAGAGCGAGATAAAAGGTCTACCGCTATGTAGCAAATGTGCAGGAGGTGTTAAGCATTAATACTATAGAAACAGCAATGATTGTACCTATGATTTTCATTATAATATTTGCTTTCTTTGAGGTTTCGTTATTCTATCTTGATATGTCCAAAGTCAGTTCGTATGTATCAGGCGCGTCATCTTATATAAGCCTCTCAGCCGGCAAATCAGAAGATGATGTTATAGGAGATTATGACATTAGCGAAAGAAATAATCTTCCGCTTTACGACTATGATTATATCGAGGATGAAATGAGACTCTCCGACAGAATAGATGAGGAGCTTGAAGGCAGGCTCCTTCTGTTGAAGCCGGTTCGACTTGAGACCGCTATAACAGGTGGTAAAGTGGTAGTTAAAGGTGATTATAAGGCATCACATCCACTCTTTGAAAGATTTAAAGTCAGTTCGTTTAAATATAGTATTAATACATCGGTCGAGTTGGGAGATTACTCTAACGATATCAGAAAAAAGAAAGTGTTAAAGAAACTAAAGGAGATTAAAAATGAGTGAGTCGTACAAGGTGAGTAATATACGGGATGGATTTCATGACTACGTCGGTCTTGAAGGTATTGCCTATTCAGATAATTACGAGTTGAAGATTCTGCTTTCAAGAGAGATTAAAGGGCTTTTAAAAGCTGAGGATACGAAGGACGGAATCAGATATATTATCAATGGGTATGTTGATTTTCAGACGGCTTTTAAGCGTAGTGCCAATGTTAGCGGACTGATTGCATTTGCCTATAAAAGAATGGTAGAAGTCCTTAAAAACATTGAGGACTATACACTTAAAGCGGAGGGTGTACTGATATCTCCAAAGACTATTTTTGTAAATGAAGATACGAGCGAGGTAGCCTTTATATACGTTCCCGGTGCGAGTTTTAAAGTTAAGGATGACTTTATACGCTTTACTGAATATATCATGAAGAACATGAATCACATGGATGATGAGGCGGTTTTGCTTGGGTACGGGATATACTCGATAATAAGACAAGATCATTATGAGATAAACGATGTGGTTGAGTTTATTGACGAGCACAGTAAGAAGAAACCGACTAAGCTTATAACCGAGATTGTTGACGATGATAAAAGCAATATAGAGTCAAATGAAGATATAAAGGTTAAGCATGATTCGCCTGCCAAATTAAGTTTTAAGTTTAAAAGCATAGTTGAGCGTATAAAGCCGGTTACAGAGGATAAGCACAAGTTCAGACAGGTGCTTATCTTAACGGGAACCACAGTTATAGTTGCCTTGCTCGTAGTTTTAGATATCGCATCAGGATTATAAAATATCACAGGTATTCGGGAATATACTCGATTTACCTGTGATATTTTGATATAATATGAACACTTAGCGAGTATGAACGATGCGATATAATAATACAGGATAAGATACAGAATCGAGGAAATGTCATGGTTAATGCTTTACAGGACTTCTTTCAGAGAGAAGGCTTTAGGGGGATAGGATATAGCGGAGGAGTTGCATTTTACAAAATGTACGAAGAGGAGATGTTTATAGTACAGCTTGTAGCTCAAGAGACGATTGCTTTACTTGACGCCGATAAGCTTATGAATCAGCGTATGGAATTCGAGAACACTCTAAGAATCAAGAATAATATTATGGTGCCTATGAGATTCCTGACTCTTGTCTGTATAGACAGTGAGCCGAGTGATTACTTTAAGGAATTGTCTGCTGACATACCCGGCTTTTGGATGGCGTCTGCTAAGAGAGAAGAACTTATAGTATATGAGAATCAAAGCCTTGATTACCATGGGCTTTACGACGATGTTAATGACTTCCTTGCATCGGGAGCGATAAAGGAGATTAGGTCTAATAATCTCAAGATGATTAGGGAGAATGTTCAGCCGGTTACGGTTAGTTTGCTTGTTCTTAACGTTATAATATATCTTTATGCAGTTGTTCATGGTGATGTTATGAACGCTAATTATATGTTCAGTATCGGCGCGATTACCTGGGATTCGATATTGGTGGATCACCAATATTTCAGGCTTGTGACCTCTGCTTTCTTGCATTATGGTTTTGAGCATCTATCAAGCAATATGGTGTCACTTTTAGGTCTTGGAATAATGCTTGAGAAGCGTATCGGACATGTAAGATTTCTGATTCTATATGCTCTTTCTGCAATCCTTGCAAATGTTACTTCGGTTTATGTTTCATACCTAAAAAGTCAGGTTTCGTCTGATTACTATGCGGTCTCTGCGGGTGCTTCCGGAGCGGTGTTTGGAATAATCGGAGGACTGATAGGAGTGGTTATCCTTAAGAAGCGCTGGGCCAAGAACAGAGCGGATTTCATAGATGTGAGCCTAAAGAGCATATTAATCATGGCGTTCTTCTCTGTATTTGCAGGATTCTCGAATGGCGGAATAGACAATGCAGCACACGTCGGTGGACTTATATCGGGCTTCATAATTGCTCTTTTACTTGCGATTAAACCGCAAATGTAATAAAATAGTATAGATATGTAAAAACTTCGTCTTTGAAGGGAGATTCCTATGAAGATTACTATTGTTTACGGAGGACGTGGACTTATCGAGGATCCTACGTTATATGTTATAGAGAAGGTACATGAGGTCTTAGACGAGCTCAGAGTCAAGGTTGAGAGGATTAATCTCTACGAGGAGAGGAACGTAATATCTACAATGCCTGCTTCTTTAAAGGACTCAGATGCCATAATCCTTGCCTGCTCGCTTGAGTGGTTTGGAATGGGTGGATATATGCAGGAGTTTCTTGACGCCTGCTGGCTTTACGGAGACAAGGACAAGATTAATGCGATGTATATGATGCCGGTCGTTCTCTCTACAACTACCGGAGAGAAGGATGTTTTGGTGTCTTTAGAGAAGGCGTGGGAGGTTCTTGGTGGCAAGGTTGCCGACGGAATCTGCGCTTATGTTGACGACCCTGTTAATTTTGAAATGAACAGGGATTATGCCAAGATGATAGAGAAGAAGACGGAAGGTCTTTATAGGACGGTCAATCAGAAGGTAGCTACATTTCCTTCATCAAGCACTGTTATAAGGAATAAGGTACAGAAGGCCAAGTCTTTAGAACTTACTCCTCAGGAGAGCGAGCAGCTCTCTAAGTTTGTGTCCGATGACGCATATGTCAAGAGACAGAAGGAGGACATCGAGGAGCTTGCCGCAATGTTTAAGGGAATGTTAGACTCGGGCGAGGATATAGAGACGGATATTTCGGCTGATGCGATGGATTTAAGTGATAACTACACGCCTATTAAGAAAGAGAAGAAGAGAAATAGAAGAATAGAGCAGGATTCTGTTATGGAGGAGGCTTCTTCCAAGAAGAGCCTAGAGGTTAAGGAAGCAGTCAATGAGGAGCTTTCAAATGTTAAGCCTAAAGCCAGACAGACTTCTAACAGACAGAAGGTAAAGGCTCAGATGATTCCCAAGTCTTTCAAAGACAGATTTATGAAGAATTATCATCCGGAGGCCGGATTCAGTGCAGTCTATATAATTACGGTGACTGATAAGGATCAGAGCATGCGTATAGCGGTCAGTCCTTCGGAATGCAGCATCACGGCAACGACGGAGGAGAAGGGCGATGTTGTGATGAGAGTCTCAACTGCTGTTTTAAACCGCATAACCATAGGCGAGATGACCTTCCAACGCGCATTTATGAGTGGCGACATGAAGGTTAAGGGTGACTTTAAGACCCTGAGAACTATGGATCAGCTATTCAAATTTTCATAAAGAGGTATTACTATGGCTTACCAGGCTTTATATAGAAAATGGCGTCCTGACAACTTTAATGATGTCAAAGGTCAGGACCATATTGTTACCACCTTGAGAAATCAGGTGACATCTGCTCACATCGGGCACGCCTATCTCCTGAATGGTACAAGGGGTACGGGTAAGACGACGATTGCCAAGATATTTGCCAAGGCAATTAACTGTGAGAATCCCATGGAGGATGGAAGTCCTTGCAATGAATGTCATATATGCAAGGCAATTAATGAACAGAGATATCCTTTTGTTCACGAGATAGATGCAGCATCCAACAATGGTGTCGAGAATGTCAGAGATATTATTAACAATATTGTTTATAGCCCAACTGAGGGTAAGTACATCGTCTACATTATAGACGAGGCGCATATGCTTTCTACGAGCGCATTTAACGCACTCTTAAAGACTTTGGAGGAGCCGCCTTCTTATGCGGTGTTTATCCTCGCTACCACTGACCCTGAGAAACTGCCGATTACGATACTTTCAAGGTGTCAGAGATATGACTTTAAGCGTATTACGATAGAGACGATAACTGCCAGGTTGAGTGAGCTTATGACCAATGAAGGCATTAGCGTGACGGATGATGCCTTGAAGTATGTCGCAAGGGCAGCGGACGGCTCGATGCGTGATGCTTTGTCGCTTCTTGATCAGTGTATATCATTTTATCTGGGACAGGAGCTTGATCTTAACAAGGTGTGTGAGGTCTTAGGAGCAGTCAATATTGAAGTGCTTTCTAAGCTTTTTAATAACATAACGGATTCTGATGTCAAGAGCCTTATGAATTACATCGAGCAGCTTGTCATGGAAGGCAGGGAGATGACGAGTTTAGTCAATGATTTCGTGTCATATTTGAGGAACCTTCTTGTTACCAAAGAGTCACCTGATGTCACAGAACTTAAGGAACTGCCTAAAGAGCAGTATGACATTATAGTGAACGACTCGGCTAAGGTCGACTTAGAAACTCTTATAAGATATATAAGGGTGTGCTCTGAATTGTCGGGCAAGCTTAAACTTTCTACGCAGAAGAGAATTGACGTCGAGGTTGCATTTATCAAGCTTGCCAAGCCGCAGATGGAGACTGACATAGGAAGTCTTCATTTAAGAATTAAGGAACTTGAGAAGGAAGTGGAAGATCTTAAGAACATGGTGGCAAGCGGAGTGAGTGTTGCACCGGTAGCAGGAGCGGCTGCTCCCCCTCCTTTAACCCAGGAGGAAGAGCATATAACTCTGAAGGAAGCTATTAAGGATCTTCAGCCGGCGGACCAGGCTACCATAGAGAAGCTTGTAAGGAATTATCATAATTTTAGAGAGACGCTAAATAAAGCTTCGCCGGTTACTAACCAGACGCTCAATGTTGCCAAGGTGAGTGTGTCAGAGAACCCGGGTGAGATTAAGTTCATATTCGGGCATAAGACGGCGCTTCTGACCGCAGAGAGCAATAAAGATATATTTGTCAAGGTGCTTAGAGATTTTACCGGACGTGATGTCAAAGTTGCGCTTACACAGGGGAATTTTGAGGACCCTAGTAAGAAATATCAAGATCTCATAAAATGTGAGATTGAGGAACAATGATTATATACTTTTTGTCAAAAAAGAGTTATACTATAAGACAGTACAATTAGGAGGTATTTATTGATGGCTAAACGTGGAGGCTTTCAGGGTGGTATGCCCGGCAATATGAATAATCTTATGAAGCAGGCTCAGCGTATGCAGAGACAGATGGAGGAGAAGCAGGGTGAGCTCGAGAACGCTACCTATGAGGCTTCATCAGGCGGTGGAGTGGTTAATGTAACCGTTTCCGGCAAGAGAGAGATTCTTTCAATCAAGATGAAGGAAGAGGTAGTAGATCCTGACGATATCGAGATGCTTGAGGACCTTTTGGTTACTGCAATCAACGAGGCAATGCGCAAGGTTGATGCTGCATCAGAGGCTGCTATGAGCGGTATTACCGGCGGACTTAATCTGCCATTTTAGTCTGAGGAAGGATTGAGATGGATTATTACAGTTCATATATTACCAAGCTTATTGAGGAGTTTTCGAGACTTCCGGGTATAGGAAGCAAGAATGCTCAGAGACTTGCCTTTCATGTGCTTAATATGCCTGAGGAGCAGGTTAAGCATTTAGCTGACGCTATTGTTTCTGCCAAGGAGAATGTTCACTATTGTTCATGTTGTTGCACTCTTACAGACAAGGATATCTGTCCTATCTGTGCGAGCGAGAAGAGAGACCATTCAACTATTATGGTGGTCGAGACTTCAAGAGATCTTGCGGCGTATGAGCGCACCAACCAGTACGATGGTGTTTATCATGTTCTTCAAGGTGCAATTGACCCTATGAAGGGTGTCGGAGTAGCGGATATCAAGCTTAAAGAGCTTGTGAAGAGGTTAGAGAGCGATGAAGTTAAGGAAGTAATCGTGGCTACTAACCTAGGAGTTGAGGGTGATGCAACAGCATTATATTTAAGGAATCTTATTAAGCCTTTGGGTGTTAAGGTTTCAAGGATTGCCAGCGGTGTACCTGTAGGTGGTGATCTTGAATATATTGATGAGGTTACGCTGCTTAGAGCTCTTAACGGAAGAGTCGAGCAGTGACTTATAATAAATAATATGGAGGTATGGATATGAAAAGAATTGGTATGTTAACCAGCGGCGGAGATTGTCAGGCACTTAACGCTACCATGAGAGGTGTTGTTAAGGGACTTACCAATCTCTACAAGAAGGACGTTGAGATTTACGGATTCCTTCAGGGATACAGAGGCTTGATGAGAGACGAGTACAAGCTTCTTAAGTCAGAGGATTTCTCGGGTATACTTACTAAGGGCGGAACTATTCTCGGAAGTTCGCGTCAGCCATTTAAACAGATGGGTATTCCAACAGAAGACGGAATTGATAAGGTTCCGGCTATGATAGATACATACAAGAAGCACAAGCTTGATTGCCTTGTTGTATTGGGTGGTAACGGTTCCCAGAAGACTGCCAATCTCTTGAGTGAGAACGGGTTGAATGTTATTGGTCTTCCTAAGACTATTGACAACGACCTTTGGGGAACAGATATGACATTTGGTTTTCAGAGTGCTGTTGATATAGCTACCGAGGCTATTGATTGTATTCATACCACAGCATCATCTCATAACCGTATCTTTATCGTAGAAGTTATGGGACATAAGGTAGGATGGATTACTCTTCACGCAGGTATTGCGGGTGGAGCTGACATCATCCTTCTTCCTGAGATTCCATATGATATCAAGAAAGTTTGCGATGCGCTTGACAAGAGAACTGAGCAGGGCAAGGGCTTCTCTATTCTTGCAGTTGCTGAGGGTGCTATATCTAAGGAAGTTGCTAAGCTTCCTAAGAAGGAGCGTAAGAAGATTATTGCTGAGAGAAAGTATCCTTCTGTAGCTTACGAGATTGCAGAGCAGATTAGAGACTATTCAGGCAAGGAAGTAAGAGTTACGGTTCCGGGTCATACCCAGCGTGGTGGAAGTCCTGATCCATTTGACAGAGTACTTTCAAGCAGATTCGGAGCGTATGCTGCAGAGCTTATCAAGAAGCAGGAGTATGGTCAGCTTGTTGTATTAAAGGGCAGTGAAGTGACATCAATTCCACTTTCAGAGAGTGCCGGCAAGCTTAAGTACGTATCTCCTGATGACGATATAGTACATGATGCAAGACTTCTTGGAATCTCATTTGGTGATTGATAATTATTACTCAGCCTGCGGGTAGTCTTGCAGGCTGATTTTCGATATTTAAATACAGGATTATTATAGGCTTTGGAGGATTAGTAATGGGCACGTTTAAGAACATAGATGAGGTGAGAGAGTTCTTCAAAAGAGACAGATACGCTACAATGAGTGGAATGGTTGTAGATGATTACGGTGAGGATTATAGTATTTGTAGCGTTGTGCTTAATGATAATCATAAGAACGGATATGGTGGAATAATGGGCGGAGTTATGTTTACTTTGGCCGATTTTGCATTTGCAGTTGTATCTAATAATATCCACCAGAGCACTGTTGCTCAGCAGATGAGCATTAATTATCTGAATGCGCCTAAAGGTGGCAAGCTTATTGCTAGGGCTACACTTAAGAAGTCAGGTAGGAGTTCAACTATTGTGAACATTGATATTACTGACGATACAGGTAGAGATATTGCACAGGTGGTTGGAACGGGATTTAAGTTATAATAAGGGTATTACGGCTGTTTTAGTTGTGGACATAGTTCGGAATTAAGAAGAGTGTTTTAAGGAGCTATCATATGAGTATAAAGAGAAGAATAGCAGTCCTTATGGGACAACCGGAAGAAGAATATCAGTCTCGTTTTTCAAAAGGCTTTATTAATCACGCACATGAGAATAACTATGATGTGTGTGTATTTGCTATGTACCTTAAGTATCAGGAGAATGAGGTTAGAGAGAAGGCAGAATCTAACATTTTTAACCTTATTAACTATGAGCTTTTTGATGGTGTTGTAATTCTAAAGGATACGATTCAGACGACGGGTGTTGCCGAGCGGTTGGAGGAGACTCTTCATTCGACATATAACAAGCCTGTTGTTGTCATTGAGAGTGAGAGTAAGTATTTTGATTCTATACGTACCAGCGGATATTTAGGTATGTACAATATGGTTTCTCACATGATTGAGGAGCACGGATATAAGAACATATTCTTTTTGGGTGGTAAGAAATGGCATAAGCATTCTATTGAGAGAGTGGATGCTTATAAGGCTGCCATGAAGGATCACGGACTTAATGTTGATGAAGCTAGGGATATAATGTACGGTGATTTCTGGTATAAGAGTGGTGAGCAGTGTGCTGATAAGCTCTTGGTAAATCGCGATGAGCTTCCTGAGGCTGTAGTCTGTGCCAATGACTGTATGGCTATTGGATTGGCTAGAGCTTTGGATAAAGAAGGAATCAGAATTCCGGAGGATGTTGCAATTGCTGGATACGATGCAACCGAGGAAGGTAGGACAAGTCCTGTTCCGATTACTTCGGTTATTGTTCCTGCTTATGAATGCGGTAAGTACGCATTTGACTATATAGATTCTAAGATTAGGAGTTTGGATTTCGAGGAGAAGGAGATAGTCGGCGGCATCTCTATCGGCGAGAGCTGTGGATGTAGGAGCGACAAGGATTATCTTATCTCTGAGCGCAGAACTACTTGGAGTACGGATATATCTAGAGGAGGATTCCTTACTGCTACCAATGCCATGCCGGATGATCTTTTGTTGCAGAATAATCTCATGGATTATCTTAGCACGGTGTATTCTTACGCATATCAGATCAGTGGAGTGAACAGCTTTCATTTGTGTCTTAATTCTGCATGGCGCAATATGGATGAGGATTACAGGATATCTTGCAAGAATGAGGGATATTCCCAAGAGATGATTTATGCGATCAAGTATAATAATGACGGAATGAATGGCTTGATTGGACTTGATGTTACCTTTAATGTGAAGGATATTCTTCCGGAATTGTTAGAGGACAGCGATGAGCCTAGAGTGTTCTTCTTTGAGCCTATATTTTATGAGGACCAATGCTATGGTTATGCTGCTATAGGTTGGGAGAAGAATGGTTTTTACGCAGACGATGCTTCAAGACTTTGGATGGGAACAGTGTCACGAGGATTTGAGATGCTTAGAAGGACTACCGTTCTCAACTCACTTCTCAAAGTTACCGAGAAGCAGACGACTCAGGTGAGGAAGTTTGAGAACGTTCTTAATGCTGCGATGGAGAATCTCAGCGAGGAAGAGAAGGATGAGCTTAAGCTTGTAGAGCATATATTAGATGACAACCTTTTAAAATATCATTTTCAGCCTATTGTCAATACGACTGACGGAAGTATATATTCTTACGAGGCGTTGATGAGGCCTAACACGGAGCAGTGGATTTCACCGCTTTCTATTATCAAGTACGCTAACATTCTTAACAGGATTAACGACGTTGAGAAAGCGACGTTTATGAACGTGTTGAATATTGTCAGCGACAAGAAGGATTTGTTTAAGGATCGCAAGGTGTTTATAAACAGTATTCCTGGTGTGAGAGTCAGCGACGAAGATTTATCACATATTGAGGGTATGTTAAAATCATGCGCGGACACAGCTGTTGTGGAGCTTACAGAAGAGGCAGAATTAAGTGATGATGAGCTTGAGAAGACCAAGAATTTCTTCAAGAAGCTTAATATTCAGACGGCGGTAGATGATTATGGAACAGGATATTCTAACGTAACTAATCTTTTACGATATATGCCTGATTATGTTAAGATTGACAGGTCGCTTCTCACTAACATTCATAACGAGCCGCAGAAACAGCATTTTGTGAGAGAGATTATCGATTACTGTCATGATAACAATATTAAGGCTTTGGCAGAGGGTGTTGAGACTACCGAGGAGCTTCAGATGGTTATTCATTTAGGAGCAGATCTTATCCAGGGTTACTACACTGCTAAACCTAACGAGGAGATTATCACCAGGATTGATGACAAGGTTAGAAATGAGATAAAGCGTTACAGACAGGAGTTTATTGATGGCGTTTCAAGAGGAGAATATATAGCAGGTAAGTCTGCCAGAATATCTCTTAGCAAGCTCGTTAAAGACGGTTGTACAGACATTGTTGTCGGTGAGGGGAATATGGTGTATAACGATTTTACGATTATCGGTACACCGGGTTCTAAGACCAACATTCATTTGATAATTAATCCTGATTATAAGGGAAGGATTCAATTAGAGAATGTATTCTTCACAAATGTTAAGAATCAGCCTTCGATTGAGGTTTCGGAAGGCGCTGATGTAACCTTGATACTTAAAGGTGTCAATGTCTTGAAGAGAGGCGGAATACAGGTTAAGGAGAGTGCGTCGCTTACTCTAGAGGGCGATGGAGATATGGAGATTACCGTAGATTCTAACGAGTACTATGGCATTGGTAACGATATGAAATCTAGGCATGGAGATATATTCTTCAAGCATGACGGCAAGGTCAAGATTCGCTCTAACGGAATGAAAGGTGTATGTATCGGTTCCGGCTTGGGTGGTAATATTGCGGTTTCAAGCGGACAGTTTATCATTGAGCCGAGCGGTGAGAGTGCTGTGGCAATCGGTGCATTTGACGGCGATGTTAACATGAACGTCGATTGTTGCTTGATGGAGGCTGAGATTTCGGTATCTGACGGTGTATTCATCGGAAGTTATAATGGCAATGCGAACATTACGGTTTCTAAGTCGAGGTTGGAGTCTTACGTTGGAGGACAACACATGGTTGTTATCGGAACGATTAACGGTGAGAAAGCTGATATCACCTTGAGTGAGATGAGTATCGATGCGGGAATCAGGTCAGATGATTCAACGTGTTTAGGTGCCAACAACGGTGAGAGTAGTATTCTTATTGACAGAGCAGGTGTGACGGTTGATGCAATGGGTAAGAATGCCTTGATATTTGGTGGACATGATAAGTCTACTACGGTTGACTTAAGGAATTCTCACACCAAGACCACTGTTCATAATGCGTTAGATTTAGACACCTACGCTAAGGAAGAAGACTTCAAGATTGTCAATGGTCGAGGCAATTTCGTAATCAATGACAAGATTTTAGAGAGATATATGATTTACGACATCAAAATATAACATTATAAATGCCTGGTGGGATTATTCCTGCCGGGCTTTTTTTATTGAATACTAAAAAACTACACCTGGTGTTACGCTTTTGTTATACACCCCGTGCTATTATGTAATCACAATAGTACTAATGATTAACCGGGAAGTTAAATAAACCCTAAATCCCAAAAAGCAATTTGCTTCCCGGTATATCAACATAAATTGAATGAGATTTGAAGTATTGATTGATAGATTGTAGTAGATGAGTATTCATTAATATTCGGAGGTGGTCATTATGAATACACTTACAATTATTGTAATCGGTATAATCGCAGTTGGAATGATGGTCGGATATGTTAAGGTCTTTGCAAGACGCTTTTTAGGATTAATTATTACAATATTTGCAATAGTTCACACGATTTACTTTGGACCTGTACTTGCTAAGGATATAATTAATAACACTAAGGTTGATAACATATTAGAAGAGAAGATAAGCTCAATGGTTCAGAGTGATATTAACACCAAGATTACAAGGGATATAAGCATTGCGACCGGAGTTACCATGGATAAGGTTCCTATCAAGAAGATTAATAAGCTGGCTAAGGCAACCTACTACGTCGACCCGATGCAGAGTGCCAGAGCTAACATTTTCAGATACGCAGGCTTTCCGACAAGCATTAACAATACGCTCGTGGCAACAGCCGCTAAGTATGATAGAACATACATCAAAGAGGACAATTTCGCAGACTATGTGGCGATTTTCCTAGTAGAAAGGGTCATTAAGATAGTAAGCGATTTGGCAATATTCATAATCATAGTTGGAGGCTTCCATATCGCCCTGGCATGGTTAGAACGCAACAAAGAAAGCAACATCAAATTGATCGGCAATATTCATAAGATTGGTGGTGCTTGCCTTGGAGGGTTTACGGCAATGATGATTATCTGGGTATTACTTGCAGGATTGGAAGTGATTCCTTCGAATATTAAATCACATGTCGTAAACCAAATAAACGATAGCGTAGTGCTAACAACAATACAAGATAATAACCTAGTGATGTCAATGTACAATAATACTGATATCAGTAGAGATAATATAGGTGAGATAATCACCACACATCTTAACTAATATAGAATACTCCAAAGTCCTGCCGATTTCGTCGCACTTCGGCAGGGCTTTTTTGTTTGGTTGGTGGGATTGAGCTAATCAGTTAATCGTTGTACCTTTTAAAGTGATGTGGTAAAATGTAAGATGCGATATTATATGAAAGGGATGCGTATAATGAGTGATTCTCAAAGGACAAGATATGAAGACTCAAACGAGAGAAGAGTAAGGCAGATGAGAAGACGCTACAGCAGGCGGAGAGCATTTGTCAAACGAGTGAGACGCTTTATTAGAAGACATATCAAGGGTGACTCTAAGAGAGTAGAAGAGCTTAGAAGAAGAACTGATGAGAGATATGAATATGCAACGGTAAGATCACGAAACCGCTTCAAAATGATAGAGGAGCACATAAGAAACGCCTCTAAGCTTACCAGAATAAGATATATTGTCGGATGCGGAATTGTTTTGATAGTGATAGCATTTGCATTAGAATTATTGCTTGAAGATACAATGTTAAGGCGCAGCGGATTAATTGAGAACACTCCTTTAGAGAAGATTGTGGAGGCTATGCCTTCTAAGGAATACAAGGATTACGGTGATGCTACCGAGGATGAGATAATTTATAAGAAGCTCATGAAGCATTTTGACAATAACAAGACGGCTGTTCTTGGAGTTATGTGTAATCTTAATTCGGAGTCAAGATTTAAGGCTAACAATCTTGAGGATTACAACAATGAGCTTTGGGAGATGGACGACGAGGAATACACCAAGAAGGTTAATGATAAGATTATCGACAAACAGGATTTTTTGGAGTCGAGAAACCTTGAATACACCAATGGTTATTACAATCAGTACAACGAGTGGGTCAATGTTGACGGTGGATACGGATACGGTCAATATACGGCGTATGGCAAGAAAGAAGGGCTTTATCAATTTGCTGAGAAATGGTTTGGTCCGGGTGGTGAAGGTGAGAAATACAAGTTCAATATAGCCGATCCGGAGATGCAGGCGTGTTACATTGTTCATTTGCTTGAATCAGAAGAATATAAGGCGATGGATAAAGAGATAAGAAATGCCAAGACGGTGGTTGATGCCTGCTACATATGGCTCAAGAAATATGAGATACCATACGATCCGTATAACGACGGATACTACACGCTTGCATTTGACAGAGCGTACGCTAAAGATGTGATAGAGGCATCTTGCGATGCTACTGCTAAGAAGAGCGATAAGAACGGAGACACTGACAATGAATAAGAAGATAATATATATAGCACTGTGCGTTATGGCAGCGTTGGTGCTTCTGACCTCTTGCGGGAAGACTGACAAGCCTAAGAAAGTTAAGGTTCCTGATACTCTAGAAGGATTCAACGATAAGGACGTTACCGTAGGTGTTGTGGATGGATATATTTTCGAGGATATAGCTAAGAGGAAGCTTCCTAAGGCGAATATTATGCATTTTTCTACAAGAGAATATGCCTACAAGGCTCTTGCTACGGGCGCAATAAGTGGGGTGTTGGACGACGAGCCGATTATCAGAGCGGTTACTAGGGGAACTGACGCAGTGGATGCAATGGATGGATATATTGAGCCGGCGGACTATGCGTTTGTATTTCCTAAGAACGATAAATGTGACACAATCAGAGAGAGATTTGATTCGTATGTTGAGCTTTTGGCAAATGATGGCGCTTTAAACGGCCTTGATGAGAAATGGTTCGGCAACAAAACTACCAACAAGCAGAGTATGGACATATCTAAGCTTCCGGCGATCAATGGAACGCTTGAATTGGCTTTTGATGGAGAGAATATTCCGTTTGAGTATATGTCTGCGGGTCAGGTTGTTGGCTTTGAGATTGATATCCTTTATGGTTTTTGTCAGAAGTATGGATACGGTTTAGCTTTGAACCAGGTACCGTTTAGTGATATGCTTAGCGGCGTGGAGAGCGGAACTTATGATATTGGATGCGGTGCTGTAACTATAACTGACGAGAGAAGCGAGAAGTTTAATTTCTCAAGACCATGTTACACCGGTGGTGCAACAATCTGTGTCAGGACCGATGCGGTTGTGAGTTCAGATCCGGATGAAGCGAGAGGGCTTAGCGGTCATTTTAAGAAGACATTTATTGAAGAAGACAGATATATCATGATGATTAAGGGCGTGTTGACTACATTTTTGATTGTCTTCGTGTCAGTATTTGTCGGTAATCCTCTGGGATATATATTCTACATCCTGAGCAGGAGGAGTAATATAGTTGTAAGAGGTATAGTCAGGGTGATTCTCTGGTTTGTTCATGTGACACCCGCAATTATGATTATAATGCTGCTTTATTACAAGTATTACAGAGATTTGTATATTGGCGGGGAAATCGCTGCGATAGTCGGGTTTACTCTCGCGTTCAGCGATGAGATATATCGTATGGTTGAGCGGTATTCAGGGATGATTGATGACGGAGAGTTTGAGAAGAATTATCGCTTATGGTTTAGTAAGAGTACTGAATTCTTCAACACTTTGATGAAGCATTACGGTAAGGAGATGATAACTGATTTCAAGAATATAGTTGTCAGACTTATCAAGGCGACGGCTGTTGTCGGATATATTGCAGTTAACGACATGACGAGGACATTTGACCTCATAAGACAAGATAGTTTCGAGATTACTTTGCCTCTTGTCACCACAATGATTCTATATATTTTGATTATTGTCATCACTACTAAACTGTTAGACAGAGTGGCTATGAGGAGAGTTAAGAAGATGGATATCTGATTTTTGGATGTTTGTTATGCTTTTGTTACATAGTATTTGATATAATGAGTATGAATTAGATGTTTTAATCTATAAGGAGGTATATTATGGGAGATCCGAAGATAAAGAAAGATGAACAGAGGAGTCTCATGGAGATTTTGGATGATACTGCGTTTGAACTGAACGGCGTTTTAGGGTCGCTTAAGAGTCAGCTATTATCAGAGACGAATTATACTGAAGGGGAGGAAGTTGAGTCATCAGCAGTCGTAACCAATATCCATAAAGAAATCGTAATGATTGAGAGACAGCTTAGTTATATCAAGTCAACCAAGGAGCATTGTGCGGTTTTGCTGCAACAGATAGAAGATGAGAAAAGGCGTAAAGAGATGGAAGAGACGCTCAAAGGGGTTCTCATCGTTGGCGCTATCAACGAATTCGTGAGAAAGCGAATTGCCCAGGAGGAAGCGGAATACGAGCATTTTATGAACTTTGAATATGACTACAAGGTTGATGAAAAGCAGGTTGTTGACGATCTCTTTAAGCGCAAGGAGTATAAATATGTCACAAAAGAGGACGTCGAGGCGATTAAGCAGGATAAAGAGCTTAATGAGATGGCTGCAGAAGACCCATATAAGTATGAGAAAGAAGCATTGTTTCATAAAGACAAGTACGAGCGAATGATGGAAAGATACATGGTGCAATGCAGTATCAAGGATTTTGGTGATACTTTTGAAGAAAAAGAGAAGAATTTTATTAATCTTTTAAAGCGAAGTAATGAGTATGAGTGTTCTGTTAAAAACATGGATGACTTCTTTGTGAAGGATAGAGAGATAGTTGACAAAACGCTGAATCCTGAAGAGCTTAAGGTTTATGATGAGATATGTGAAGAGATAAGAGAACTTGCTAAGACTACTAGAAGAAGGCAACAGGAATTTGTTACAGGTAAAAGTAGTTTTAAGAAGGGTAATGGCTATACAGAGAAACTTATTAAGCGAGAGATGGATTTATGCCAGAAGATTACAACGTTTAAGGCAGACCTTGAGAAGAAGAGTATGGAGCTTTTGGCTGACGAGAACCTTACCGATCCGAATAAGTTATATGTACGAGAGCATATTGTAACTCCACTTAGTCACATTACAATGTTTGAGGGCCCAATAAAAACTCAATACAGTCGAGATGCCTTGTTCTTAGAGAGCAGAGGTATGCGTATAAAGGAAGAGAAGTGGGATGTTTACAAGAATATTCCATCCAAGAAGAATTTGGTTAGACAGTCTACTAGAGTATTCAGCAGATCACAGTCTATTGCACTTGCCAAAGGTGAACGTTTTGAGCAGAACAGTGTGGGTAGAGGCTCCAATATTGCTGCGTTTGCTTCAATTGCCAAAAGTGCTGCTGATATGATAAACAGTATTGTTGCGAGTGCCAAGAAGGATAACGGTGGCGTTTTGACGGTTTCCGACAAACCTGTCATTAAGGATTGTATGGCTAGAATTATCCTCTATCAGATATTGACCGAAGAAGATAGAATACATGGGCGAGGTGGAGCAACTCCTACTAGGGATGCTGTTTTTAAGAACGGATATAATGTAAGTGCGTCGAGTGATGATTTCAATGAGGTAGCACAGGAATTTGCCAAGACCAAAGCATTTGCTAACGCGGTTAAGGGCATTAGAGGTAAGAGATTTGAAGATAAGGTCGAGAAGTTCTTAACTACCGATATAGAAAAGGATATAGCTAATAAGTTTGTAGGCAAGAATATTACGGAAGGTCCTAAGGTGGACATGAACGACTCTATGGAGAGGACTTCATCGCTAAGTAAGTAAAGTATTATGATGCGGCGCATCTTGTGCGCCGCAATAATTGAGGTAGATTAATGAAGGTAGAATTATCTGAGGTAATAGACAAGATATATAGTATTCCGCCGCTGTACGCTCTTTTTATAGCGGTTTTATTGCCGTTTGCGGTAATAGCTGTTGGGTACTTGATTGGACTTTTTGGAGAGGCGCTTGCCGCTATTCTGGGCATGATATTACACCCGAAGATATCTAACTTTTTGGTTAACAATGTATTCTTTCCGGGAGTGATGCTTCATGAGCTTGCGCATGCTTTTTTTGCTGTGCTGACAAGAGCGGAGATTACAGAGATTGCTCTGTTTAAGAAGCAGGGAGACTCGCTAGGTCACGTTGCGTTTAGGAACAGAGGCAACAGATTCATGGTGATGCTCCAGAATATATTTGCGTCATCAGCTCCTATGTGGATAGGAGGGCTTGTGGTTTATGGATGCTTTCACTGGATTGGAATACTGCCAAAGAATATGCTTGCTCTAAAGATTGTACTTGGATACATAGGGGTATCCATGTTTTATCATATGACGATGAGTACAGCAGATATCAAGATATATGTAAAAGGAATACCACTTTTTATTCCGCTGGTATTTGTAGTGGTACTTATATTACGACTCATAGGGATACTATAAAAACTCAAGGTTTTAATCTTGAGTTTTTTCTGTAAATGTTACGCTTTTGTAATGAATAAGAGCATATAATAGCATCAATAATACAACAATTGGAGGGATAACTATGCCAAAGATTAAATCACTTTCAATAAATAGTATAAATAAATCGGAACGTGACAAGTTGATTACGGGCATTAGGCGTAGTCGAAAAAAAGTGTACGAGCAGTATAAAGATGGTTTAGACGCCCTCTTAAAGCTACAAAACATCATAGATGAATATACCACTGTTAATAAAATAGGTGGTTATAAGACAATGCAGCCGGCAGTTGTTAAGGATATAAAGAATCTTTATCAAGATGTTAGAACCGGGTTGAACGGGTTTATTACGGCGTTTAGTAAAGATAAAACGCAAGGTGTTGTAAATAAACTTAATTTATATTTGAAGTACATCAATAATGATATTCAGAGATTAGATAATATGAATCCCGAAGACAAGATTTCTTTGCCGTTAGCAGTATATAAGTGTGATCAGGAGAAGAAATCTAATTCGGCTGTAAAAGGTGGCGACAAGAAGCCTTCATTTGAAGAATATATAAGAGTATACTCTTTAAATCTGCCTAAGGGGGAAGTGGCGTATAATTTTACCGAAGAGACTGTGCTAGCAGAGCAACTTGGTGAAGAGTTCGGTAAGAAGTGTCGTGAATATATAGAGAGAGTTCTTGAGGATTACGTTAAGTATAGCCCTGATAAGCTAAGATTAAGATACGAGAAGATGGTGAGGAGTAATCCTAGAACCTATGAGTACGAAGAGCCGGGAGAGTATGATAAGTACAATCATATCGACTTTAAGATTAGAAACACGGGCGATACGAATGTGATCAACAATTATTTAGTAGAGAATGCTGAGAATTTATCATTTCCTGAGATGGTAAGGCTTGAGAAGCGTATTGAGAGTCTCAAGAAGATTGAGAGTCTTAACAAAGATATTGAGACTAAGATGAGTAATGGTGAGGACTATGTTAAATACCCAAAGATTAAAGAGAAGTATAAAACCAATGAATATGATATAGAGATTGTTATTCCTCAGGATAATTATCAGACTAGCGGAAACGGCTGCTGGTCTTGTTCGTCGTTGATGATGATTAAGAGTCGTGGAATTAATAATGTTACTCAGGAGGATATAAGGGCGTATAGACCTAAAATCGCAGATGATGAGCAGATTATTGATAATCATAACATGGGGCAATTTGACGCTGAAGTTCATAATATTGATAATTACAATAAAGATGAAGCTAAGGGAATCTTGGAGATGGGAGATGCTATATTAAGTTTTGCTCCTAATAATATGCTTCGTGAGGTTACGATTAATCCGTTGTCGCTTGAAGACTTTACAGAGAATGACGTGACGAAGGGCGAGTATGTTAATAATATAGTTAACTTTATGGAGAAGCAGATTATTCACTCTATTAAGGAGGATAAGTCTCCGCTGAGTTTAAATGTGGCTAATCATTATATTACAATAGTCGGAATTGCCAAGAGGAATGGCAGACTTTTTATGAAATATAAGAATTCTCTTGCAGGATCCGGTGGTTCGCCCGATAAGGTGTATGAGGTAGACTTGAGGAATTATATTGACAAAGTATTCTATAAGGGAGAAATGCCGGCTAATTATAGAGGGATTACTTTGACGTGGATGTCCAAGATTGAGCTTGCCAAGGATGGACATACAATACATGGTATTCCGAGTGAGTATGTATATATGAAGGACGACGGTACTATTAACCTTCAGCCTGAAGATTACAGAGTAGTGGCTGACGGTGAGAAGTGCGATACTAACAGGGAAGGCATCAGAATATACAGAACTTCAGGAAATGAGGAGTCGGTAGTAGATAATAAGATATCTAAATTTACCAGGGATGGACTTAAGACCACAGAGAGGGTTTATATTAAGCCTAAATTAAATGCAGCCTTTCTTAAGAATATGGCAGCTAAGAGAACTGACGAAGAAGAGAAGAGACTCTATAACTTCGATAAGGAGTACTATGACTTAAAAGGAGACAAAAGAGCGAAGGACGATCCTGATGCCAGAAAAGCAATCGAGGAATATCATAAGAAATATGGAGTTAAGAATGCTATTAAAGTCAACACGGATTTAAAGAAGACTTTGCCTGCATTTGAGAAGATAAAAGATAACAAAAAGCGTTATGTAGACGACTCTATACTCAAAACAGACAAGAAGTATACCGGTAAGGCTTTTGCTAAACAGCTTAAATTCGCTAAGGAGCAGATCAAGGAAGAAAAGAAGAGACAATTAGAGGAACAGATTGAATTCAATAAGACTAACCAGACCAAAAAACATAAAGCTCGAATTAAAGAGGAGATTAAGAGAGTCAGACCTATCAAATTCAGTGTCAATGAGTTATCGGGTGATGGTTTCATTGAAAAAGCTACAGATTCTTTTGAGAGGCAGAAGACATCTCTTGATAAAATGATGTTTGTTCTTGATGCAATGTCTGCTCAGAGTGTTTTTCATGGAGTGATTTCTCCGAGTTTAATTATTACCGATCAAGCTAAAGCTCATAAAAAGTTTACTTCGGAAGAGATAGGAGCATTGATAGTTAACAATAAAAATGCTATAGAAGCGATGTCTAATGACATTGAGAATCTGGTATTTAATAATTGGGTCAGAGATATTACAAATATTCCTCAGAAAGAGTTTTATATGCTTGTTGGCATGATTGGTGCTAAGCTTTCTAAGGATATGGTCGAAGAAAGAAAGAAAATGCTGAATAATCGAGAACTCTTTAGGGATGAGCCTAACAGGGAGGAGAAAATCGATTATATTCTAAAGAAGAGAGATTCATTATATGTACGAGCTGCTAAAGTTCAATTGGATTCACTTAAAACCTATTATCATTCGGAAATGGTGAATCTTTTTGAGGTTGCTGTTGAGAAGGGTGTAGACGACACCGGACATATACCGGATTATGTGGTTAATCCTGAGCTTTTGAAAAATATGACAGTTGGGGATTACTTGAATAAGCTTGGTATTGATAAAAGCAGGATGGACAAATTAGTTAAATTAAAAACGGGAATAGACAAGAAATCAGATGTGGATTCTAATGCTTACGAGTTTTTTAAAGACATATTTGTTAGTGCTTATGAGCCTACTCATGCCGGTGATAATATATATAATCTGAGCGTTAAGGGGTTTAATAGTAAGTTTGCCTGGTTTATGTATGACTATCTCTATTATGACCAGGTTGTTGATCAGGCTAGAGATACAGGTGAGCAGATGTATCTTAGCACTTTGAGTGAAGCAGAGAGACAAGTGATACCTAAGGGTAAAGAATTGCTTGATGATAACGCAAGATATCCTAATTCGATTAATGATTGGAGAAAAAGTAAAGATGCGGATATTCACATAGGACAGTATAGAGTGGAGGATGCCAATAAGATAGCCGAAAAGGTTATGTCACAGACGTACACTGATAAGACTTTAGATTTAACCGTTTCTAAAGAATCTGAGTATTCTAAGTGCTACACTAAGCCTATCAGCACCAAAAAGACATTTGACAACTATATTAAGCTGCATTCGGGATTTGAAGCTGCCAAGGGTAGCAGCGATGAGGTGATAGACAATATCGCCAAGTGTTTTGCCGCTGTTGAGATGAAGCATGCTAAGAAGGAATTTGATGTAAAGAGCATTAGAAAGAGTGCTAATAAGATTAAGAACAGCATTACTTTTAAGAAACTTGACATTGGGCAGATCAATAAAGCTTTTAGAGATTCTAAATATCTTGATGACTTAAGTTACAGGGTAGATAGAGGAGAGGAGCTTATTAAGAGCTTAATCGATGCTCTTAGTGAACATAATAAGGACCTTAAGGCTTCTGCTATAGCAGAGGATAATCCTGATAAAATGATAGACGGAACAAAGGGTACATTAGATGCTGATAAGGCCGCCCTTAACTATGTGACCAAGCAATATCTTGTTGAGGCTAAGAGAGCTGATGTCGGGATAAAAAAGCTTAAGAGCATTATCGAAAGTGTTAAGAAAGGTGAATTCAAGAAGAAAGTCGACAAACTTGCCAATAATTCGACATTTAGGATGGTTGTAAAGGATAATCCAAAGAATTATTATTCTGTATGGAATAAAGGTAACGAAAATCTAAAGGATTGTGTTAAGGTATGGAAAGATAACACTTCTAGCGTTGAAGATGCCATAGACTTCATCAAAGATGGTGCAGATATTAACATGCAATACTCCAGGTTGGCAGATTATGTGCTTAAAGCTATCCTTACGGAGCCTAGGAATGAACGTGTTGCAATGGCGATTGTTACTGATAAGCTTCTGTATCGTGATGCTTTGAGTGCGACAACAAACAAGCTTAAGCAGATGAAGACTTTAGACTACGATGTCAATAATCCTACAGATTGGGATTCGGTTAAGAAAATCATGGCGGACGGTACTCTGGCAGATAATGTTGCCGAGTCTTTGATGGATATTGCTAATCAGCCTGCTAAAAATGAGCCGAAGAAAAGTGCTGTTAAGAAGACAACCAAGAATGCCAATAGGGGTATTGGTCCTATGTAGTATATAGCTTTATTCGAAATCTTCGTTGATGTATGCGTACCTATAGTGATCTCTAAACGCTCCTTCAAGGTATATGCTTTTGAACTCGTCACCTTCAAACACGAAACCTAGTCTCTCTAAGACGCGAATCGACTTCTTATTGTCGGTTCTGACTCTTGATTCTATACGATGAATCTCCTGTTTAGAGAGAATGTGTTTGATTGTGGCGGCGCAGGCCTCAGTTGCGTAACCGTTGCCCTGCATATGTTCATCTAAATCATAACCGAATATTACACTGAAGTAAGGCATCTTTCGAATCCTTACAAAGCTTATTGACCCGATTATAGTGTCAGGGTCCTCCTTTAAAGAGTAGTAGTAATAATATGACACGCTGTTTTCAATGTTGTTCATCTCTTGCATAAGGATGCGCTCCTGAACATCGTGAGTGTAGTAATTGTCGGTTCTTGCCGGCTCGGCATGAGAGAAGAATTCGCGGTTTCTGCTGTAATAATCTAATAGAGCATCGGTGAATTTGACATCGGACATTCTTATTAATAAACGTTCTGATTCAAATGATACTGACATATAATAGCCCTCCGTATAGTGTAGTATTCTTTCTTTGACGGCATGGTTATTATATATTATAATTGTATTCGTGTCAAAAAACATATTTTACACGTATGACCTGTTTTGACACAGGGTATTTCTTGTATTATAATAGAAAGAGTGTCAAATTATAGAATGATTTTTAACTTCGTCAGAAAGGTAGTTAATTATGAAAGAGAACAATAAGAAAAACACTAAGAATACTAACAAGACTGCTAAGCCGACTAAGAAGAACCCGAAGGCTGACAGCACTAAGGGTGCCAAGAAACCGTCTGCTAATAAGGTCGATTCTAAATCTGTTAAGGCTGACAGTAAGAAGGATGTTAATAAAGGAACCGGAACCGGGAAGGACACTGCAATTAAAGACGTCAATAAGAAGCCGATTAATAAGAAGATTGTGTTTATTGTTGCAGCGGTTGCGATTATTGCGATTGTTATCGCAGCGTTTTTTGTAAGAAGGACTGTCTTGAGACATAAGGCTGAGAAGAATATGATTGTTCAGCTTTATGAAGGAACAGATTATCCGGTAAGTTTTAATGATGATGGGTCAACCATTAAATATACTTTAGACGGAAGTAAGACTCCTAATTTGAAGTGGAATGTCATTGTAGACAGAGATGAATTTGTAAGTGCCGAGGCTGAAGGTGAAGAGGTTGATGGCAAGGTCACATATAATGTTTATCCTCTTAAAGGTGGAAGTACTGATATTCATTTTGTTAGAAGTATGAAGGTTGCTGACATTGAGATTAATGTTGTAGATATTAAAGCTACCCTGTATGTTGAAGAGAATGATAATTTTACCGAACTCACTATGGTCGGAGAGATAGAGTACACTAAAGGCCCTGATGTGATTGCTGAAGACACCGAATCACCTGTCATCATCAATAACGCGTCGTCTGATGCATCTTCGGATTCAGAGTCCGCAGAATACGATGAACTTAATGGCAATGTATCGGAAGGCGATATATATTTCGTTAACGGTGTCGGCGATTGGACATTTAAGAGTGCTGACAATTCAGTTGATTTGTCTTACTATTCATATGATAAGGGTGATATCGCTTATATTGAGAAGGGCATGGGTGTTGTGATGGAAGAGAATCCTGAGAGTGGCGATTTGCCCGGTAAGGAAGAGAGACTTGGTAAGGCTAAAGTCTCAGAGGATGCTACCCCTGAGGGACAGTCTGTTGAAGACAAGGAGCCAAGTCCTGCCACTGATATCACCGGAGGTGATTTTACTCTTACTAATGAGAAACTTGGTGTGACAGAGAAGTTCCATGTTGAATTTACCGATAATGGAGTGGTTATTACCAAGGTTGAGAATTCTAAAGAAGAACAGTAAGTAGGGTTTGTTACACTTTTGTTGTTAAGTTAGTGATATGATTACAGCAACGTATTATTATATAGTTGTAATCTATATTGATTAGGAGTGATTATATGAAGAAACCGGAACAATCTAAGAGGAGAATAACATCTAAGCTTGCGTTTATGATGGCAGCGGTTGTGACTATTTCATCTGTCGGTATAACCAATTCCGGAGTGAACAGGAATGCTAAGAGTTTATTTAATAAATCCGTAGCTCATGCTGAAGGCGAGGCGTCAGCAGATGCTTCCGGAGACGGAGACAATATTCTTGATGCCAAGATGGGAAGAGTTGAATTTTGGGAATGGAACCAATTGACAAAGAAGAATTTTGCCGACTATATGGATGACGGCGAGGCGCACGCTTCGATGCTCTTTTATTATGATACGGATACATACAGAAATAAGAATACATGGTCTACTATGGAACCGGTAGGCTTTATATCTACTTATGATGACAAGGATCATATTCAGAGAGGTTATAGGGATCAAAACTGGACGCAATATTGGGATCCTTATACAACAGATAAGGATAGATGGGATAGTTTTAGAAATGCAAATTTCAGCTACCAATGCTCTAACGGCAATTTCTTAACCGGTTTCGCAGAAGAACAGAGTAAGATGATCAAGATGGATGCGCTTGGCAAGTCGCTTAACGGCACAGGCTACTATAAGACTAAGAGGTTCTTTACATCCGGAGCAAACGGATCGTTTGGTGTTCCTTATATTAAGAGCAGAAGATCCGGTACAGATATCATCGGAAACTTGAAATCCGGCGGACATTGGACGCAATGGTGTAGTGAGATAAGCCTGTACCTTCAAAGAGGTTCCGAGAAGGGCAAAGCCGGTGCGGGACTCAATATGGGTAGTAGAAGTACAGATACATATGTAGAATGCTGGAAAGGTCAGGAAGGCAAGCAGCCTGCGATTTTTCTTTGGAAGGGTACATCCGGAGGATCAAGCTCCGGTGGAGTTCACAATCAAGGTAAATGCTTTACTATGCATCCGTTCTCAGGTGATGAGAATTCCGAATTCTGGGTTGGAAGATGTATGGTAGGAATGGATCATGATCAGATTGACTATGCTAAGTGTGATGACAATGATCACGATGATGATTATCGTACAATTCCTTCACTTGCTGTAACCAAGTCGGGATATATGGTGGCATATGATGCCAAACCGTTAAATGGTTACGGCGGCGGAACGGTTGATGTAAAGAATTTCAGTACTCAGTGGAGTGACCATCTTGTGGCTCGTAACATTTTCTGGAATGAAACACCAAATGTCTACGGCGTATTCAAGTGGTTTGTAGGTACAAGGCACGTATTTACATGCGTCAATTCGCTGACTATTCCTAAGGGCAAGATGAAACCATATACAGCTAAGGATATGCTTAACACTGAGAATGACTCGGATTCTACAGAGGGTATTATTATCCCTAAGGGTGAGACTCTTACAATTGATGGTGGAACAGTAACTATAGAGTGTAGTGTAATTAATAACGGTAAGATTGAGATTAAGAATGGTGGTAGCCTGATTGTTAAGAAAGGTGGATGCATCAGCTCATTTACCGATAAAGTTGATGGCTCTATTACTTGTGACGATGGAAGTATTGTAGTGATGCCCGGTGGTAAGCTTCTTGCTACAGATGGAGATGTTTCCTTTACTTCATCTTCGACATTGGTTAACTATGGTGCTACCTCTATTAGAAAGATTAACATGGATGGATCATGTAAGCTTGAAAATCGTAAAGATGGTATATTCTTCTTAGGATTAAAGCGTAAAGATAACTTAACACTTATGGATGGAGAGACTATTACTAAGTCTAGTGTTGGTAACACAGAGGTCGTTGATGGCCGAGAAGAGAATTTATTTATAGACAAAAGAACAGGTGAGAAGGTCAAAGTTGATTATCGACTTACTTCTACGTCAAACGGTAAGGCTGCTGTCACGTCTCAGGGTCAAGCTATACAGATACCTTGTGTGCTTTACACATATACGGTGAAAATTACAAGTGAAGTTGGTGTTTCTGTGGGAGAAGTAACAGTAGAGTTGTGGTTCGGACCGCAATCAGGAGGAGAACTTGTAGCTAGAGAGTTAGCTAGGAATAGGTTTATGCAAAAGTATGGATTGGCAGAAGTAATGGTCGGAGGAGTTGTGTGCAATTACAGTACACCGCCTACGGTTATAAATGAGAAGACTGCTACATTTAATTCAAAAGGTAAAGGAGATAGCAGTTTACTTAATGGTGTTACAATAACTGTTCCAAAGTATTGATTTTGAATAGTGTTAAGCGGCGGATGTTGGTCCGTCGCTTATTTTTGTAATAAAATTGACACATTGATTATTATATATTATAATGTAATGAGTGTCTTTATGCGCTTTTTGAAGATAATGTAATGTATAATTATAAGGACATATTCTTTATTAGAAAGGGTGAGGATATGGTTACAATATCGGTTGACGACCAGATTCAGGTTGCAGAAGAGATTATAGGGATGATGGAAGAGATAGATCCTAATGGTGAGCACACTCCGTTTGGTAACCCTGAGGACGCACTTGAATATATAGAGGATGTTAAACCTGATGTATGTTGGCTTGATATAGAAATGCCGGGTATGTCAGGACTTGAATTATCTATTGAGATTAAGAAAGTCTCGCCGCTTACCAACATCATTTTTGTGACAGGACATGAGAAGTTTGCATATCAATCATATCAGCTGCACCCAAGTGGTTTTATACTGAAGCCTGTAACCAAGGACGCATTGGAGAGAGAACTGGCCAATTTAAGGAACCCTGTGGAGATAAAGAGAAGTGGCTTGATCAAAGCGCAGACATTTGGCAATTTTGAAGTGTTTGACAAGGATGACAATCCTGTTAAATTCAAGCGAAGCCGCAGCAAGGAACTTTTGGCATATCTTATAGACAGGCGTGGAGCTATGTGTACCCTGGGTGAGTTGGTAGGTATACTTTTCGAGGACAGGGAAGGTGACAAGGCTCTAAAGAACCAGGTTCGAGTATTCGTATATAGTCTTAAGGACGACTTGAAGCGGATAGGAGCTGAGAAAGTATTGGTTAAAGGTTGGAATGCTTACGGTATAGATACATCGCTCATAGATTGTGACTACTTTAATTTTTTAGAGGGAGACAATTATGCTGTCAACTCTTTTATGGGTGAGTATATGATTCAATATTCGTGGGCAGAGATGACTATGGGCGAGCTTATCATGAAGCCCGGGTACGATGATTACTATTGATTGATTACATGAAGGAAGTTTCGTATGGATGGAAAGCTTGATTTAAGAAGTACAAGAGCATTGCCGTACTTTATGATTGCTTTGACGATTGCAATCGTGTTTGAGATGATTGGCATTATGTTTGATATCATGACAGACGATTTTATGCTCACAGCAGAGTATTTTATATTCTCGTTTGTTGTGGGGTTATACTTTTGTTCATATAGACTTTCGGCAAGGTTTAAATGGATGCAATATGCTTCGGCAATGTTTATGTGTTATGTTCTGATATCTGTATTTGATAATGTTTTCTTATGGGTATATCATCTTACAGATTCATATACGCCGTTGTTTATCATTTCTGAGATTGCAAGTTCGGTGCCTGACATATTCTTGATTTTGGGTATTGGATTTTTGCTCAGATGTGTTTTGGAAGAATATAAGGCTATGGGTAAGAAGTCAGATTCCGAGAAGAGCGGTAAGTTGTTAAGATTGTGGATTATCGCTCAGACTGCCGATATGATTGTGATAGACATGATGCTGGATCTTAACAATGTTATGGGGCATCATACAAGCAACACAACATTTATTATAGTGATGGCTACTGCGATTCTATATACAGTAACTTTAGTGTGGATATGTGTATGTATCAGGAAGTTCAGTTACGATATATATATGGACTATTACAATAGACGCGGTAGATAAGGGGGCGGTTGAGTGAATGAGATAGAGTTATTTGGAGTAATTAATTCAGTTGCCACTCTTATATCGATTCTTTTGGCAGGCATTACCCTTGTGGTCGCAATGCAGATGAAGAAACATACCAGAAGAATAGGATGGTTTATAGTCGCAATTTGTAACGCGCTTGGAGGGCTGTCTTTTCAGATTACTGCCGAGGCAGCTCCGCCTGAAAGCTCAGGGGTGTATACAAGATTCGCATATTTCTTCTATGCTTTTGTAGCTCCTGTTTTTGGAATATACTTTATTGAGACTGAGCGTGAGGAAGGTCAGAAGTGGGATGGATATTTCTGGACTGCTTTACATTCACTGTTGGCAATACTTGTATGTATCATATCAGCGTATTCGCCGGTTAGTTATCAAGCGTATGTAACTCTGATGATGCAGTTTTCGGTTGTGCTTGTAATGTTACTCTTATCATCTAAGAGTATCAGAGCCAGTATGGGATTTGTTATAGGAATACTTTTCCCTATGTCAACATCAATAATAGGTATGGGTGTTCCTGGTATAGATATTACCGGATTCGGGTTGACTATGTTGTTACTGTTTGTATTCTTCTTATATCAGATGGATACAGAGCGTGACCTTATGGTTAAGCAGATGGAGCTTTCCAACAACAAGGTATCACTTTTGATGGATCAGATTCATCCGCATTTTATATATAATGCTTTACAACAGATAGCACTTCTTTGTGATGAGGAGCCGGGCTCTGTCAAAGAAGCGATTATAGCATTTTCGGGATATCTAAGAAAGAATCTCGAGTCGCTGACCAATGAGGGTATGATTCCCTTCTCCGAGGAGATGGAGCATGCCGACATATTTATAGAACTTGCTAAGATACTACCTTCTAAGGATTTTGAGGTAGAGAAGAGATTTGAGATTACAGACTTTAAGATTCCTGCTCTTGTGGTTCAGCCTTTAGTTGAGAATGCCATTAAATACGGCATAGGCATGAGCACCGAGGGCGATAAGATTCTTATAGAGACCAAGCTTGAAGGCGGATATGTTGTTATCAGAGTAGTTGATGACGGACATGGCGCTAAGACAGAGCTTTCCACACAGAAGAAGCATAAGAGTGTGGGGACCAATAATGTTAAGACCAGACTTAAGATACTTTGTGACGGTGAGATGAAGATTAATCGCTCGGATTCCGGTACGGAAGCGGTAATCAAAATCCCCGAAACCAAGGCTAGAGGCTGATCTTGAGACTTTGTTATATTTTTTGTTATGTTTTGTAATTTTTTGTTACACTTTTGTTATACATATTTTGTTACAATACATACATAAGATAAACGAGCCGCCAAAACAGTGCGAAAACAGGGTTTTAGCGGGGAACAATCAAACCAATCAATTACTATATATAATTCCAAGGAGGAAGAGATTATGATGAACAAGTTAATGACAATGACAAACAAAATGATGGTAACAGCAACACAGGTGATGAACAACACCAAGGCAATGAAGCTTATGTCTATGCTCTTTGTAGCAGGGGCAGTTATCGCAGCTAACGTTAATATGGCAGCAGCTGCATCACAGAGTAATTTCAACTCAATTGTACAGCCTATTGTAGGACTTTTGAATAAGTTTGTTAACCCATTGTTGCTCTTAGTTGGAGCAGGCGGTGTTTTATTCTGCATCGTGTTAGGTGTTAAGTATGCAACAGCTGAGGAGCCACAGGAGAGAGAGAAGAGAAAGCAGGCACTTAAGACAGCTATCATCGGATATGTACTTATCTTCGTGCTTATCGTAGCATTAAGACTTTCAATCAGCCCACTTACAACATGGATGAATGAGTCACTTAAGAATGCGCCTACTGCACCAGAGGTTAATATTAACGGCGGCAAGAATTAGTAATACCGACACAAACAGGATTTATCCTGTTTGTGTCGTTTGTAAGTTTTTTAATGGATTGGTTGTTACTTTATCGGTTTTCTTATATCTAAGGAGTAATTAATATGGATGGTGGATTGAAGAATTGGCACAAAGTTGCGTTAAATGTAATGGTATTTCTCATCCTTGTAGGCCTCTCTGGTTTCTTGATAAGAACCTTAGGAGGAGCCTTGCCTGATATTATTGCGGGTAAGGGTGTGACCATTGATTTTGGAGTTCTTCTTCAGTTAAGAACATGGGTATACGGTCTCATCGGAGGACTTATCGTCTTCGTTGTATGGCTTTTATCCGGAAGCAACTTAGATTCACTTATATTTAATACAGGCAATATGCTTGGCGGCAAAGGTAAGCCTGACGTTGTCAGGGGATCTTTGGAGAACAGCAGATTCTTAACAGAGAAGGAGAGGGACAAGTACTTTCCTTATCACACATACAATGTGCTTAAGAATGTCAAGAAGGATGGTATTCCTGTTAGAGCTGTCCTTGACAGAAAGAACAATCTTGATGTCAATTTTTTGCCTGGTGCCCACTCACTTATCATAGGTGCTACCGGTTCCGGTAAGACAACAACTTTCATCAATCCAATGATTCAGCTTTTAGGAGCAACTGCAGCAGGAAGCTCAATGATTATGACAGACCCTAAGGGAGAGCTTTTTGATCTGCATTCTAAGTTTTTGAAATCAAGAGGATACAAGGTGCTTTTGCTTGATCTCCGTGATACATACTCTTCATCAAGATGGAATCCGCTCGATGGTATCTGGGATATGTATCAGCAGTATGTAGAGGCAGGTAAGGGTATTAAGTTCCACAAAGATAGCATGTCTAATTATCCTGAGCTCAGACGAATGGATGGCGAAGGTGCAGACGGCGAGCCATGGGCAGAGTGGAGAGGAAGAGCTTATGCAGACCTCACACATTGCCAGGATGATGTTTCAGTCACAAGACAGCAGTTTTATGACGAAATGTACGAGGATCTCAATGATCTTATATCGGTTATATGTCCTATCGAGAATGAGAAGGATCCGGTATGGGAGAAAGGTGCCAGATCCATTATCATGAGTACATGCCTAGCTATGCTCGAGGATTCAGAGGACGAGAGACTCGGCATGACGAAAGATAAATTCAATTTCTTCAATATTAACAAAGCACTTACCAATTCCGAGGATGAGTTCGCTACATTGAAGTCATATTTTGAAGGACGTAATAAGCTTTCGCAGGCGTATACCTTGTCAAGACAGGTTATGTCGGCAGCGGATACAACGCTTTCTTCATACATGTCAATCACATTTGACAAGTTAAATATGTTCAATGATAGAGGTTTGTGTGGTCTTACATCAGCTACTGATGTACAGGCAGAGAGATTTGCAGATGAACCTACCGCTTTATTTATGAAGATTCCGGATGAGAAGGATACGAGACATGGTCTTGCAGCCGTTTTCATTCTGTGTATGTATAAGGCTCTTATCAAGGTTGCATCGGCGAGAGAAGACCTTTCGCTTCCAAGGAATGTATATTTTATACTTGATGAGTTTGGTAACATGCCTAAGATCGAGAAGTTCGATAAGATGATTACAGTTGGTCGTTCGCGTAAGATTTGGTTCAACATGGTGGTTCAGTCTTATTCACAGCTTAACAACGTATACGGTGAGAAAGTTGCCGATATCGTTAAGTCTAACTGTGGTATGAAGATGTTTATCGGTTCTAACGATATAGGTACATGTGAGGAGTTCTCTAAACTGTGTGGTAACATGACAGTTCGTACGACGTCTACTTCGGCAAATGTCGGAGGTAGAGCAGGAGACCTTAACCTGTCTTCACAGACTCAGGTTAGACCTCTTATTTATCCATCTGAACTACAGATGCTTAATAACAAGGAGAGTACCGGTAATGCGATTATAGTTACATTTGGTAACTTCCCATTAAAGACTAAGTATACTCCGAGTTATCTGTGCCCATATTACAAGATGGGACGCATGGATATGGATGAACTTAGAAGCCATATGTTTAGAGCAGATGAAGTATTTTACGATTTAGATGAGCGTAACGAAATCATACTTGGCAAGAGTGAAGATCAAGTGGAGGAAAGTGCATAATCCATGAAGAAATTATTTAGCGCTATATTTATTATTTTCATAACAATGGCTATGTGTTTTAATGCAGTAAGTGTTAAAGCTACTGAGGATAACGGCATTGACAGGTCTAAGTATGAAGACTATTCCGGAGAGCTTGATATAGTTACCGGCTTGCCTAAAGAAGTAGCTGAGACAGAGGACACGAGTACCACAGATGTTGTAACATTAAGTCGTGGTGTGACGTACGATGGATCTACAGCGATGTATGGTTACGCAATATCAGGCGGAACATTTACATGTAGTGCATTTGACGGAATGGTTACAACCGATTCTGTATATATGGCTGTTGCTTCAGAAAATGATGCTGGGAATATAGAATTATATAGGAATGGTAAGAAGTACGACTCGATTCCTGAAGTTGTAGAGGATATCGGAAGTTATTCAGTAGTAACATGGAATGATAGTAGTGAGTCGCAGGTTATGACATTCCAGATAGTAGGAAATGTTACAGGTAGTATTAATAAATATGTTATGCCGGATGGTTTTAATGTTACGAAGGTATACCTTGACGGTAAGGAAGTTAAATCCAATCGTGGTGTGGTAGATATGACCGCTGAAGGCAATTACGAGGTCGACTACAGATGTGCTTTATCAAGAGTTAGCTACACTCTTTTGGTAGAAGTTGATCATACGCCTCCGGTAGTAAGTTTTGACGGAATAGATTCTAAGAACAGAGCCAGAGGACCGGTAACGGTCAATGGGCTAGAAGAGGGAGATTCAATTGTCATTGTAGATGGCAAGGGCAATAACGATATAAAACTCACACTTAAGAAGCAGATTATTAATCCGGGATATTACCATGTGATAGTTACTGACAGAGCAGGCAATTCTATAGAGAAAGAATTCTCGATTAGTGTATATTTCAATTTGAAAGCATGGGTATTCTTGCTAATACTTGTTTTGGTACTTCTTGGCTTAAGTTCAGCATTGTTGGTATCAAGGAAGAAGCTTAGGGTACGATAGGCTTATCGTAGGAGTGGATGTTATGGTTGCATTATTTGATTTTGATTCAATTAAAGATCAGATTGTTTCAGGTTTAGAGGCCATATTCTTTAGCATATTCTACTTAGTGGAGATAATTATTCTCGGTTTTTTGCACCTTGTAGAGTACGCGATGGAGATTTTTACCGGTGAAGAAGAGATAATCTACAGAGATGAATCGATGCCTTTGATTAATGTGTTCTTTCAGCATGAGACGGTCAGAGGAGTATATTCCGGTATTGCAATAATTGGTATTATGTTTGCATTTGCCTTCGCAATCTGGAGTGTAATTAAGAGAATATTAGATTTAAGAGGTAAGCAGCAGGGTGTAACCATGGGCACAATCATCGGTAATCTTATTAAGAGTATCGTGTTGATTTTCTCGATGACAGCTGTTGTATACATCTCGATATATACAACTAATGTATTGGTAAGCACATTGAGCAGTGCTATTAAGAATAATTACGAGTTTACGCAAGCCGAAGACTCGATGACATTTACGGAAGAACAGTACGCGGCTATGGGAAGGATTATCAATACTATTGGTAACTATTCTCTTAACCCTTCATATAGATCTAGGTATAACCTAAATGCATGTTATAATGATATAAGAGGAGACTTACAGTTTCTTGACAGACAGGGAGTATTTAAGTTTAACTATAAAACATATAACAATCAAGGCGAGGACGAAGAGACTTGGCAGAGTGTTATGCAGTTGCTTAGAGAGGGATATTCGGTTAATAAAGAGGCAGCTCTTGATACATATGATGACGGTTTGACCAACGCCATTCTTGATTCGATAGAGATACTAAGAGCTAATCCTAGATTAAGAGCATTAGCGGATATCCAAAGAGGAGACTTTTCTGAGCAGAGTAAGAGTGAAGTCGGAGATGTTCCGATGGATAGGATATTATTCCTTACCGGTACAATGGGTACTGTAGGAGGTCTTGCAGCAGCAAGAGACGATACCTACAACGAGAATCCATCATTCTTTGATTCGGTAAGATTCCCGTTCTATGTGGGAGACAAGAGTATATACAGTAAAGACGACGTAATGAAAGTATTTACTCTCAGCCCGATTCATATGAATTATATATTGGTATATTTGGTTGGTTTGGCACTACTTAGGGAGATGGTTATCATTATCATCACCTGCGGTGTTAGAATATTCAACCTCCTGGCATTATATATCGCATCACCGTTAGCGATAGCATCAATGCCACTTGACGACGGAGGTAAGTTTAAGCAGTGGTCTACTGCATTTGTTGTACAGTTACTCGGAATTGTAGGAATGATTATCTCGATGAGATTATTCCTTGTATTCCTACCTATAATCTGGAGCCCTGAGATTCAGATAGGTAATAACGGATTTGACAATGTGTTGCTTGGAACTATAGTAAGAACGATTATTACATATTGTTCACTAGAGGCTGTATCTAAGGTTAACGGTATCTTTACCGGTATCTTGGCGGATAATGCCGGATATCAGGCTATTTACGCCGGCGATATGCGTAGTAATTTCGAACAGTCTAGTCTTGGTAAAGCTACAGGTAAGTGGATGACAGGTTCCGGTCTTGTCGGTGCCGGTGCATCAGCTGTAGGTAATAAGATTCAAGGCAAGAACGCCGATGGATCTAAGAAAGAGAAGTCAGAGGCTGAGAAGCAAGCAGATAAGAGAGAAGCTAGCCGCGAGGCAGCCAATATTAAGAAAGATCTTGATTCTATCAAGAAGAATAAGGGCAAAGATTCATCAGGTAGAAAGAGATCAGAAAGTGATGTTAAGTTTATGCAGCATAAGCTCAAACATCTCGAAGCAGGTCACAATGTCAAGGATTCCAACGCAATGGCTAAGGAAGATATGAGACAGGATAAGTTGGATAGAGATAATGATGTTAATAGCATGGCTAACGACATCAGAAACATGGACAAGAATGACTACGGCCCGGGTGGCGGTGGAATAGGCGGCAATGACAACAGGCGTCAGCCACCTCCGGGACCGCACGTTGATCTTCCGGGTGACGATGATATTCCAAACAATGAGAATATTCAGGTTTAATATGTTTGTCATTAACTTTTAGATATCCCATCCCGGTTTAATAAAACCGGGGTGGGTGATAGTGCTTTATGAACATTTTTGATTAGGTGGATGTGTATATGAGATTAATTCCGGGTAGAACCAAGGTCAAAATCGAAATATTTAAAGGGGTAACTCTAGCCGATGTTGGTATAGGGCTTGTTGCTGCGCTATTAATTGCAATGAGTCTTGCGTCATCGTTGCCGGGAAGATGGGTGATAGCAACTATTATAGCATCTATAGTTGTACCTTTGTTATTTAGATTAGATGATGATCCGCTGTACGTATTTGTATGGCATATGATAAGGTTTAAAGCATATCCAAGAGTGTATTCGAAGAAGACTGACGATGTCGAAGAATCGACGGAAGAGGATGAGGATGAAGATGAAGACTCTATAAGTCAGGAAGATTTAAAGGCAATCATTAAAGAAGAGAACAAGATAATAAAGAGTAAGACTGCAACCAAGGAAGAGAAGGATGCAGTGTGGGCAGCGAGAGCAGAGAGGACTGCTGCTGCCAAGAAGAATAAAGAGAAGCTTAACGAAACAAAGAGTGAGCCTATTGAGGAGCTTATGCCGTTTACAGGTATAAGTGATGATTTTATAGAGTATGGTGGAGAGTATTATGGCTCCGTTATTGAGATAGACCCGGTTGAATTTAGATTCTTTTCTAAGTACAGAAGAGACAATTCCATCGAGTCTTGTTTTGGTCGTATACTAAGAGGAATGCAGGGCGACTACGGTGCCAATATCGTAAAGGTTCAAAGACCTATTATTTACGATGATTATTTAAGAGCAGAGTACGATAAGCTAGAACAATTAAAAGCCTCTTATGAGAGTGGTTTGTTTACTGAAGAGGAGCTTAAGAGCAGAGTTGAGATTCAGTATGACAGAATCAACGAAGTAAGAGAGTTGTGTCATGAGGACAAGGTAATTGAGCCTTTTTACTATCTTGTATTGTTTGAGGCAGACAGGAGAAGACTTGATATTGTGACAAGACAAGCTGTTTTGGCATTAGAGCAGGGAGAACTTGCGGTTAGAAGGCTTGATAGCAAGGGATTGGCTTTATTCCTTAAGTACAGCAATGGAATAGATTTCGATGAGAAAGAGATTGACCATATTCCTCAGGAAGATTGGGCTAAGTGGGCAATGCCTGACAAGCTTAAGTTCAACATGAGAAATGTCGTTGTTGATGGTGTTATAACTCATAACTTCAGAGTAATCGGATATCCTACAGTAGTGGGTGACGCATGGCTAGCGGGAGTTATGTCATTTCCTGCTTCTAAAGTTGTGGTTAAGGTTACTCCTATGGATAACGCCAAGTCAATAAGAGCTATTGACAGATCTTTGTCAGAGCTTCGCGGTCAGTATATGACTACATCGCTTGATTCTAAGGTTATCGAGCTTCAGGAGCATATTGAGACATTGTCTTCACTTCTTGTTACTTTGCAGCAGGAGAATGAAGCGTTGATGTCTGTAGACATCTATGTTACTGCATATGACGCAAGTATGACTCAGGACAATCCTCTTTATAATGAGGACTTTAGCACGGTTATGCCTTATGTAGCCGATATGAAGAAGACTATCAGAAGAAGTTGGAACGAGTCAGGTATGAAGCTTTCGGGCATGGACTTTATGCAGCTTCAGGCTTACATTGGTTCACAGGTTTCTAATTACGATCCAATGATTAAAGAGGCGAGAGGAATCCCTACCAACACAATTGCGGCTACATTCCCTTGGGTATATGCTCACATTTCCGACAAGGGCGGTATCAAGCTTGGTTCAGCACAGGGTGTTCCTGTATTTATAGATTTCTTTAGGAGAGATAGCGAGAGAGTTAATTCCAACATGGTTATTGTCGGTAAGTCCGGTTCAGGTAAGTCATACGCTACCAAATCTCTTCTTACCAACCTAGCATCTGAGGATGCTAAGATATTCATTCTCGATCCTGAGAATGAGTATTCAGAACTTGCGCACACCTTACATGGTAAGGTTATTAATGTAGGTAACGCAACATATGGAAGGCTTAATCCTTTCCACATTATAACTGCCCTTGATGATGACGAGGCCGGTGTAGACGGTGGCGGTCCGGGCGGTAGTTTTGCTACGCATTTGCAGTTTTTAGAGGAGTTCTTTAGACAGATTCTCCCTGATATAGATAAGGATGCCTTAGAGTACCTTAATTCACTTGTTGAGAGATTGTATCTTAACTTTGGAATTACTCCTGAGACCGATCTTTCAGGATTTAAGGCTGAGGATTATCCGATATTTGACGATTTATATGATGTTGTTTTGCAAGAGTTTGAGAGAACCAATAACGAGTATTTAAGACAGCTCTTAAGGTCGCTTGTCAACTATATTTCTAAGTTCTCTACCGGCGGAAGAAATGCTAACATCTGGAATGGTCCATCAACTATTACAACTGATGAGAACTTCTCAGTGTTCAACTTCCAGTCGATGCTTGCCAACAGGAATACAACGATTGCCAATGCACAGATGCTTCTTGTATTGAAGTACATTGACAACGAGATTATCAAGAATAGAGATTATAATATCAAGTATGGATTAAAGCGTAAGATTGTAGTTGTTATCGATGAGGCGCATGTATTTATCGATACCAAGTTTCCGGTCGCACTTGATTTCATGTATCAGCTTGCTAAACGTATCCGTAAGTACAACGGTATGCAGATTGTTATTACACAGAATATCAAGGACTTCGTAGGTAGTGAGGAGATAGCAAGAAAGTCATCTGCTATCATCAATGCGTGTCAGTACAGTTTTGTATTTTCACTTGCACCTAACGATATGGAAGATTTATGCAAGCTTTATGAGAAGGCGGGAGGTATCAACGAGCGTGAGCAGGAGGATATCGTAAGCGCCAAGAGAGGTGAGGTATTCACAATCATGAGTCCTACCTCAAGATCTTCGTTCCTTATCGAAGTTCCTGATTCATTTGTTGACATGTTTGAGAATCAGGATTTTGAGACCAACTATTTCTTTGGAGCAGAGGGTGTCAAGAATTGGGAAGACTTCGTTTCTGCGAGTCGTGAGGCTCATGATGCCAATTATGAGGAGCGTAAGGCTGTAGAGAATGAGAAACGCGAGAAGGTCGAGAAGAAGTCGAACTTCACCTTCTCTGAGATAACCGAGGACGAGGCAGACAGACTTGAGGAAGAGGATGACATTCTTAAGGCATTTGACAAGGCTGAGGAGAAGTTAAGCTCAGTTGACAGATTTATTCAGGCTGAGGAGGCTGTCAATCGTAAGGAGTACGAGATGGCTATGGGACGCTTCGGAAGCATCAGTCTTGCAGAGATTTCTGAGGATGAGTACGAGGAGGCTACCAAGGAAGAGGAGCCTAAGAAAGAAACCTCAATCGGCGGAATATCATTTAGCGAGATTTCAGCCGATGACATAGAGAGCGAGACTAATACCGGAGAAGACAAGGCTGAAGTTAGCAAGACTAAAGAGACGTCTAAGGAAGAAGCTATATACAGCCAGGAAGAGCTTGATAATAAGCTTACTTCTATCAGGGATTCTATTAAGAAAGAGATGGAAGAAGAGCTTATTGAGAGGATTAAGTGGATTACACTTGGAGCCGGAATTAATGCCGGTTCACAGGTTGCTTTAGCAGGTGGCGGTGGAGCTACGGTTGCACAGCCTGTTACTTCATTTGTTAAAGAAGAAGTTCCTGTTCATACAGAGGAGACCGTTGAAGAGGATACACTTGGAAGTCTCTTTGGAATTGACGAAAGCGATGAGGATGATTCATTCTTTGGCAGCTTGGATGGTGACGATAAAGATAAGTCACTCTTTGACGATGATGAGTCGTTCTTCGGTGAGGATGACGAAGACAAGTCATTCTTTGATGACGAGGATGAAGAGTCGTCTGATGGCGAATACAGTCTTGGTGCCGATGATGATGAATTCAGCTTTGACTTTGATGATAACGATGATGATGAGTTCAGTTTTGATGATGATATGGATTCAGACGGATTGTTCTCTGATGATGAGTCAGAAGAGTATGAGCCGGCACCGTTCCTTTTTGCAGAGCTTTTAGCAGAGGCTGCGGAAGAATACGCCAATATGGGTATCGAGGAACGTATGGAAGAGATGGGAGAAGATGTTATCGAGATTACGGTCGAAGAACTCGCATCTTATATCAAGGAACAAAGGAAGAAGAAATAAGCTTTTTAGGAGGAATGAGGTATGGACGTAAAGTTGGTTGACCGCGGTGAAGAGGGGGAACTTCTGTTAGCAGGTGACCTTGACACCAGGACGGCAAGAGATGCAGACGCTCTCTTTATGCAAATGGCCGACAGATTCAAGAATATTTGCCTCAATATGAAAGATCTTGAGTATGTATCGAGTGCAGGATTGCGTTCGATAAGGAATCTCTATATCAAGATTAACCAGAATAGTGGCAAGCTTACACTTACCAACGTTAACGATAACGTTATGGAAGTGTTTGAAATGACAGGACTTGCAGGACTTTTGAATATAAGATAGTTATTAGTTACAGAATGTGTTGCACTTTTGTTATACGGTGTCTGGTATATTTATAGCAGGTAATTTGTAACCGTTGTAGTTTTTTGACAAAAGTCAGGAATAGAGGATGCACTATGAAGAGAAAAGGAATATTTAAACGACTGTTGGCAGGATTGCTGCTGATATCATTTACAATGTCATATGTGCCCGCTGAAGGCGTAATAGGCTTTGGTAATTTCGTGAACAGGATATATGATTTATCGACCAAAGCGATGGCCGCGAGCGTGTCAGGTGATACTGCGGGAGGAGCGTCGGAATCTACCACTGAAGACGGTGGTGGTGCTGGTGACAGTACCGAGGAAGATGATCTTTATGAGGATACAACCGAATATCGTATTTCACCGGATTCGGTGACAGCTTCTTATGATGCTTTTAATAAGCTTGACGGTTGGAACGGAAGGAAGACTCATAAGGCTTCTGATAAGACCTACGCTATTACTATTTCAACCGGAGCTACAGCCGGCAAGACCCTTTTATTCTTCGGAATCAGATATAAGGGTGAAGATGGATCTACGAGAAGACAGTATGTATTTCCACAGGTTGATGCATATAACAGAACAGAAGCTATGCTCAACTATTATGCTGACGGTGCCAATATTACAGATACATACGGTAAGAGTATTATTGAGAAGTACAATTATACAGAGAACGTTAAGCCTGTTACTTCCCTTGATTCATGGAGCACGGTAGATTATGCATTTGAGACAGAGGAAGTAATTAAAGAAGTCTTGAGTGTTGAAGTTTATATGGAGACCGGAAGCATCGATAAGGAGACCGGTGAGCCGACTAAGTCAGGATGGAACGGACAGGGTATTTCAATTTATAAAGTAGAAAGTTACAAGGGATATGAGGAGTACGGTTTGGTATCCGGTCAGCAGTTCCTTGATTTTGAAGGTTATTTGATTGCTGATGTTCAGAATACTTCAGGAGACACTTTATCTACTTCAGGTGTTGACAAGATGTTTGTTGTGGGAGAGGGTAGCAATACCAACTCTCTAAAGCTTGTTACATACAACAATAAGTCAAAGGTCAGAAAGTATTCGGGCGAAGATGAATTATATTCGGTACGACTTGATTTTGCAGATGTTTATGGTGCAGGAATTGAGGCGTTTACTAATTATAATGCTGACAAGATTGGTCAGAATGACAGTATTACCGAAGATATGGTGCTTGAAGTTCAGTACCAGGATGAGAACAATTGGACAAGAAAGGTATATCTACCTGTTATTCTGAGTGCTTACGGAATGGTAGGTGAACAGCTTAAGGGAGAGGTAATATATGGCTTCGGTCTAAGAGGTGATACCATTGCATTTGAGGGTAAGCTTCCGGGATATAAGTCGTTGTTATCAACCACGTTGTACACCGGTAGCATGGCAGAATCTAAACTTAATGAGAATGGAATTAAACACAACGGTGCGTTAAGTTCAAGCGTAACCGGTGATTCTATAAGTCTTGCCGGAGTATCTATATATAAGGGTGGATGTATGCCATACCTTGGAACCGGTACAGACACAGAGGGTAAGCAATATAAGTGCTCTACCATAGAGTATTTATTTGGAACATCTTCACCATTAATGTACTATACTACCACTGATGACAAGGGTAGAGGTATATCAAAGAACGGTAAAGATCAGATTACCATGATTAAGTACAATTCCAATAATCCGCTTATTGCATCAAATGCGGGTGAAGGAAGATATATGGTTACGGTTAATACAGCCAATGAAACTGGTGCCGGAACCAACAATAATGTCAACATGAGATTCTACTATACAGATTCTAATGGAAGACAGCAGGTTACAGCATATAAGAGCATCAAAAAGTCAGCATCTAATTACATGGGTGACTGGATGACTGATAAGGGTACAGATTATATAGCCGGTTCAGGCTTAGAAGAAGGCGGTAAGGTTTCTTATCTGTTAGATGAAGAAGATGTTACGAGCTTCGTTGGAATGCAGGCTTCAATAGACGGCGGAGATATCTGGATTATGGACAATGTCTTAATATCTTACGTTGAGTCTTTTGATAAGAGACGTGCATATCTTAAGGAGGAGACCAGCGGAGGATTAAAGACCAAATTCCACTTAGAGAGAAACTGCGTGGCAGGTGTCTTGTTCGAGTTACAGCAGTGTAGAGCAGTTGTTGCGGATGACAGTACAACTAAGGTTGATGTCAATGAGATTCTTAATCCTTCTAAGAAAACTGATGAAGAAGACGAGGGAACAGGTCTTAATAAGAAAGTCAGTGCAGACGCAAGTAAGGATGCAAGCAGTAGTTCTAAGGGACAGGTACCTAAGTTCACAGGACTTCAGGTGTTCCCTAATAGAACATATACTATATCATTTAACTCAGAGGACACTCTTGACATTAGAGATGTAGATTACACTACAGTAAGATACTCTATGACACATGAGCAGACCGGTATAGATTGGGGATTCTTTAAGAAACGTAAGACCTATTCTATCGGTGTTAATGTTGCTAAGGATGATATAGCGGATCTTGGTAACGGTGATTCGGGAAGTTCTAACCACTTCTACTTCCAGCTTGTATTTGCAAATGGTAACAGTGCTTATGTACTTGCTAACCAGCAGATGACTTCGGATGGATTTAGAGCAGGTGTTACTGAGAGATTCTCTATATCGACTAACCAGGATTACGGTGCTATCAAGGGTATCAGAATTATACCTGAGGATCTTTCAAAAGCAGCAGATCCATTTGATAAGCTTAACATTGACAGTATAGATATTTCAGAGGATACAAGTGGTGGATGCTATGTGACTTACGTTATCGATGATGTGGGTTGGATAGATATCGAGTACTATGATGAAGAGGAGAAAGTAAGTCTTAGAGGACGTAAGGGAAGAAGTCAGAAAGAGATTGCTAAGTACTTCCCATTGTCTTATACAACAACGTCTGTAAAGGTTCTTTGTGAGATGACACTAGGTGGATGGGAAGGAGATATCCCGCAGTTTGTAGGAACTGTTAAGGCCGAGGTCATTTACGAAGATAAAGATGGCGTTGAGAGAAGACTTAATCAGGATGTCGTTAGACAGCTGGCTGAATACTATGAGATTAAGGCAACCGCAGTCGAATCGACAAATGGTACTAAAGAACGATCCGGAACGGATGCTGACGGTACAGGATTTACCTCGGTACCGGATTGGATGTTTAGACCTAACCATACAGACAGATTTACGCTAGATCCGATTCCTAACCTAAAGCGTATCAAGAGTATTGAGTTTACAGCGACTACGCAGAATGGTTTCAAATCAATCTGGAATATTAAGAGTATTTCTCTTTCTCAGGTTCTTAAGGATGGTGGATTGCAGCATACTGCCAACGAAGAGTTATACAGAAATATGGATACGACTCCTTTGGTTACTGTAAGACCTGGTGATGGAGAGGGCGAGTTCATAGAATCTGTTAGTACAGAGATTGGCCAGCCTGGAACAATTGGACCAATCACATTCCCTACACATGAGTTTGTATGGGAATCAACGGATATTGTAACTCCGGTAACTCGTTTGCCGGAAACAACAGACGATGAGCTTAATGTTTACGTATATCCATCAACTGATTCACTTAAGCAGATTAAGAAGAACAATTCGTTAGGTAACAGAAAGAAAGCAGTTAAGGCATCGGTTGATTACGATACTCCATTTTCTAAGTTGATGACAACCGGTATGCAGGAGTTAACTTACGGTACGGATGCCAAAGGCAATGTGATGTACTACTGTAAGGGTATAAATGCCAAGAATACAATCAACTTGAATAAGATGACTGTAACTTGCGCAGATAATGGTATCCTGTTCAATCATGCGGTTGTTCAACATATAAGAAACGGCGTTGTTATGGGTTCATACTCATACTACTTATTCGATCAGGCCGGAACGTTTGGTGGAGCACAAGGAGCATTAGACTTACACAACCAATACAGTGATAACACTGAAGAGGATGTATATATTGCTATAGATGAGAGCACCAAGAAACAGGCGTTGGTTAACGAGTCGAACGATGTTGCTGTATCATTCTTCTACACATCTACAATAGATGATGTGGATGGTGACAAGACACAATATCAATCACCGTATGTATACCTTACTGATTTGGGAGTATATGATATTTCCGGAGGTATGTTCCTTGATATCCATTCTAAAGTGCCATACGTCAAGGAGATTACAGGTTACACGATTACAGCTTACGGTAATATTAAGGGTAGAGTTAACGGAGCTTGTGCACAAGTTAAGGATGTTCCTAAGGATTCTAACGGTGCGCCGATTTCGTCTGATGCTTATAGCTCATATGCAGCACAGAGAAGTTATACATCATTCAACAGAGCATTTGATCTTACAGGTAAGTTTACTAACCATAAGTCAACATCTCATAAGTGTTACGGCGAGAATGGTGTAACTCCTGTTGAGGTTACATTTAACACATCAGGCTCATCTATGACTCTTAAGGATTCTAAGAAGTCTAAGGTAAGTATGAACTTTAATTACACCAATTATCAGGGTGTTAGCGAGTCAATATTCATAGATGATATTACTAAGTTTATTGACAACGATACTAATAGACTCATAGCTAAGGAGACACAGACTATCAGGTTCTTCATACCTGAAATGAAGGATAAGATGAACATAACATCTGCAGAAGTATACTTCGAGGATGAGGATGCTTATTGGACGATAGATGATGTCAATGTAGTATTTGGATTGGGTGCCGACACAATCGGAAGAGTCGGTGAGCAGACATTCAGAGGCGACAGCGATGAGAACATAATGAGATTCAACAATATCAAGCTTACCACGGATGTTTCTACCAAGGATGATCTTGTGAGAGTTGAGAATCATGAGTACTCGTTTGTTGCTTACGGCGGAGATGTAATTACCGGTACATCCAATATTACAGGTACTACATCTAAGGCAGGAGTAGTTGTTAAGGCGTACAAGATGGTAGGAGATACTCCGGATGAGTTGAAGGGCGATGAGCTTACTTCTACTAAGAATACATTTAAGTTCACTGTACCTAAGAACAACACGAACGATATTGTGAAGTATAAGATAGTAATTAAGGCTAAGGACGATCCTACAATTGAAGATGTAATCTACATCACAGTTCCTGGTACGGGATCTTCCTCAAGCAGTAGTTCTAACTCAACTGAGAGCAATCCGTTCGTTCCTCCTACAACAGAGGATATTGGAGACGGAGATCCTGACAGTGAATAATTAATACTTAAACCTAACAGTGCCAACGGTAAGGGTGACCTTATCGTTGGTGCTTTGGGCGTTAATTTGTTTTACACAAATAATATATGAGGTGATAAGAGTGCGTAAAAAACGTAAAAAGCGTGATATAGGTCCATTTATGACAGAGGTTAAACATGCATTACTTTATCATGTTGAGATAGATAGTGACGGGAGATTTAAGATTGTAGAGAGGACCAGGCTTCAGACCTGGGGCCCTGCTGAGGGAGAGCATAAGATTCTGACAGTTGGGATCACAGAGAGACAGTATTTATATACCTCCAATCAGAATAACAATAAATCGATTTTTAACGCTAAGAAGACATTGGAGAGTATGGGACGAGGGGTTAATCTCACATCTAAAGATAATATTTGTGCAGCGTTAGTTAAGCATTTTATATTCTACCCCGTATTGATAACATTTTATGAAAATGACGAAGGGCAGTTGGAACTTGCGTTATTTACTGCGAGGACATTTACAGCCGGACTTGCAATAATGAGAGTAAGAAGAAGGTTTGAAAAAGGAACCAAAGAGATGTTAGAACTTATTCCCAATGAGAAGTCAGACGGAAGATACTCTAAGATGGCAAGAGCTATCATAGAGGCACTTGGTTCACTCAAATACAAGAAAAAGCCTAAGAAATCTGAGGTTGAAGATGAAGAATACAATGAAGAGGACTATACATCAGAGGAATACGATGATTCCGATGAGTACTATAGCGAGGAAGAAGATATGGAGAACGGAGGCGAGTAAATATGGAGGAGATTAATTTGATTCATTTAGGTGGAGATGATGATACCCCGGAAATCGACTTCAAGATTAGTGATGACGGTCATGTTCTAACCATTGATGCCACAGATGAGGCAATAGATCCCGTTCAGGATTTTATAATGGATAAGTTGATTGCATTAGGATGTGACAAGAAGACTCTACTCCAGATTCGTCTTGCTGTTGAAGAGATTTTTGTTAATATTATTTCCTATGCATATCATCCTGAGATCGGTAAGGCAGAGGTTGTCTGTGAGGTTAGTAAGGATCCGCTTTGTGTTACAATAGAGTTTATGGATTCAGGTAAACCGTTCGATCCTCTTCAGTATGAGGATGCAGATACATCTGGGCAGATGTTTCTTGACAGACCCGGTGGATTTGGAATTCATTTGGTCAAGAATACTATGGATTCAGTAGATTACGAGTATAAAGATGGTAAGAATATCTTGATTATAAAAAAGAATATCTGACATTATCAGAGAATTGTTACTCTTTTGTTGTAAATGCTTTGTTATAATACAAACAAGTTAATCAGTAAACTTGTTTAGACGAAGTTTGAAGGAGGAAATACTATGAAAGAAGAAGAGCTCTTACAGAATAATATCAACAACAATGTTAGAAGGAACCATTCAGTTGGAGGGCCTAATAACGACAATGATATTGATTATAATGTTGAGCAGTTTGAGAATGAGATTAATAATCAGAACGAGAATAACGATAATAACGATAATAACGACGATAATGACAATAATGACAATCAGAATAATATCAATATAGAAGAGAATCTTAATGTTGAGCTTGAGCAGGAAAATGCTAATAATCGAAACAATAATAATGATAATGAGCATGAGAATGAAGCTGGGGAAGAGGTTAACGAAGCCGATAACGATTTAGAGGAAGATATTGTTCGACCTAATAATAATCCAGATAATGATGCCAATATCGCAGAGATTGAGAGACTTAAGAAGAATGAGTTAAGATTAAAGAGAGAGAACGATGAGCTTAGGAGAAAGCAGGAAGAATTAGAAGCTGAAAACGCTCAGCTTAAAAATGCAGTTCCTAAGAAGAAAGGCAAGCCTAAGAAGGAGAAAGACGATAGATCAGCCGAGGATAGGGGTTACAAGGTTCTCGACGGCAATGATAAGTTTGGTGAGACAGTGAGCGGTCAGGCCGGTAAGGTTAATCGTCTTAAGCATTTGGTAAGGAAGATGAACCAAGGTGTAGTTGGTCAGTATGGTAAGAGTTCAACCAGCTACAGAAAAGTCGCAAAAGACTTGAATGCCCTTGATGAATTTATGAAAGAAATCGACGGAAGAACCAAACTTACCGCTGAGGAGATGGAGACGTACGACAAGTTGTCGCTTAACGTCTACAAATCGTCTAAGGAGTATCTTGAAAAGAAGGCACGTGAGAATACTGTTGAGGCTGATGAGGATGGAATCGATGTTACGGTTGGTACCGAAGAGGTGCATATGAGTCCTAAGAATGAGTATGAGAGAACTCGTATCAGAACCATTGAGAAGATTCAGAATGACATCCAGACCATGCGCCAGGAGATGTTCGCTAACCAGATTGCTGAGAAGAAAGACGAGATGAGCAAAGGATTTGCACAAGGCAAGATGGATGAGGAGCTTGCAAGAGAGCAGATGGTAGGCAAGAGTGGTGCAGAGCTTAAGTCTTCGATGGAGGAATCGATTGCCAAGTCACTCTTTTATGATAACAGAATCAAGAGTCTTGAGAAGGCCAATGACTTTACGCTTAAGGCAGGAGAAACATTTGTTGGAGCAATGAATCGTCTTGACAAGTCAACAGTTCCTAGTGAGGATGATATTTCTAATATTCTAGAGAACGATTCTACCAAAAAAATCGTTGAAGCTGGAATGAAAAAGCAGGCAGAAGGCAGTGCACTCAAGTCTTCTGATATAGCAGAGATGCTTAAAGCTGACGAGATGAAGCAGGGAGACGCTATAAGAGAGCAGAACCAGCGCAATAATAACATGCGTAAAATCTCTGATCCTACAGTTAAAAAGAATGAGCCTGTGCTCAATAATAACCCTGTGAAGTAATCTGTTAATACTTAATATAATCATATGCAAGCCGAAGCGTGCTTCGGTTTGCTTTTTGTCGTTATTAAGGCAAAAGATGGGGGCAATAACACGCTATGACATTTAGTTCAACACCGTTCTTGTTTATTTTTTTGCCTGTGACTTTTTTGCTTTATGCAATAGTTCGCAGTCAGATAGCAAGGAATACAATATTGATTTTGGCGAGCCTGGTGTTTTACGCTTATGGTGAGCCGGTTGCGGTTATCATAATGATAATCTCAATTATACTTAATTACATATTTGGAAGAATAGCAGCCAGCAATAAGCACGATAAATTGTTTGTATTTTTGGCGGTGCTGTTAAATATCGGGCTTTTGGTGGTATATAAGTACACCGGCTTTTTTGTTAGCATTTTCAATGATATAACAGGGATGAATGTAGTTGCACCCGATATTCGACTGCCTATAGGTATATCGTTCTTTACATTTCAGGGACTGAGCTACGTTATTGACGTTTATAGGAATAAAAGCAGCGTTCAGAAGAATCTGTTTTCGGTAATGCTGTACATATCGTTCTTCCCGCAGCTTATAGCAGGGCCCATAGTAAGGTACGAGGATATTGCATCCCAGCTTAAAACAAGAGAGTTTAGCGTTGACAGAATCAGCAGAGGTCTTAGAAGGTTCTGCTTCGGTCTTGGCAAGAAGGTTTTAATTGCCAATCAGATGGGATATGTTGCAGACACTGTTTTTTCTTATGATCCTGCTAACATAGGAACGGGGCAGGCGTGGATTGGAGCTTTATGCTACACTTTGCAGATATTCTTTGATTTCTCAGGATACTCTGATATGGCGATTGGATTAGGTTGCGTATTTGGATTTGACTTTAAGGAGAACTTTAATTATCCATTCATCTCGCCAAGTATTCAGGAATTCTGGAGAAGATGGCATATATCTCTGTCGACCTGGTTTAAAGAATATGTCTATATTCCGCTTGGTGGCAACAGAAAGGGTAACTTAAGAACAACATTTAACAAGCTTTTCGTGTTCTTTTTAACCGGATTCTGGCATGGTGCCAATTTCACATTTATAGTATGGGGTATGATACACGGACTTTGTCTGATGCTTGAGACATATCAGATTGTGCCGACCAAGAAGAAGTGGTTTAAGTACATAGGTCATGTTTATACCATGCTTGTGGTTGTGTTGGCATTTGTCATATTCAGAGCAGATTCGTTGACTCAGGGATTTGGGCTGATAAAGGATATGTTCACCTTTAACGAAGGGTTACATTCTGCAAATGTTGCCGTTATAGCATGTATATCTGAACTGTTTGTGGTGACATTAGTATTTGCAATTATATTGTCTGCACCGATATGCCGTTATATCAGGGGCAAGGTTGAAATTAAGGGCGACGCTAAGCTATATAATTACTTTTCGTATATTGGGTCGTTTATAATATTCATTATGTCGGTTTTGACACTTATAAGCAGCAGTTATAATCCGTTCATTTACTTTAGGTTTTAGGGGGTGGCATAGTGGATAAGAGATTTAAGATAATATATATCATTCTTGTATTGGCAGTGTGTGCGGTGCCGCTGGCACTTATGCCTTTTGTTAAGAGCGATGCTAAGATAGAGAAGCGAGAGCTTAACAAGTTCCCTAAGTATATTGATAACGGGAAGCTTAACGAAGATTATTCTACAGGTTTTGAAGGCTGGTTAAATGACAGGGTTCCGTTTAGAGCATACATGCTTTCAGCGTCCAACTATCTTAGGACTGAGGTTTTAAAGCAGCCTTCTTCTAATGTTATCTGCGGTAAGGAAGGATGGCTTTATTACGAGAGTGAGAGCAAGGACTATATGGATAGCAATGCTCTTAGTGATGCTGATATTGAGGCAGCGGCTGTTAGTCTATCGCTTATAGAGGAACATGTAAGGAATAACGGAGGGCAGTTTACATTTGCAATAGCACCTAATAAATCAAGCATTTATCCGGAGAACATGCCTGAGTGTTACAATAGGGCTGACTCTAACAATCTTACCAGGCTTAATGATGCGCTTGATAAGGCTGGAGTTACGCATGTTGATTTAAAGGCGTTACTTACTGACAAGAAGGATGAGGGGATTTATCACAGGCGTGATTCGCATTGGAATTACAAGGGGGCGCTGATTGGTTACAATCTGCTGCTCGACAGCTTGAAGAGAGAGCACGAGACTTATGACGATATGGAGTTTAAGAAGACAAAGTCGTGGCGAGGGGACCTTGATAAGCTTCTTTATCCTGCCGGTGGAGTTATGGATTATCAATACGAGTATGATATTGATTATAGCAGTATTATGTTTACCGGTCCGGGACAGGGTGGTCCTAAGGAGAGACTTCTTAATTACATGAGTGATAAGGAGCAGGGCGATGACATGATTGTTGCCAAGTGTAAGACCGTTAAGGATGACAGCTCGCTTTATATGGTCAGGGATTCGTTTGGCAGAGCGTTATTGCCGTTTATGATAAATGCTTACAAGAATTCTACATTTAGGCGTACGAAGAGTCCTGACATTACAGCGGTGCCTGAGGGCAGTGATTTCTGCTACGAGCTTGTGGAGAGGAATATCGATCAGCTCGTAGAGAGTGCACCATTTATGTATGCACCAAAGCGAGAGGAGATGAAGGTTGAGTCCTATGATAAGGGCGAAGGGGCGGAAACATTTGCCAAAGAAGAAAGCTATGGGTTGAGGCTATATGGTAAGCTCCCGAACCAAAGGGACGCGAACCAGAGGGACGGACCTGGCGGTCAGAATTCACATCTTTCTTGCAAATCGAACCAGGGGGACGGACCCTTTGGTTACAGGCGTGTGTATATAGTGCTTGAAAATGATATGGGATGCTTTACTTACGAGGCTTTTCCTATATATGACCAAACTTTAATGAAACAGGTGGCAGACCAGGGGGACGGACCTAGTGGTCAGACGAACCAGGGGGACGGACCCTTTGGTTACTCGGCGGTTATATCACCTGAGGAGGGCCTTAAGGGAGAATATAGTGTGCACATTATCACAGGTGGACGATGCTATGCTGCGGATAATGTAAACATTAACTGAACCAAACGAACCAGAGGGACGGACCCTGTGGTACACTATTTATTAAAAAGGAGATACGATTATGAAGAAATTATTTATGACAGCAATTATGGTAATGATGTTAGGTGTTTTAGCAGGATGTGGCGGTAATTCGTCAAGCTCAAGCAGTTCTGCTGCAAATGATACAACCGAGGCTAAGAAAGAGGAAGCAGTTGACAATTCTGCGCCTGATACCGGTGTTGAGGGAGCGTATGTTGAATTTAATGGAATTCAATTAAAGGCAGGCGGTAAGTTCTCTGCAGTCAAGGATCAGCTTGGCGAGACAGCTAAGCCGGATGAGACAATCGAGCCTTGCGACGGAGGTACAGCAGGCACAAGAATTATGCATTATTACACCGGCGTTACTATTACAGAGTATGTTGACGATGATACTATGGAGTTTATCGAGATTAACGGCAGAGATGTCAAAGAAGGCGATGCAAGTCTTGGCGGTACTGTAAAGCTCGGCCAAAGTGCAGATGACGCAGTAGCACTCTTAGGTGACACATCTGACAAGGATGATACATATCTTTCATACAATTTCAATGATGTTATGTGCCAGGTTTCACTTACCGACGGAAAGATTGAGAGTATGTCACTTGCTTATTACAATCATGAATAAACGGAAATGTTGCGAGATGATAACGCTCGTGATATAATTTTTATAGTGTGTTTTAAGATTTAGGAAGTAAAGCTATGAGGAATAATAGAATTGTTAACCCCATATCTCAGGAAATGCTTGATGTCATCAAATCACTTGGATATAAGAAGGTAGTGCCTGAGGATCAAGCGATATTTGATCCGTACTATGACCAGATGAACGAGCCGTGGTCAGCATCGACTTGTTTTCTTAATATGATTGCGTGGGGAGACACTCTTCCAGTGTTTTCCAAGATTGAGAATAACATGATTATATCTTTTTGTTATGAGTCAAATGAAGGGATACTGGTCGGTATTCCTTTTATAGGTCACTATGATGATGAATCATTCAAGTTATCATTTGACATATTAAGACATGATTTTGAGGTTATTGGCGAGAAAGTCGTAATGATGGATATCACAGAGTGGATGCTCCCATATTTCGAGAGGTATGAAGGGTACGACTTTGATATTGAGGATAACAGGGATTATATGGAGTATATTTACTCGGCTGAGTCATTTGAAGCAGGGCTTGATATGCAAGATGACAGATATCGTTATAACTATTTTAAGCGCAAGTTCAATTACGAGACAGTTGAGATTACCAAAGACAGCTTAGATGAGATAATTGAGTTTATGGATACCCTTTGGTGCGGATCTAAGAACTGTGTCGAGTGTCACTTCGGTTGCCTTGTAGAGGTGACTAAGAGAGTTGTGTCTTCATTTGACAAGATACATGCTAAAGGAATACTTGTCAGGGTAGATGGAGAGATGGTCGGCTTTTGCATAGTGAGCATGCGTATGGGGCAGGCAGTTTATCAATTTAAGCACGCAGTTAACAAGATGAAGGGTATCAATGAATACTTACTAAAAGAGTGTTACGACAGATTCTTGAAGGGCTGCGATTTTGTCAATTACACTGAGGATTGTGGTATAGAGAGTCTTAGAAGATATAAGATTCATCTGTGTCCGGAATACTCGCTTTTATCAAGGCTTACGCTTAACGAAAAAGAATAGGAGACTATCCGAATGCAGGATGCAGATAAGAAACTTAAAAACAAAAGAATACGAATAATCATAAGTGTTATCATGCTTGTGTTGTCATTTGCTGCAGTAATATTCTTGTGGAAATGGCTGTTTGTCAGTCCGTTTAAGCCATTCCAGTTAGAGAATCCATACACAAGTGCTACAGATTCTTCAGGCAACATACTTGTCATAGACAGTTCTAACTCTCAGATTCTCAAGATTTCTGAGGATGGAGAGCTCTTATGGAGAAGGGAAGCGAGCGACGATACATTTGACAGCGCTGACAATATAACCTGTGACGACAAGGGTAACGTTTATGTGCACGATGTGCGTATATCTAAGGGTGTAAGGCTTGCATCGGAGTCAATAATTAAGTTATCACCTAGCGGTAAGTTTTTGGAAACAATCAGAAAATGGTCATATGAAGGTCGTAGAAGTAGTACCGAGACCGAGAGAATGAGGTCCGTAGTAGTCGGAATGTGCGGAACGGATTCATCTGTCATTTTCATTCATAAAGGTAAAGATTCTTTGTTTGTGACGGATAGTGCAGATTCTACGGTTAAGGACCTTAAATTTGCAAATGTTGAAGACACGGTACTTAGTGCTACTTACGACGATAAGACCGGCACCTTATGGTACACAACTTATAACGGAAGATTGCTTCAATATGTAGATGGTATTCATGATAAGCTGTTATATAACAGTGATACACATGATAAGAGTATTATCAGGAATATCAGCTATGGTAACAATACTTTGTATGTTACCGACATAGGATTAAGAAATATTATGACTATTGACGTAACTACGGGGGATAAAGGTGTATTAGAGCTTGAAGAACCTGTAGGAGAGAGACAGATTACTTATTTTGTAAATGCAGATAATAAGCTGGTTTCTACGACATCATACGGCGTAACTGTGTGGGAAGACGGAGAAGGCGAAACTATCTATGAAGTTGAGTTATCTGCTAAATGGAAGGTATTAACCTTCATATTATGGATAGCGATTTTTATTCTTTCAGTTACAGCAGTTATAGATTTAGTGCTTTTTGTTGTTTTTATTATCAGAAAGGCGAGCAAGTATACTAGAATTATTCTTGCGATTATTGCCGGAGTTATCGCTATGGGTATACTTTTCTTGGGATCTGTATATCCTAAGTTCCAAGGCCAGTTGCAGGCAGAAGTGTATTCAAGAGAGAATCTTGCGGCTACAGTTACAGCCGAGAGACTTCCAAAGGACGCATTTCTTGCACTTAATAAACCGTCTGACTACATGAATGACAATTATAAGAAGGTTAAAGACACGGTAGAATCAACATTTTTGGCTGATACAGAGGATGCTAAAGATCTTTATTGTTCTCTATATCGAGTTATTGATGGGACGATTACCCTTACCTATTCTTTAGAGAGCACTTGTGTGGTTTATCCGTATGATTGGGATTATGAGGGCTCTGACGAGCAGGCAATATTAGAATCCGGTAAGGGCAAGACCTATGTCAATAAGAGCAGTTCAGGTAGCTTTATATTTGTATTGCGGCCTATATTTGACGAAGATGGCAAAGCCATAGGACTTATAGAGGTTGGTAAGGATTTAGCAGGTTTCGAGAAAGACAACAAGAGTATGTTGTTCAGCCTGATTATCAATATTATCGCTATGACAACGGTTGTTATTCTTTTTGTCATAGAGATATTCTACTTCGTTGCAGATAAATATAAGAAAGACGACGATGACGAGGAGACAGACGAGAATAAAGTTGTTCCTGCGGGTGTTCTCAGGTTCATGACATTTTTGATATGTTTCTTCACGAACCTCACCACCGCGATTCTTCCTATATATGCTATGCGTATAGCTAATAATGGAACGACTTTTGGACTTAACCAGGAGTTTTTGGCCGCTATACCGATTTCAGCGGAAGTAGTTGCCTGTGCGCTGTTTTCATTTATCGGTAACAAGATAATTAGAGTAATCGGTGCCAAGAGGACAGCATTGTTGAGCTCAATCTGCGTTACAGCCGGACTTGCTCTTAGAATGATTCCTAATATTTGGGTGCTGTCTTTGAGCCAGGCTATACTTGGTGCGGGTTGGGGAACTCTGGTTCTCATGATTAACATTTTGATTGCCGGTCTTCCTGAAGAGGATAGAGATAAGGGATTTGCTTATTACAGTGCTGCCGGATTCAGTGGTGCCAACTGCGGTATAATCTTTGGCGGTTTCATTATTCAGTGGGTTAAATATTCGGCTATGTTCTTTATCACAGCTGTGTTTAGTATAGTTTTGATATTTGCGACCAAAGCTTATCTTTCTAGTACAGTTGTTGAAAATGAAGAAGAGACTAAAGAGGTTAATAAGGTTCCAATCAGAAAGCTTGTACTTAATCCTAAGATCTTAGGATTCTTCGTGATGATGCTTGTACCTGCTGCGATTGTAGGATATTATCTCAACTATATGTATCCTATTCTCGGCGAGGAATGGGGCCTTTCAGAGACATATATAGGTTATTCTTACCTGATAAATGCGCTGTTTGTAGTAGTATTTGGCGGATGGCTTACCAAAGTATTTTCTAGAAAGAAGAGGCTTGGACTTGCATTATCATCTATTGTTTATGCGTTGGCATTTGTCGTAGTTGTAATGTTTAAGAGCATTCCTGCACTTTTTATAGCACTTGCGCTGGTAGGTATTTCTGATGGATTTGGTAATCCTCTTATGACAGGGTATTTTACTGACTTAAAAGAGGTTGAAGAATATGGTTATGACAGGGCTTTTGGTGTTTACAGCGTTTTCGAGAATATAGCTCAATCAGTTGGTTCTTTCGTATTCTCTTATGTGCTCATTATGGGCGTTGGCAAAGGTTTAAGCACTCTAGCCGGAGTTCTTACGATACTGTCGTTAATCTTCCTACTCTTTGGATTGTTCGACAGGCGAGGCAGAAAGGCAAAGCAAGATATTTCGGAGGCGTGATGCTATGAGTAAAGCAAATGATAAAAAGAACAAGATGTCTCAAACAAGGCTTGGCAAGAAGATTACCAGGATTATGATTATTTCTATGGTTATAGTTTCGGTTATGTTTCTTGTAGGGGGCGGTTACATTTTCTCTGTTGAAACCAATAAGTTCTATAATCGTAAAGTATCAGCGGTCGCCAATACAATTGCTGATAGCGTGGATACCATGTTTGTTAAGAGGCTTATTGAACTTGTAGAGACAGATGAGTATAGAGAAGTGTATGAGAAGGCATCATACGAAGATCAGACGCCTATTATCAATTATATGAAGAATAAAGGGATTTACGAAGATTATACTGCTCTTTATAAGCAGATTGCCAAGTTTTCTGAGGACATGAATGTTGAGTATCTTTATATTCAGAATATACATGGAGATAAGGCAACTTACATTATTGAGCCGAGCGGAGAGTATTATTCGTTAGGTAATATAACCGAGGTTCCGGCGCTTTATAACGGAATTGATAATAATGATCATATAGAACCTAAAGTAAGTTACGATAAAGAGTTCGGATGGTTGTCATCCGGCGGAGAACCTTTATTGGATAACGATGGCAATGCAATCGCAATCGTTTGTGTTGATATAAGCATGACTGAGATTATTAAGAAGCGTGTAAACTATTTGTTTATTATGCTCATTCTGCTTCTTGTGTCTGTAGTATTTGTTTATTATGTTTATACCAATCTTTTGAATTTCTATGTTGTTAATCCTATAAAGAAGCTTACTGATTACCTCGTTGCTTTTGGTAATAATGAGAACGGTTATGACAAGGAAAGTATTGATGATATAGGCATCAAGAGCGGTGATGAGATTGAGGACATGTACAGTAAAATTAAGCTTATGCAGGAGCAGATTATTGACTACATGAACAACCTTGAGAGCATGACCGCTGAGAGAGAGCGTATCGGTGCTGAGATGGAGATTGCGACAGCTATCCAGAAAGGTATGCTTGAGGATATGTCTTCTGACTTGGTTAGCAGACCTGAATTTGATCTCTATGCATCTATGACGCCTGCAAGAGAAGTCGGTGGTGATTTCTATGATTTCTTTATGCCGGATAAAGACCATGTTGCTATACTGGTTGCAGATGTATCTGATAAGGGAGTCGGCGCAGCGTTCTTTATGGCTATAGCCAAGACGCTTATCAAGTCTTATGCAAGTTCTTCATTTTCACCGTCTGAAGTACTTGCTAAAGCTGATAAACAGATTGCTGCTAAAAATGATGCCGGAATGTTTGTCACTGTATGGTTCGCAATTATTAATCTTAATACAGGACACGTAACGTACTGTAATGCCGGACATGATTATCCTATTATCAAGCAGGATTCTAAGGGGTATGAGATAGTTAAGTCATCTCATGGCCCACCGGTAGCATTTATTCCGGGAATGGAGTTTCCGGAGAATGAGTTCACGCTCAAGAAGGGCGACAGCATTTTCCTATATACAGATGGTCTTAATGAGGCTAAGCGCGGTGATGGCGAGAGATTCGGAATTGACAGAATGATTGAAGTTTTGAATGAGCATCAAGATGATGACAACTCTAATATCATTTGGTATATGCGCGAAGCTGTTGATAAGTTCGTGGGTGACGAGCCACAGTTTGACGATATGACGATGCTTGGATTTACATTTAAGGGTAGAGAGTAGTGTGACCAGAGGGACGGCGACCAGAGGGACGGACCCTGTGGATTCGACCAGACCATAGGGACGTACCCTGTGGTTTAGGAGGAGTGTATGAAGGGGATAAGAATTATTTGGGGGTTAGTTATACTGACATTTGCATTATTATCTGTAAGCTGTTCTAAACCTGTAGTAGATGATGGACAGAGTTCTTCTGATGCGGTAGATAAACAAGCTTCTTCAACAGATGTCGCAACTACAGAAGAGAAATATGTTCATGGCGAGGATGGATATTTTGAGCTCAATGAAGAAGGAGTACCCGTTCACATGAGAGTTCAGGACGGTGGAACTTGTTGGGCTTACGCGGCAGCTGTTTCTTTAGAAACCGGGTACGAATTGGAGAACGGCAAAGAAGTAGAGATTGATCCGTTAAGTATAGTAACCCATGTGTACGACAAAGACAGAGAAGAAGGTATTTTTACTAATTCCAATCCGATGGAGATCGGAGGAGTTGCTGCTTTCGTTGTGATGAGTCTCTCTAATGGATTTGATGGCTATGTTCTTACCAGAGGTATTGACCTTCCTAAGTATGATTTTGATACAATTAAGGAATACATCAAGAAATATGGAGCAATGGATATTGGTATTCCTGATACCGTTCGAGGAACAATGGGGAATTTTAGGGGATATAGCACATTGAATTGTGTGACGGACGATCCTGAAACTTATGATCACTCGATTGCTGTTGTAGGATGGGATGATCATTTTCCTAAGAAGTATTTCCACAAAAAACCGCTACAGGATGGTGCGTGGCTTACAGCTAATTCGCAGCAGAACAGCGGATATTACTATGTGTCGTATGATACCAAGCCGGATTTTTACAATGATACTCCGATGTTTATGTCAATGTCAGATGAATACTCGTATGTGGCAACTTACGATTGGATTTGCGATAAAGATAGATCAATAAAGCAGGATAAGGAAGTTACTGTTGCAAATGTATTCAAAAAGAAAGGTACACTTTCAGCTGTAGGTACATATTCTTTTAAAAGGGATCAGGATATTACTATAGAGATATACGATGATAAGTTTGAACAATGTTTATATACACAGAAAGAGCATTTGAAGGATACTGGATATCAAGTTGTCAAGCTTAACGAGAAGATTGATGTTGCTGACTATGCCATTGCAATCACTTACGAATCAGGTATAGCACCTGTTGAAGGACCCGGTTGGAAAGAACATGGATTCAAATTTAAGGCAATTTCTAAAGAAGGAGAGTCTTTTATAAAGCTTAACGATAAGTGGTATGACCTTCACGAACAAGCGACGTTAGATAAGATTGAGAGAAAAGACAAGACCAACAATTGTTGTATTAAAGGGCTGTATTAACCGTAGACCAGTGGGAAGACCAGGGGGACTTAGACCATAGGGACGGACCTCGTGGTTTTTGGGTTTTAGAAAAACCAGGGTGTCGTCAGCATTTTCACATATGGAGGGTAATTGATGCAAATACTAAAGAGTGTAAATGATTTATTCGGGTATATATTTTATGTATGCTATATTGTTCTTTATTATGTTTCACTAAAAAAGTGTTTTTTAAGAGAAGGATACAGCAAGGCTAAATTGTTTTTTTTGGCTCTGATTACAAATCCGTTTTTGATGTTTCTATTTTCAACATTAATATCGGCTCTTATAGTTTATATAAATGAATGGTCAAAGTTAGGTTTTCAGAATATAGACGCCATGAATAATATTTCCTTGGATACCGATCCGGTATTCAGTTCTATTATTGTTTTTATTGGCACTATCATATTTTTACTTGCGTCTTTTTTGATTTCATATTTGCTGGGAAGGTCATTGAAAGCATATAATAAATCGATGGTCATGTTTGTATATGTCATGTTTTCGGTAATTATAATACTAATTGACAACAAAAATTATGATGTTTCTGATGATTCTGAAATTTTCTCCAAAATTCTTTCCAATTTCAATAACATTGCATGTGTTATTATTATGTTCTTGTTGTATTTCTATATTATGAGAGCTTTGGCCAAATTGTCGGACAGAAAGCGGCATGTTAATTGGAGGATGTTTTTGATAACACCTTTAATGTTTATAGTAGCCTATAGTGTATTAGATTTCTATACTAGTCAATTCTGTAGTGTTGATGCCATTTCTGTAACGCATATTCTTTCGTATATATTTTTTGTATTGTTTATATGGGCGTTTTACATCATTATAAACAATATCAAAGCAACTGATGATGCGATTAATGCTAAGGAAGAAGTTAAGATTCTTTCGGTTGAAGTCATGGAAGCGTTAGCGCATACCATAGATGCAAAAGATGAGTATACTCGAGGACACTCAGTAAGAGTTGCTAAGTATTCAAGAATGCTAGCGGAAAAGCTAGGCCTTTCTTCTGAAGAATGTGATAATGTGTATTATATGGCTCTTTTGCATGATATTGGTAAGATAGGTGTACCGAATGAGATTATCAACAGTACATCGAGACTGACAGATGACGAGTATGCTGTAATTAAGACGCATCCTGGTCTAGGATATGATATTTTAGCAGAGATAAAGAGTCGTCCTGATTTGTCTACAGGAGCCAGATGGCATCATGAGAGATATGATGGCAAAGGTTATCCTGATGGCAAGAAAGGAGAAGAGATTCCATTTTATGCAAGAATAATAGCTGTAGCCGACAGCTATGACGCAATGACATCCAACCGTAGTTATCGTAATTACATGCCGCAAGACAAAGTTCGATCTGAGATTGAGAATAATAGCGGTACACAGTTTGATCCGGACGTTGCAAAGTGTATGCTTTCAGTTATTGATCAGGATGTTAATTATGAATTGCATGAGTGAAGCACAGAACCATTGTGGACTAGGGTGTCGGAAACCAGAGGGACGGACCCAATGTCATTTAGATAAGGTTTCAGCCCAAAAACAATAGAATATTACATATTA
>CAMVPR010000009.1 GCA_947169385.1 uncultured Lachnospiraceae bacterium | reverse complement strand
AAGGCTAAGAAGATTTTGAAGGAGAGATAAGATGAGTACAGCAATAGTATATTATTCTATGCATGGAAATAGTGAGATGATTGCAGAAAAGATGGCTGCTAAGCTTGATGCGGATGTGATCAGGATTGAACCTGATAAGGCATATCCGGATAAAGGTGCTAAGAAGTTTCTGTGGGGTGGAAAGAGTGCTGTGATGGGTGAACAGCCTGTATTAAAGCCATATGAATTTGATCCAGATAAATATGATAGTATCATTATTGGCTTCCCTGTTTGGGCGAGCAGACCTGCTCCTCCAATCTGGACATTCGTCAATGATCAGAAGAGTAAACTCAGTGGTAAGAAGATAGCAGTATTTGCTTGTCAGAGCGGTAACGGTGCAGAGAAGGCTTTTGACAGGGTTAAGAAGATGATTGGGATAGAGACATTTGCGGGAGAAATGATTTTCATTGATCCTAAGACAAGAGTGAATTCTGATAATGATAAAAAGATAGCTTTATTCTGTGAGAAGATTAAAAAGGAGCGATGATTGGAAGTGATTGAATATATAAAGAATTCGGAAGAGAAAAAGATTATAGCGAGAGCAGTTCTTGAAGGCTTAAAAGAATGGTTTGAGGTCGAAGAGAGTCGGGAAGGCTATATCAGAGATTGCGTAGACTGGATATTTCTTGCGGCAAAAGATGGTGATAAGGCTATGGGATTCCTTTGTTTAAAGGAGACTGGAAAGTCCACTGTTGAACTTGCTGTAATGGGTGTGCTTAAAGATTATCACAGGCAGGGAATTGGCCGCCAACTCGTTGAACAGGCGAAGAAGATTGCTGAGTCTTTGGACTATGAATTTATGCAGGTTAAGACTGTAAAGATGGGTATGTACGAAGATTACGATAAGACAAATGAGTTTTACATCAGCTGTGGTTTTAAAGAGTTTGAACTATTTCCACTTTACTGGGATGAGGCTAACCCGTGTCAGATTTATGTGATGTCTTTAAAATGATGACCCGTAAGAAGGCATGCTTTGGTTCAGTTAATCGCAATAAATTAATGAAAAAATGCGTTTAAAGGATCTCTTTGTGATCTTTTAATAAAATCAGAATTCTTATTTTATAATCTGTAAAGAACGAGGTAGAAAGTGAGAAGTATATTATAACTATGGATAGATTAATCTTTGGGATTGCGGGGATTTTTGTTGCAGGAATTTGGGGTTATATTTTGGTGAGTATTGCCGGCAGTAATCGAAGAGTTTTGAAGGACGATTCTAATCTGTCAACTGATAAGGAGAAGAAAGAAGCTAAGAGATCTATGCGGTTAATCTCTCTTATGTCGCCGGTGTGGATATTTGTGGTAGTTGTTGGAATTGCATTTTTGATAAATGCTAAGCATCCGTTTTTTAGGGTGAATGCTGTAGGTTTAGCATTGATTTTAGGTGGAATTCTCTTTGCATATCTTGGTTGGGCAATTGGTACGGCAATTAAGAGGGCTAAGGATGACCTGGGTGATAAAGATGCGAAGTTTTTTTCAAGAGCTTTTATGATTTCTTTTATCGGTTCGGGACTTGTTGTGGTAGCATTTGGCATTATGGTATGCGTGTCACCGGTTTAATAATTGTATAATAGTATATTAATACATGTTGTGGAACTTCAAAACATTTTACAAACAATAATTATCCCACTCTTTTTGTTGTATTTGAGATATGGAATGGTGTATAATTATGGATATCAATTATATATAGGAGGTATGTTTCTATGGAGGCTAAGGAATTACTCAAAGGAAGAAGAAGTGTCAGAAAGTACAAGGCTGACGCTGTTTCTGAAGAGGTGTTGAGAGAAGTAGTTGAGCTTGCTTCATTTGCACCATCATGGAAGAATACTCAGATAACTCGTTACATCGCGGTTACAGGAGAACTTAAGGACAAGGTATCTGCTACACTTATGGAGCATAATCAGAATATTGTGAACGCTGCACCTACTCTTATTATTCAGACGGATGTTGAGAAGAGGAGTGGTTTTGAGAGAGATGGTTCTTTCTCGACTAAGAAGGAAGACCGTTGGCAGAATTATGATGCCGGTATTGCAGGATTACAGTTTTGCCTTGCTGCTTATGAGAAAGGGCTTGGAACTGTAATCATGGGAATATTCGACGAAGATGAAGTTGCTTCTATAGTTGATATTCCTGAGGGGCAGAAGGTTATGGCGCTTATCGCTCTCGGTTATCCTGATGAAGAACCACAGGCACCTAAGCGTAAGAGTGTTGACGACTTGCTCACAATTAAATAAATCAATATAAAAGGGATGGCGACGCCATCCCTTTAGTATATATAAATATTAAATTATAATTATTTCTTCTTAGCCGCTCTAACCCTTGATTTCTTAGTGAATTTAAGAAGTTCTAAGACCTTGCCCGGATCGCCTTCTACCTTTAATTCCCCTTTGGTAAATGCTATTACAGGATCAAGCTTGCCTTTAAGAACACTGATAAGATTGTCAGGTGAGATCTTTATTTCGGCATTTCTGTCATAGTAATCATATGGTTCTACATGTAATGTACTGTCCTTAATCTCGGCGTAGAATACTCCGAATGGTTCTTCTGTCAGAGTAACCTGAACAGCTATAAATCCGTTATATTTAGAGATTAGGTCTGTATCGAATTCTTCTCTAACTAGTTCAATTAGTTCGTCCATTTTCAATGCATTAACACCCCTTTCTATAAAACAAGTAAATCTTATTAGTAATTATAACACTTTAATTATAACACATAATTCTCAAATATGCTATTATATTTTTGACCAAATCAGCTTTGTTGTGATATAATGCTAATACTGTTGTAAAAAAGGTGGCGAAATAGTTGAGCGTAACTAAACTTTTCAAACATCTCAATACAATTACACATCACCGTAATCTTGTTATGAAACACTGTTTTCAGTGTGGACTATATAAGCAGGGGCTCATGCATGACTTATCTAAATACAGCATTACTGAGCTTTCAACCGGTGCGAAGTATTACCAGGGTGATAGGAGTCCTAATGCTGCTGAGAAAGAAGATATAGGTTATTCTAAAGCGTGGCTTCATCACAAGGGCAGGAATAAGCACCATTTAGAGTATTGGATTGATTACAGCGCCGACAAGAATAAAGGCTTTGAGGGCATGAAGATGCCTGTAAGATATGTGGTTGAGATGTTTTGCGATAGGATTGCCGCATGTAAGACATATCAGAAGGAAGCATACACTGACAAGAGTCCACTAGAGTATTACAATAGAGGCAGGCATAAGTATCAGGACTTGTTCAACGATAAGAGTCAGGAGCTTTTGGAGTATCTTCTTACCATGCTGGCAAATGAAGGCGAGACGGCAACATTTTTGTATGTTAAGAGAGAGATTATAACCGGAAAGGCCGATATAATAAAGAATTATTAGGAGTACATTTATGTCTAAGATTAAACAATACATCAAAGATTTTTTTAAACTTTCCCCTGTATTACTATTCTTGGGGTGTATGGCTATTATACTTGTAATGGAGAGTTTTGGAAGGCACTCGCTCATCGCAGCGTTGAGCTTTCTAGTTCATGAGCCTATAAGATATATTTTTAATGCTCTAATTATTATGACACCTTTTACGGTGTTCTATCTATTTAGAAGAAGACGACTCGGATTCTGTTTAGTTGGATTTATATGGCTTTTTATCGGAGTTGTCAACGGTGTTGTTTTGGCGTTTAGGGTTACGCCATTTTCAACTATTGATTTTAGACTGTGGGACGATGCACTTATGGTTATCGGTAAGTACTTTGAACCTTGGATGACCGTTCTTCTGATTGTTTTGTTAGTGGTTGTTTTGATAGCATTTATCATATTTCTTGTTAAGCTTAAGAAGTATGAAGGAGAGATGCATCGTATTAGAAATGCAGTCATTATAGCTGCTTACTGGATTGTTATGTATTTCACTATGAAGGCTCTTATAGGTCATGGTGTTTTTACAACTACCATTCCTAACCTTGCGTACGCGTATAAGGATTACGGTGTCAGCTATTGCTTTACTGTTACCGGTATGAGAAACGGTATGAGAAAGCCTATAGACTACACTAAGGACAAGATTGTTAAGATTAACAAAAATGTCGACAAGAAGCTTGAGAAGAAAGACAAGAAGGAGCCTCATAAGGCCAATATCATTTTCTTACAGCTCGAGTCGTTTTTTGATATAGGATACGTTAAGAATTATTATTTTAACGAGGATCCTGTTCCATATTTTAATTACCTTAAGGATAATTATTCGTCAGGTTTCCTGACGGTGCCTGCTTTTGGTGCCGGTACGGCCAACACGGAGTTCGAATCTATGACCGGTATGAAGCTTAGCTTCTTTTCTCCTGGTGAGTATCCATATAAGACAGTGCTTAAGAAGAGAACGGCGGAGAGTATTCCTTACGATCTTCAGACGATAGGATACAGCACTCATAATATTCATAATAATACTGCTACTTTCTATGGTAGGAGTAAGGTGTTTACCAACATTGGATATCAGACTTTTAGTACGATTGAGACTATGTGGTCTAAGGATACCACCAACACCGGATGGGCTAAAGACAGGATTCTTACCGGTGAGATTATGGATGCGTTAAAGTCAACAGATACTCCTGATTACATTTACGCAATTTCTGTTCAGGGGCATGGAGACTATTACAAAGAGGAAGCTCAGGTAGATGAACCTGAGGTTTGGGTAAATGGTATCGATGATCAGGATCAGACATCTGCGGTCAACTACTATGTTGAGCAGATAGGAGAGATGGATGATTTTGTTGAGGAACTCTGTCATACACTTACTGCATTTGACGAAGATACTGTGCTTGTTCTTTACGGTGATCACCTTCCGGGACTTGGATTTACTGATGAATCTCTTAAGAATGGCGATGTGTTCCAGACAGAGTATGTTATCTGGAGTAACTTCGATATGAAGAGAAAGAAACAGGATCTTTCGGCATACCAGCTCGGTGCAGAGACTCTTGACAGACTTAACATTCATACAGGTACTATAACCAGATATCATCAGGCACAGAGGAAGAGCAAGAAGTACCTTGCTAACCTTCGCGAGTTGCAGTATGACCTCTTATATGGAGATATGCATACATTTGGCGGAAAGAATCCTTTCTTGCAGGAAGATATGACGTATGGAGTTAAGGATGTTATCATTTCAAGAATCTTAAGAACTGAGACGAGAACCATTCTTTACGGCCAGAACTTTACCCAGTTCTCTCATGTATTCTTGAATGGCAAAGAAGTAGAGTCTGAGCTTATAGGACCTTCTTCTATGGCTATTGATGAAGAAATCAAAGACGGTGATAAGCTTTACGTTTCGCAAATGACGGCTAAGGGCAAAACTCTTCTTAACAGCAGGACTTACCGTTATAGCGATTACGCTAGAGGGCTTGAAGCAATAGATTAGAATAAGAGATAAATAAAAGCCTCCGGTTGTACGCCGGGGGCTTATATTATATGTAAGATATTGCGTTTATTATCCTTGCTTAGATCGACATGCAATCCGTTAATCTCTACCGAAGGGTTGGATAAGTTCATCGGATTGATTGCGGTTATAACACCTTCTTCGCCGGTTGTCAGCTTAACCTTGTAGCCGATATAAATATCGAGCATCGACCTTAGAAAGAGGATAGTGTAGTCTGTGTCGTACTTCTGTAGGCCATCGCGCTCAAACAGTCTTATAATCTCAAACGGACAATTGGACTCTCTGTAATTACGACTGGAAATCATACCCGCATACACATCACATATGGCGATAATCCTTGAGAACTCGTTGATGTGAGTCTTGTCGGCGCCTGTAGGATATCCGGAGCCGTCGCATCTCTCGTGATGAAAAAGCGCTACAGAAGCAATCCTTGGATCTTCAAAGAGGTTGAATAACACCTTGTGACCAAGCTTGGCGTGCTTCTTAATGGCGGCAAATTCTTTAGGCGTAAGCTTGTCTTCTTTGTGGAGAATCTCTTGATCTACTAACAGCTTACCTATGTCATGAAGGAGAGCTGACTGCGTTAGGACGTTAAGGTCGGATGAATTCATGTGATTCAAATCGCCTAACATTCTTGAGAGAAGCGCAACATTGACCGAATGCTCATATATAGGATCAACACTCGCTTTAGAGTGACTGATAGCATCAAATACACCCTTCTCACAGTAAAATGATTCATAGAACTTGATGAAATGTTCGGTGAGCATGGTAAGACTTGTGTATGTACGGTTCTTGATTATCTCGTCAAGAGTGACCTTCAGTAGACTGCACACTTCTTCGTAATCAGACTTATAATTGAGAGGAAGGTCATATAAATCAGAATTGTCAACTGCACTAACTGTAGCCATACACTCACCTCCTTAAGTATCGTCTGACAGCTTGATATGCATTTGCTGTCAACCTATATGATACCATTACGCAGAAGTTTTTTCAAGCAATAATGGTGGTTTGCGGGGAAAATGTGGCTTTTTTGTGACTAATCAAAAAAAAGCCTTAAAATGGTAGACAACATTAGTGATACTATGTTAAAATACTAAAATGTTTGACAGTGGGATACTATGCTTTCCCAGGGTCGATATTATTTGAATTAATGATTTTAGGAGGAACTAGTAATGAGTTTAACAGTTGAGAATCTGGAGAAGAACATGGCAAAGCTTACCATCGAGGTACCGGCAGAGAAGCTTGATGAAGCTATCAAGAAGGCTTATAACAAGATCAAGAATCAGATTAATATGCCTGGTTTCAGAAAGGGTAAGGCTCCACAGGCTATGGTTGAGAAGATGTATGGAGCTTCTATTTTCTATGAGGAGGCTGCTAATATCCTTATTCCGGATGCTTATGCTGATGAGGTTGAGGGTAGCGATTTGGAGGTCGTTTCACAGCCTAAGATTGATATAGTAACTATCGAGAAGGGACAGCCATTTGTATTTACTGCAGAGGTTGCGTTAAAGCCTGAGGTTACTCTTGGAGATTACAAGGGTGTAGAAGTAGAGAGCATCGACGTTTCTGTAAGTGACGAGGATGTTGAAGTTGAGATTAAGAAGGATTTAGAGCAGAATTCAAGAACTGTAGATGTTACCGACAGAGCTATTGAGGATGGCGACGAAGTAACAATTGACTTTGACGGTTATGTTGGAGGAGAGCAGTTCGAGGGCGGTTACGCTGAGGATTATTCTCTTAAGATTGGTTCTCATACATTTATCGATACATTCGAGGATCAGCTCATTGGCAAGAACATCGGTGATGATGTTGATGTAGAGGTTACTTTCCCTGATGATTATCACGCTAAGGAGCTTGCTTCTAAGCCAGCACTTTTCAAGGTTAAGGTTAAGGGTATCAAGGTTAAGGAGCTCCCTGAGTTAGATGACGAGTTCGTATCAGATATTTCTGAGTTCGAGACAGTTGACGAGTACAAGGAAGATGTTGCTAAGAGACTTGAGTTCAGAAAGAAAGAAGACGCTAAGAGACAGAAGGAAGACAAGGTAGTTGACAAGGTTATCGAGAATGCTACTATGGAGATCCCTGATGCAATGGTTGATTCACAGGTTAATCAGATGCTTCAGGAGTACGCTCAGCAGCTTTCATACCAGGGCCTTTCATTAGAGCAGTACATGCAGTTCACAGGTATGACTGTAGACGTTATGAAGGAGCAGCTTAAGCCAGAGGCATTAAGACGTATCCAGTCTCGTCTTGTTTTAGAGGCTATTGTTAACGCAGAGAATATTACATTTACCGACGAAGAGATGGATGAAGAGATTAAGACCATGGCTGAGAACTATCAGATGGAGCTTGACAAGTTAAAAGATCTTATCGGTGACAACGAGAAAGAGTCAATCGGAATGGACATCAAGGTTAAGAAGGCGGTTGATTTGATCGTCGCAGAGGCAAAGGAGGCATAATATGTCACATATATTAACAGGCAGTTTGGTGCCTACAGTCATTGAGCAGTCTAGCCACGGAGAGAGAGCTTATGACATTTATTCACGCTTATTAAAAGAGCGTATCGTATTTCTTGGAGAAGAGGTTAATCAGGTAACAGCTAACTTGGTTGTTGCACAGCTCTTGTTCTTAGAGTCTGAGGACCCTTCTAAGGATATCAACTTTTATATCAACAGCCCTGGTGGTTCTGTAACCGCCGGTATGGCTATTTATGATACCATGCAGTACATCAAGTGCGATGTTTCTACCATTTGTCTTGGTATGGCAGCATCTATGGGAGCGTTCCTTCTCTCAGGTGGTACTAAGGGTAAGCGTATGGCTCTCCCTAACGCTGAGATTATGATTCATCAGCCATCAGGTGGTACTGAAGGTCAGGCTACCGAGATTCAGATTGCTGCAGAGCATATCTTAAAGACCAAGAAGAAGTTGAACGAGATATTGGCTGCTAATACCGGTAAGGATTACGATGTTATTGCACAGGATACTGAGCGTGACAATTGGATGACTGCAGCTGAGGCTATGGAATATGGTCTTATTGACAGTATCATTGAGAAACGTCCTGATAACAAGGATGATAAATAAAGGAGTGACTTTATTTGGCAGGAAGAGAAGATAGGAAATCACTTAGATGTTCCTTCTGTAACAAGACACAGGATCAGGTCAGAAAGCTTATTGCAGGACCTAATGTGTATATTTGCGACGAGTGTATCGCGGTTTGTTCTGATATTATTGATGAAGAATTCGTGGAGGATACTCTAAGCGAAGACCTTAATCTCATGAAACCTAAGGAGATCAAGGAGTACTTAGATCAATATGTAATCGGTCAGGAGAACGCTAAGAAAGTACTTTCCGTTGCTGTTTACAATCATTACAAGCGTATCACTCAGGAGTCTGAGCTTGATGTTGAACTTCAGAAGAGTAATGTCATGCTTCTTGGACCTACAGGTTCAGGTAAGACTTTGCTTGCACAGACTTTGGCAAGATTGCTGAATGTGCCATTTGCCATTGCAGATGCCACAACTCTTACAGAGGCCGGTTATGTCGGCGAAGATGTTGAGAATATTCTTCTCAGACTTCTTCAGGCTGCTGACTACAATGTAGAGAGAGCAGAGCAGGGAATCATCTATATCGATGAGATAGATAAGATTACAAGAAAGTCAGAGAACACTTCAATCACCAGAGACGTTTCGGGTGAGGGTGTACAGCAGGCTTTGCTTAAGATACTTGAGGGTACGGTTGCTTCGGTACCACCTCAGGGTGGACGTAAGCATCCACATCAGGAGTTTATTCAGGTGGATACATCTAATATCCTCTTTATATGTGGTGGTGCTTTCGTAGGATTAGAGAAGATTATTGAGAATCGTATAGGACAGAAGTCAATCGGTTTTGGTGCTGATATCGTTGAGAAGAATACCAAGAATGTTGGAGAACTTATGCGCCAGGCGCTTCCTCAGGATTTCGTTAAATTCGGACTTATACCTGAGCTTATCGGTCGTATTCCTGTCAATGTTTCACTTGATCTTCTTGATGAAGAAGCATTGGTTAGGATTCTTACTGAGCCTAAGAGTGCTTTGGTTAAGCAGTATCAGAAACTCTTTGATTTAGATGGCGTAGAGCTTACATTTGAAGACGAAGCATTAAAAGCTATTGCGCATCTTGCAATCGAGAGAGAGACCGGTGCCCGTGGACTTAGAGCTATTATGGAAGATACGGTCAATGACCTTATGTACGAGATTCCTTCTGAGGAGGATATTGTCAAGTGCACTATAACCAAGGCGGTTGTAGAAGAGGGAGCTGACCCTGAGGTTGTAAGGTCTGATATATCAAGACGCCCTGTGGTTAAGAAGAGAAAGCCAAGCAGCGGCAATGTTATTGCGTAGGATTTAATAATTGAGCTTTCGTGATTATTCATGAAAGCTCTTTTGTCATAAAGAGGTTTTTTATGGTTATTAAGAGTGTTAATTTAGAGACAGTTGTCGGAGTGAGTTCTAAGCTTCCGGAGAATTCGTTGCCGGAGTATGCATTTTCGGGTAAGTCTAATGTTGGTAAGTCATCTCTCATCAACGCGTTGATGAACAGAAAGTCATATGCAAGAACTTCCGAGAAGCCGGGCAAGACACAGACTATCAACTATTACAATATCAATGATGAACTGTATTTTGTTGATCTTCCAGGGTACGGATATGCCAAGGTTTCTGAGAAGGTCAAGGAGCAGTGGGGGCAGATGATAGAGAACTATCTCCACACCAGCAAGCAGTTAAGACAGGTGTTTCTGCTTGTGGATATCAGACATGCTCCGTCTAAGAACGACTGTATGATGTACGACTGGATGGTTCATTATGGATTTAAGCCTGTTGTTGTGGCTACCAAGATGGATAAGATCAAGAGAAGTCAGCTTTCTAAGCAGGTTAAGCTTGTTAGAGAGACATTGGGAATGGGGAAAGAGAGTCCGCTTATCGCATTTTCTGCTGTATCTAAGCAGGGAAGAGATGAGATTTACGAATTGATAGATAATGATAAGGAGGAGTTAGATGAATTACAATAATGATGATGACAACAATCAGAAGTACAAAAATGAACAAGAACGATTCAACGAATTCCTCAAAGATCAGTTTGGTGAGGATTTAAAGGGGTCCATTAACAGAGCACAGGAGAGTGTCAACGAGACGCCTTTATATATGCAGCTTTTTATGTCTTTTTCATCATCCAACAGATATATGCAGTTTCTCTGGATGAGATGGGGCAAGGTTATAGGCTATTTCTTCTTTATGACATTTATTGCAGCTTTATTGGCTGTTGTTGTTCCGATTGCAGGTAAGCTTGTTGGAGTCGGAGGAATCGGCACTTTTATTAACGACAGGATACCTAATTTCTCGTATAATAATGGTGTTTTAGAAGCTGATTCGACGATGCAATATGACAAGGACGGAGTTCAGTTCTACCTTGACACAAGCGTTAACAGCTACAAGGAGAGCGATGTTGATAAGGAGTTGTTTACTCAGATTCTTGTAAGCAAGAGCAACATGGTTATTTATCAGGCGGGTGCGGTTATGAAACGCGAGTTTTCTGAGTTGCCTGAGTTTACATTTACCAAGCAAATGTTGCTTGACAATGTCGGAGTAATTTATGCGATGGTTGTGTTTGCAGGGTTTGTAAGATATGTGTCACTATTATTCTCGACGTTGTTTACAATGCTTATGCTTACAGCGATAGGATATATGCTTATTTCGCTTAATAAATTACAGGTTAAGTTTTTGGATATGCTTAAGCTTTCAGTATATGCCGTCAGCATAGTAACTATTATTGAGGCGTTTAATACAGCGATTCCTATAGTGCCACCGCTTATTGCTAATGTAGTCGGACTTGTTTGGGCAGCTGGAGTTTATTACAAAGCTGTAATTAAATGTGGTATGATTAAGAGAGTATTTGGTAATTTATAATAAGATCCCGTATTGATATGCGGGATTTTTGTTTAGAAGACTCATTATTATGGATTAGGAATGAATTTTTTATTGTATAACTATGTCATTCTGAGCGAAGCGAAGAATCTTTTAAGATCCTTCGTCGCTACGAATTGAGAATGAATGCTATTCTAACATTTGAAACCCTCTTTGGATACTTCGATTATTCTTCTGATTTCGTCTGTATCTGCTGTACTTATTCTGCTGTTGTGGAATGTTCCGTCAAATGTCACATCCTTGTAGAACCAATCTTCAGGTGTGTATGCGTTTGCAGATTCTTCATCTTTAAATTCTACCTCTGCTAAATAAACGCCCTCTAATTCATCGTGAAAACAGTCTAATTCAATAGTATTGCCCTTGTTATCGGGGATGATATACCTTGTCTTTGATATTATTATTCCTTCGGTCTTCTTTAGTAGTTTTTCAAATGATTCTTTATTGAGCGGTAATTCTTCTTCGATTCTGCTCATCATTCCTTTGGACTTGTAGGTTAGAATGTAGTCGTCATCCCATCTTCTTATTCTTAATACCGGGTCGTAATTCAGGATATAGGCCTGAATTATATCGTGGTGGGTGTATTGAGCCAGGTTGTCCGGGATTCTTTTTAATAAATATTTTCTTTCTATCTCCATATCGATTCCTTTCTATAAGTGTAAGATTCTTCGCTACACTCAGAATGACATATTCTTTACAATCCGTAGCGACGAACATTGTTCGTCACCTATGGAGCACACTGTGTTCAGCTACAGTTATAATGTCATCCTGAGGAATTATGTATAACCGTATAACTTTATCATATCACATCATACTGTTATTGTCAGTTGTTATGTGATATAATAGTGGTTAGTTTTCTGATAGGAGGTTACAAGATATGGTATATTTGTTTTTGGCTGAGGGATTTGAGACTATTGAGGCGCTTACTGTTGTTGATATGCTTAGAAGAGCCGGGATTGATATCACTACTGTTTCAATCACCGATAGCTTAGAAGTTAAGAGTGCTCACGGAATCGTTGTTAAGGCTGATGAGCTTCTCAGCAACGTGAAGGATAATGATTCGGAGTGCTTGGTTCTTCCGGGTGGAATGCCTGGAACCAACAATTTAAGAGCTAACGACACTCTTATGGATATGGTTATTAAGCAGAATGAGGCCGGTAAGTATGTAGCTGCAATCTGTGCCGCTCCTGCTGTCATTTTCAGTGAGTTAGGAATTACTAAGGGCAAGAATTCCACTTGTTACCCAAGTTTTAACGACAAGCTTGAGGATGAGGGAGTTAACTTGATTAAGCTTCCTGCTGTAGTTGATGGTAATGTTATAACCGGTATGGGTATGGGTACTGCAATAGAGTTCTCTCATGCGATTATTAAGGAACTTAAGGGGAAAGAGATTGCAGATAAGATATTAGATTCAATATGTTTTTATAAGTAGGAGATGTTAAAGTGGATTTTTATGTAAGAGATATTCTTGAAGCGACAGGAGGTAAGCTTCTCTGTGGCAGCGAGGATTTAGCTGTAAATGATATTGCCATAGATTCAAGAATGGTCAAGGAAGATAGTCTTTTTGTGCCTATTAAGGGTGAGAAGGTTGATGCGCACAAGTTTATTGCTGATGTTTTAAAGACAGCTAACGCGAGTCTGACGATGGAAGAGGATGTTGTTACAGACGAGCTTGTTGAGAGTGGCAAGGCACTTATCAGAGTTGATGATACTATAGGTGCAATGCAAGCATTTGCAGCATATATGAGAGATAAATACAATTTTCCTATTATCGGTGTGACCGGAAGCGTTGGTAAGACTACGACCAGAGAGATGATAGTGACCGCAATGACTGCCTCTATGAATGTTCTTGAGACTTACAAGAATTACAATTCTCAGGTTGGAGTCCCGATGATGATTTCAAGGTTCTCTGAAAAGTATGATGCGGCTGTACTTGAGATGGGTATGAGCGAGCCCGGCGAGATGGGAAGGTTAAGCGATATGGTTAAGCCGGATACTGCTGTGTTTACTCTTGTAGGAGTTGCGCATATCGAGCAGCTTAAGAGTCAGGATGGAATTTTTGACGAGAAGATTAAGATTACCAAGCACATGAAGAAAGATGACATCATTTACCTTAACGGAGATGATGAGCTTTTAAGAAGTAGAAGTAAAGATATCAATAATAAGATACTCTGGTACGGCTTGTCTAGTGATTGTGATTACAAGGGATACGATATTAAGATTGATGGTGAGAAGCAGACATTCAAGGTAGATACACCTGATGTTAAGGGACTTGAAGTTACTCTTAATGTTTTGGGAGAGCATAATGTAAGAAATGCTTTAGTTGCGCTTGCCGTTGCAACACAATATGGAGTTGACATTAACAAAGCAGCTAAAGCCTTAGAGAGCTTTTCGGGACAGAGACAGACGGTTATAAAGACTGATAAAGGTGTAATAATTGATGACACATACAATGCAAGTCCTGATTCCATGAAGGCTTCTTTGAGTGTCCTTGGAGGATACGAGTGCAAGGGCAAGAGAGTAGCTGTTTTGGCGGACATGCTTGAGCTAGGTCCTAATGAGGTTGAGTACCATAAGGAAGTGGGAAGATATGTCAAGGAATACGGTGTGGATTACCTTGTAGCGTATGGCAGTCTTGCTAAAGAGTATTTGGCAGAGTCAGGCGTAGAGGGAGTTTGGGTAGATTCTCTTGATGATGCTTATAAAGAGACTGAGAAGTTCCTGAATCCAGATAATATCTTGCTTTTCAAGGGTTCTAACGGTATGAAGCTTAAAGATATTGTTACCAAAATACTACAGAATTGATACAACATTGATAAATTATTCACAAAACTATTTATTTTTTTTGACGAAAATGTAGAAAAACTTTGACATTTTTATATTTTAATCATATAATATAATTGTTTATTGCTTTTATCATTGTGAAAGGAGGATATCATCAATGAATAAGACTGAGTTAGTTGAGGCAATTGCTGCTAAGACAGACCTCACCAAGAAGAGCTCTGCAGACGCTGTTAAGGCTATCGTTGATTCTATCACAGAGGAGCTTGTTAAGGGTGAGAAGGTTACTTTGGTTGGTTTTGGAACTTTTGAGGTTGCTGACCGTAAGGCAAGAACAGGACATAATCCTAGCACCGGTAAGAAGATCAAGATTCCTGCAACTAAGGCACCTAGATTCAAGGCTGGTAAGGCTTTGAAGGATGCCGTTAACAAAGGAAAGAAGAAGAAATAATGTTTCTTCACTGTCATATACGATATTGAATGAATAGGGAGTAGCCGGCATAAGGTGTTTACGGTGACGACATACCCGATATTGTATGAATTAATGACCTTGTATTATGATTCATACAGATATCCGTATCGTAATTAAATGGCGAGACTATCATTGTTGCTATATAGTGACGATGATAGTCTTTTTTTATTAAAATTTAAGGAGACGTTCAGATGAGTTTATTAGTTAGTTTGGTATCGATAGTTATAGGGTTTGTATTGCTTATAAAGGGTGCTGATTTCTTTGTAGATGGTGCGGCGTCGGTTGCAGCTAAAGCGGGTATTCCTCAGATTGTTATAGGACTTACGATTGTTGCTTTTGGAACTTCAGCGCCTGAGGCGGCGGTAAGTATCGGTTCAGCCATAAAGGGCAGTGACGGAATATCTATTGGTAATGTACTTGGAAGCAATATCATGAATATATTGGTTATTCTTGGTATTACTGCAATCATATGCAATCTTCCCGTCAAAAAAACTAGTATCAGGGTAGATATGCCGGTTATGATAGGCTTGTCTGTTATTCTTTTTGTGTTCGGATATTTTATGAAATGCTTTAATGTTGTATCTGGTATTGTATTCCTGGCAATTATAGCTATATATATCGTGTATCTTGTCAGATATTCAATCAAAAACGGTGCGGATGATGATACGGAGAGCAAGAATCTTTCTATTCCAAGGATTGTTATATACATTATAGGCGGACTTTGCGCTATAGTATACGGAAGTGACCTGACTGTAGACGGTGCGTCTTATGTGGCTTCCTGTCTTGGAGTGAGCGACAGAATCATTGGTCTTACCGTTGTTGCATTTGGAACTTCTCTACCTGAGCTTGTGACCTCGGTTACAGCGGCTAGGAAGAACAATACTGACATTGCTGTAGGTAATATCGTGGGAAGTAACATTTTCAATATTGCATTTGTCCTTGGAACGACATCAATTATCAGAAAAGTTCCGTTCAGCGAAGCGTTCTATTTCGACGGAATAGTATCTATAATTGCAGCGGTTCTCTTGTGGATTCTGACCTTTAGAAAATGTGAGCTTAACCGCGCCGGCGGTGTATGCCTTTTTGTGGGCTATGTAGCGTATTTTATAGCGATACTGATTCATTAAATCTGGTATTGTTAATCGGATGTGTACTGGCTATGTCATAATCATGTAATCGGTATTATATTAGTGACGTGTTGAGGAATCAATGGTGACAGTCGCCTTTGAGTACTCAGCAGTTAATTGATTATTAGGGACTGTCACTAATGATCGGTTATAATACTTTTAGGAGGAATGATTATGAACATTAACAATAAGACATTAATGGTGGTATACGGGGCGCTGTTTGCGGCGTTAACAACTGTGGCGACGATGTTTATTCATTTGCCGACACTTAAAGGATATGTGCATTTGGGTGATGCTTTTGTAATGCTTAGCGGAATCTTTTTGGGGCCTTTATATGGTGGCTTAAGTGCCGGAATAGGTTCGATGCTTTCTGATGTATTGCTTGGTTACACCGCATTTGCACCGATTACTTTTATAGCGAAGTTCTTAGCGGCTTTCGTTATAGGACATGTTTTTAAGATGATAAAGAATAAGAACTTAAAGCCTTTTATTAAGGTGTCTTTAGCAGATTTCTTGGGGGCGGTAGTTATAGTTCTTTCGTATTTTGTCTTTGAGATATTCTATGAAGGCTTTTATGCGGCAGCGCTTGAGATTTTACCAAACGTGTTGCAGGTTGTGTCAGGAATTATTATTTCATCGGCTTTATATTCTTTGATTCCTGCTAAGATTCAGATTAACCGGGAAGTTAATCAAAACTAGTCAAAACTAGTCAAACACATCTATTTATTTACTTTATTCAAAAAATATGCTATAATCTATCCGATTGTGTGATTTAACTATATTTTAGTTTAATTAATACTTAGGAGGATTATAGCAATGGTTGAATTATTTGATGGTGGTGCTTATCTTGTAGATGGATATCAGCTTATCCCTGATGGCCCTGATGCTATCGATGAGGTGGTTAAGCTTGTAGGAGATAAGAGGGCTTTGCTCAAGGACGAAGCCAAGAAGAACACCATAGCATACAACATTCTTAAAGAACATAACACTTCTGATTCCATGGAGAAGCTTAAGATTAAGTTTGATAAGCTTACTTCCCATGATATTACATTTGTCGGAATTATCCAGACCGCAAGAGCTTCAGGTCTTGAGAAGTTCCCAATCCCATACGTTCTTACTAACTGCCATAACAGTTTATGTGCTGTTGGAGGTACTATTAACGAGGATGACCACATGTTTGGTCTTAGCTGTGCTAAGAAGTACGGTGGTATCTATGTTCCTCCTCATCAGGCGGTTATTCATCAATATGCAAGAGAGCAACTTGCCGAAGGCGGTAAGATGATATTAGGTTCTGACAGCCACACCAGATACGGTGCACTTGGTACCATGGCTATCGGTGAAGGTGGTGGAGAGCTCGTTAAGCAGCTTTTGGAACAGACTTATGACGTAGATATGCCGGGAGTGGTAGGTATCTACTTAGAGGGTATGCCTGAGAAGGGTGTAGGACCTCAGGATGTGGCACTGGCTATTATCGGAGCTGTATTCGAGAATGGATATGTCAAGAACAAGGTTATGGAGTTTGTTGGACCTGGTATTGCCAACCTTTCTGCAGAATATCGTATCGGTATAGATGTTATGACAACAGAGACTACCTGTCTTACATCTATCTGGAGAACAGACGAAGAGATTAGACATTACTATTCTGACCATGACAGAATTGAGGCTTATGATCACTTAGAGCCTGGTGACGTTACATATTATGATGGAATCGTTAAGGTTGATTTAAGTAAGGTTAAGCCTATGATCGCTATGCCTTTCCACCCAAGTAATGTATATACCATCGAGGAAGTTAAGGCCAACTTAAGCGATGTTCTTCATGATGTAGAAGAGAGAGCTAAGATTAGCTTAGATAACAAGATTGAGTTCTCACTCAAGGACAAGATTAGAGACGGTAAATTATATGTAGATCAGGGTATTATTGCCGGATGTGCAGGTGGTGGATTCGAGAATATATGCGAGGCTGCCGATTATCTTCGCGGTCACTACATCGGTAACGATGCATTTACAATGAGTGTATACCCTGCTTCAACACCTATATATATGGAGCTTGCCAAGAACGGCGTTCTTGCTGAACTTATGCAGTCAGGTGTTATTGTAAAGACTGCGTTCTGTGGTCCTTGCTTTGGTGCCGGTGATACTCCTGCTAATGGAGCATTTTCTATCAGGCACTCTACAAGAAACTTCCCTAACCGTGAGGGTAGTAAGATTCAGAACGGTCAGATTTCATCAGTTGCATTGATGGATGCTCGTTCTATTGCCGCTACAGCCGCTAACCAGGGATTCTTAACAGGTGCTGATGAGGATATTCCTATCTTCGAGCATAGAAGCTATTTCTTTGACAAGACTATTTACGCTAACAGAGTATATAACGGATGGGGAGATCCACATCCTGAAGTTGATATCCAGTTCGGTCCTAATATCAAGGATTGGCCTGAGATGGTTGGTCTTACAGACAACCTTATCCTTCGCATTGTATCTGAGATACATGATCCTGTTACTACTACAGATGAGCTTATTCCTTCAGGAGAGACTTCATCATTCAGATCTAATCCTCTTGGATTGGCTGAATTTACCCTCTCAAGAAAGGATCCTGAGTATGTAGGTAAGGCTAAACAGGTTCATGAAGCAGAGTTGTTAAGAGAGAAGGGAGAGCTTCCAGATAGCGTTCTTCCTGAACTTGCAGGATATTTGAGCCAGCTGACAGATAATTTTGATGATGTGACTCTTGAGAACACAGGTATCGGTAGTGCTATCTATGCAGTTAAGCCTGGAGACGGTTCAGCAAGAGAGCAGGCTGCTTCATGCCAGAAGGTATTAGGAGGATGGGCTAACTTCGCTAAGGAGTACGCAACTAAGAGATATCGTTCTAACCTTATTAACTGGGGTATGTTGCCATTTGTATTCCCTAATGACAAGTTACCATTTGCCAACGGAGACTACATTTTCATTCCTGAGATTAAGAAGGCTATCCGCGAGAAGAAAGAATATGTTGATTGCTATGTAATTAACAAAGGCTTCGAGAGATTTAAGGTTACGCTTGGTGAGCTTACCGATGATGAGCGTGATATTATTATTGAGGGTTGTTTGATTAATTATAATCGTAACAAATAGGGCGAGATTGAAGGTGACTTAAGATTATGAGTAAGAGAAAGACTCGTAATTCATCATTTAAATTTGCATATTTTGTGTTGGTGACATTGATAATTCTATGTTTACTTATATTGTTTTATTTAGTTGGAATTATGTTCTCTGACAAGTTTGTCAAAAAGACGATGTCTATGCCTATACTCGGCACGGTTACAGAGTTTTTGGTCGGCAATCTTTATGGTGAAGACACGAGTGCACTTAAAGTATCTTCGGACGCTAAAAATGTCACGCCTAAGCAGGACAAGGCAGAAGAGGATGCTGCACCGACTTATGGAGAACTCAAGGAGGCGGATATGTGTACTAATGCCTATCTTAATAACTGCTGTTTTCTTGGAGATTCAAGAACAGTTGCAATGGTCAAGTACGGATATGTTGATGAGAGTCAGACTCTTGCAGAGGTCGGTCTTGCACATATGAATGCGGAGGCCAATGTCTACACTTATAAGAGTGGCTTACAGTATACATTTGACAGCTTTTTAGACTACTATAGTAAGGATATTATCTATATTTCATATGGAGTCAACGGCATCAATTTTGCGGATGAGGTCACCTATGAATCGTCATATGAGAAGCTTATTGACCACGTTATCAGTAGTTGTCCTAACAGTACGATTGTTATTCAATCTATTTGGCCTGTTAGAGAAGGATATGCAGGAGCCGGTAATATTACCAATGCTTCGATAGATTACTACAATGACTTCCTAAGACGACTTGCAGATGACAAGGGCTTGTATTATTTGGATACCCAGTCGGTATTAAAGGATGAATACAACCAGATGAAACAGGAGTATAACGACGGAGACGGACTTCACTATGCTCAGGAAGGATATGAAGCTGTATTCCAGTATTTGTTGTCACATCCTGTTCCGGGATATGAAGTATATCAATAATCTTATGTGCGGCGTTTTTATTGTTAATTCAATAAATCGTCGCATTATCAAATATTTGAGAGGATAATAATATGTCTGATTCATTTAAATATGACAAATGGTTCATACCCGACGACGAAATGCAGAATTCAATCAGAAGGGCGTATAGATTTGAAGGGTACGGCTTGCTTTTAGGATACATAGTGTTAGTTATCCTTTTTGTGGCTGCAATGTTTTATAACATTTTGTTTCAGGAGATTAATGTTGCTTATATTATCGTGTTCTTTCTCCTGACTTTAGCAACTGTTGCCGGACTTGGTAATCAGGTTAAGACTGTTAGACAGATTAGGGACAGAAAGTTCGAGATAAGAGACGGATATGTAAGAAATGTTAATTACGCCAACAAGATGAAGAGAGGTATTGCATCCTACGATATTGAGATTAACGATAAGAATGTTTTAAAGACTATCGTGGTTAAGAAGGAATATAGAAGAGTTAAGCCTAAAGAAGACGATCACATATACATTGTTAGATCATTTAAGACGAGCTCTATATACATATACAAGAGGTTTGAGAACGATTAGACGGAGCAATAACTATGGTTGACGATTTTATTGATAATTATAAGCCCAAGAAAAAGAAGAAAATATTCTCAACAAGTATGCTTATCATTGCGAGTTTCTTAGTCGCGATAATGGTAGGAACTGTGTTTTTATGCTTGCCGATTTCTTCGGCAGATGGTGAACCTACGCCTTTTTTGGAGGCGCTGTTTTCGGCAACGTCTGCAGTGTGTGTTATCGGAATTACGATGTTTCCAACATATATACATTGGAGTCTGTTTGGTAAGATTGTCATTCTTATTCTTATACAGCTTGGTGGGCTTGGTATTGTGGCTTTTACTACGTTCCTGCTTGTGTTGATTGGCAAGACGGTTACACTTAAAGACAGGCTTCTTGTGATGGATGCTTTTAATCTTGACACATTGGGCGGACTTATGCAGTTCTTGAAGTTCATATTTCAGATAACAATTGTTATTGAGGCTATTGGACTGATATTGCTGGCATTTGAATTTGTTCCCCAATACGGTGTTAAGACGGGACTGTTCTATTCGCTCTTTCATTCTATTTCTTCGTTTTGTAACTGTGGAATAGATATTTTGGGAGATAACAGTCTAGAGGATTATGTCAGAGATCCGTATATGAATTTTGTGACGATGTTTCTGTCGATAACCGGTGGACTTGGATTCGTTGTATGGTGGGATTTTGTTAAGGTTCTTAGAATGTACAAGAAGAGGGAGATTAAGCTTAGTGAATTCTTCCTTAAATGCACCATCCACTCTAAGATTGTACTTGTCACTTCTTTGATTCTCCTGCTTGGTGGTGCATTTGTTATCATGTGGCTTGAGTACAATAATCCACTAACCATTGCCAATGAATCCTTTGGACAGAAGTTTATGCAGTGTCTGTTCCAGTCCTGTACTTGTAGATCTGTGGGATTCGATACTATTCCTCAGCAGAATTTTAAAGATGTAACGGCGTATTTCTGTATGATTCTTATGATTATAGGTGGATCACCTGTCGGTACTGCCGGTGGCGTTAAGACTACAACGGTAGCTGTTGTGTTTTTGGAGGTCTTTGCTGCTGTTAAGGGTAAGAGAGAGACGACGGTATTTGGAAGAACCCTTCCCCCTAAGACTATCAAGAAGGCTACAATGGTTTTGGCGGTATCGGTGATGGCATGGGTTGTTTCAACCGTGCTTATGGGTCACTTTAACGGAGGTAATTTCCTTGATTTGGTATATGAGACTACTGCGGCAATCGGTACAGCAGGGTTGAGTCGAGGTTACTCGTCGCCGGAGAACTTATCTGTCATAGGGCAGTGGATTATCATTGTGTTGATGTATCTGGGGCGTATAGGTCCTTTCTCGCTCGCTGTGGCATTTAAGATTAATGACGAGAAGAGTGGCGTACAGTACAAGGAAGAGGATGTCACTATCGGATAAAATGGAGGTAGATTATGGCTAAGAAGACATTTATGGTTGTTGGATTAGGTCTTTTTGGAGAGGCGATTGCATTAGAGCTTGAGAGACTTGGAATGCAGGTTATTGGCGTTGACAAATGCCAAGAGAGAGTGGATCATGTTGCTGATTATCTTACAATGGCTGTATGTATTGATGTGTGTAATGACGATCAGTTTAGGAATTTGGATTTAGCTAGAGTTGACGGAATGGTAATTGCTATGGCTGAGGATACTGATGCATCCGTTATGGCTACAATTATAGCCAAGGAAGAGGGAGTCCCTTATGTTTATGCCAAGGCTAGAGATGGCCTTCATATGAAGATACTTAAGAGAGTTGGTGCGGATGAAGCTGAGGTTCCTGAGAGAGCGTCCGGCATTCACCTTGCAAGGAAGATGGCCAACGATAACTTAAGGAATTTTGTCGAGCTTTCTACAAGGTTCAGACTTGTTGAGACTGCTCCTAAAGAAGAGTGGATTGGCAAGAGTCTTAAGGACCTTAATCTTCGTAAGAAATACAACATTAACGTTATCGGTTATCATAGGGGAGAGCATTGGAGCATCCAGATTGATCCGGACAAACCATTAGAGAAAGATATGAACCTTCTTGTTATATTAGATGAGGAAGGCGGCAAGTAACTATATATTAAGATAAAAAAGGACGCTAGAAGGATTCTAGCGTCTATTTAGCACTATTCTCAGAGTTGCCAACTAATACCAATTAGTCGGTTGTTACCCGATTCTTGAAGAACGGATTCGGAAAAACTACCGCATCATCTGAACTGGTCTGTTTCTTAACTGTAACAGTGCAGATCCGGCTTATGTTAGAACCGTCACGAGTCTTAACTGTGATAGTACATGTGCCGGGATTAACAGCAGTGATCTTACCTTTACTGCTGACTTTAGCAACATTAGTGTTAGAGGAACGATAATTCAATGAGGTAACAACCGCATTGGATGGTGTTATCGTTGTCTTTAACATGTAATAATTGCCATCGGTGATACTCACCTTAGTGTCAGAAAGCTTAATCTTCTTGATAAGCGCTCCAACATAAATCTTGGTAGAAGTGCGAATTGTCTTATCGTCTTTAGCGTAGATTGTTATTCTACACGTACCATTCTTCTTAGCGGTTACAACACCCTTCTTGCTAACAGTGGCAATGCTCTTGTCGCTTGAAACATACTTGTAATCTGAAAGATCACAATCTGCTCCACCGCTTGTGAGATCCAGTGTTTCCTTCTCACCTTTGGTAAGAACGTAGAAATTCTCGGTTTCGATATCGTCCCCGGAGTCGCTTGCGTAAGCGACAATTATTCCGCTAAATAGAAATGAAAACACAAGAATAAATGTGATTGCGCGTGATGCGACTTCCTTGAAGAATTTCATAGACAACCCTCCTTTTAACAATAGTACCAATAGCCGTGCTAGACATGTGTTCCTTCCCTTTTATCCTTTCACACCGTCTACGCTATCATACATATCATATCATGAAAATGTGAATGATAAGTGAAGTAAATGTAAAAAATGAAAAAGGGCCACAAAATCCTATAAAATCAGGCTTCTTCGGCGATTGGAGAAGGAATCTTTCTAAGAACAATTGTGAACTCGACACCTCCGTCGACATTCTTGGCGAAATACTCACCGTTATGCGCATCGATAATGGTCTTAACGATGTAAAGTCCCAATCCTACGCTCATGTTGCCATCCTGTGTGCGGGATTTATCCATCTTGTAGAAACTCTCCCAGATAGAAGTGAGCTCGTTCTCAGGAATAGGCTCTGAATCGTTGTATACAGTGTAAGTGATATGTTCATCGTCGCTCTTTAATGTGACATTTACATGTCCCTTAGGAGTAGCGTATTTAAGAGCGTTAGATAAGAAGTTGTCAAATGCTTGAGAAACGTAGATCTCGTCAGCATTTGCATAGAGTCCCTCCTCGATATCGGTCGTGTAGTCTAGTCCCTCTTGCTCGAAGAGAACTTGCCTTGAATCAGCTAACGATCCGACGATATCAGAGATGTTGGTAGGAACAGTCTCAAGGTACTCTGTAGCATGCTCTAATCTTGAGACATTAAGAAGGTTGCCGACCATTGATGACATCTCTCTTGCCTCGTCGACAATTACGCTTAAATATTCATTCCTGTCGATTCTGTCACCCTCTGTCATGAGCATCTCAGCATAGCTTGAGAGAATTGCAAGAGGGGTCTTAAGTTCGTGAGAAACATTGGACAAGAATTGCCTTCTCATCTGGTCGATTCTGATCTTCTCCTCGATATCCTGCTCGAGTTGCTGGTTGTACTCTCTAAGTGTATCCATGTCAAGCTTCAATTGCTCTGACATAGTGTTGATATTGTCTGCCACACGGTATATCTCATCCTTGATTCTCGGAAGCTCGATAGTATGAGAGAAGTCCTGATTGGTAATTGCCTGAGCCGCCTCGTCGATGTGCTTAATCGGTTGTACGATATAATTAGAGAATAAAAATGCCAAAAGCACGCCAAACACAAGGGTAATCGCAATCATGATAATAAACATCGGAGCTAATGATACTACGGTGTTGTTAAGTTCTGCCTCGTAGCAGGTCCAGATTGCAACGTTGTAGATATGGTCTTCAGATTGAATGTTTCTGTACAAAACAAGCCATTTGACGGAGTTGTAGCCGTTGATTATCAAGGCGTCTTTCTCTGCGTCGTACTCGTCGTTCTTAACATTTTCAAAATCGAATTCTTTATTGGTAATTGTGTTGTTGGTGCTGTACAGGACCTCCTTGGTCTCTCTGTCCATGATACAGAAATAGAGGTTGGTAGTAGTTTCGTACTCTGACATAACCTCAACTATATCCTGAAAAATGTCCGGATCATCGAGCCTGTCATCGTTAATCTCGTTGAAAGCGTTAAGCTCTGTAGTCGTCTTCTGATTGAGGAAGGCGTTGTTAAGCGAAAAATAAATCGTCAATATCTGAAATGCTTCAATGAGAAGGAAAAAACCTATAAATATGGCTATAAGCCTTGAACGAACCGAATGAAACATAGCATATCTCCTTAAACTTAAAGTCTATCTACATAAATGTCTAAACATTCTTATATAATTATACCATTATTTTTAAAAATATGATACAATGTATGAGAAAATGTTATTAATATGGAGGTTGTTATGATTAATCAATTAGTTGGTGAGATTAAGAAGAAGGAAGCACCGGTTGTTGTTGGACTTGATCCAATGCTCTCTTATGTGCCTCAGTTCATCAAGGACAAGGCTTTTAAGGAGTTCGGTGAGACTTTGGAGGGTGCTTCGGAAGCGATTTTTGAGTATAATAAGGGCATTGTAGATGCTATATATGACATTATTCCGGCAGTTAAGCCACAGATTGCAATGTATGAGCAGTTTGGAGTTCCGGGACTTGTAGCATTTTCTAAGACAGTCAATTACTGCAAGAGCAAGGGATTGGTTGTTATCGGAGATATCAAGAGAGGCGATATCGGATCTACATCTACAGCTTATGCGGTAGGTCATATCGGTAAGGTTGAAGTAGGTTCTAAGTCATACTATCCATTTGACGAAGATTTCGTAACTGTCAATCCATATCTTGGAACAGACGGAGTTAAGCCTTTTGTTGATGTTTGTAAGGAAGAGAAGAAGGGTATATTTGTCCTCGTTAAGACTTCTAACCCATCATCAGGAGAGTTCCAGGATAAGCTCGTTGACGGAAGACCTTTATATGAGCTTGTCGGTGAGAAGGTTAGCGAGTGGGGCGCTGAAGCTATGGGTGACGATTACAGCTACGTCGGAGCGGTTGTCGGAGCTACATACCCTAAGATGGGCGAAGTATTAAGAAAGATTATGCCTAAGACATACATATTGGTACCGGGATACGGCGCTCAGGGCGGTAAGGCAGAGGACCTCAAGCCATATTTTAACGAGGATGGTTTAGGAGCAATTGTTAACTCTTCAAGAGGCATAATATGCGCATACAAGAATGAGAAGTACAGTCAATTCGGCGAAGAAGGTTACGCTGATGCATCAAGAGCTGCAACTGTTGATATGATTGAAGATATCAACAGCGCAGTAAGATAAGGAGATTTATTCTATGTCTAAGTCTTTAGTTGAAGGCACAATTGTATCTAACGAGCCGATTTCATCGGATTGTTATTCTATGTTTATCTCGGCTGCTGATATTGCAAATGCAGCAGTGCCGGGACAATTCATCAATGTTTATATCAATGACGGAAGCAAGCTTTTACCTCGTCCTATCAGCATTTGCGAGATAGTTGACGACAAGGTTCGTATTGTGTTTAGAGCAGTAGGAGGAGGAACTAAAGAACTTGCTACGTACAAGGCAGGAGAGGTTGTAAGAGTTATGGGACCTCTCGGCAACGGTTATCCTTTAGAACAGGACAAGTCTTATATGCTTATCGGCGGTGGAATAGGTATTCCTCCACTTCTTGAGCTGTCTAAACGCCTTAAGGGAGATATCAATATTGTTCTTGGGTATAGGGATGAGATATTCTTAGCAGATGAGTTTGCTAAGTACGGCAAGGTCTATATTGCAAGCGAAGACGGCAAGACCGGCGTTAAGGGTAATGTCATCGATGCGATCAATGAATATGACTTGAGTGCAGATATCATTTACTCATGCGGTCCAACTCCTATGCTTAGAGGACTTAAAGCATACGGAAGTGAGCATAATATCAAGACTTATCTCTCTTTGGAGGAGCGGATGGCTTGCGGTATCGGTGCGTGCTTAGGTTGTGTAACCAAGAGTACAGATGTCGACTCGCATTCACATGTCAATAACAAGAGGGTATGTAAGGACGGTCCTGTATTTGAGGCTTCGGAGGTGGATTTATGAATTTAAGTGTTAATTATGCAGGTGTTACATTCAAGAATCCAATAACTGTAGCGTCAGGTACATTTGGTTCGGGAGTTGAATATTCAGAATTTGTAGATCTTAACAGATTAGGTGCGGTCACTACTAAGGGAGTTGCCGATCGTCCGTGGGAGGGCAATCCTACACCTAGGATAGCAGAGACATACGGTGGAATGCTTAACGCAGTAGGCCTTCAGAATCCTGGTATTGATGTGTTTGTTGAGAGGGATATACCGTTTCTTAAGCAGTACGATACAGGCATCATTGTTAATGTCTGCGGACACAGTGAGGAAGAGTACGTCAATGTTGTTGAGAGACTCAATGATGTTGATGTAGACATGCTAGAGATTAACGTCTCATGTCCTAATGTCAAGGAGGGCGGTATAGCATTCGGTACGGATCCTAAGCAGCTTAACCATGTAACCAAGCTTGTTAAGTCACACTCTAACAAGCCTGTTATTATGAAGCTTTCGCCAAATGTTACCGATATAGCTGAGATGGCAAGAGCCGCTGAAGACGGCGGTGCAGACGGCATTTCCTTAATTAATACGATTACCGGAATGAAGATTGATGTTGATAGAAGGAAGTTCGTGCTGGCTAATCAGACCGGTGGACTTAGCGGTCCTGCAATTCATCCGGTTGCGGTAAGGATGGTTTACCAGGCAAGCCACGCAGTCAAGATTCCTATCATCGGTATGGGCGGAGTTATGAATGCATATGATGCCTTAGAACTTATCCTTGCAGGAGCTACTATGGTATCTGTTGGAACAGCTAACTTTATCAATCCTAATGCTACAGTAGAGATTATTGATGGTATAGAAGAATATATGAAAAAGAACGGCGTTGATGATATCAATGATTTAATCGGTGCCGTAGAATAATGGAGGTTTATGATGGAACAGTACAAGAAGGAATTTATTGAATTTATGATTGAGTGCGATGTTTTGAAGTTTGGAGACTTCGTGACTAAGAGTGGAAGAAAGACACCATTCTTTATAAATACAGGTTTCTATAGGAACGGAGCACAGTTAAGAAAGCTTGGTCAGTACTATGCCAGAGCAATTAAGGACACTTTCGGAACTGACTTTGATGTGCTTTTTGGACCGGCATATAAGGGTATTCCATTAAGTGTTGCTACTACTATCGCTATTTCTGAGCAGTATGATGTAGATATCAACTATTGCTCTAATCGTAAGGAAGTTAAGGATCACGGAGACACAGGAATCCTGCTCGGAAGCCCTATTAAAGACAACGACAAAGTTGTTATTATTGAGGACGTTACTACAGCAGGTACATCTATAGAAGAGACTTTACCTATTATCAAGGCTCAGGGTGACGTGAGTGTCATGGGACTCTGTGTGAGCGTTGACAGAATGGAGAGAGGTCAGGGCGAGAAGAGTGCCTTGGTTGAGATTTCAGAGAAGTATGGATTCAAGACTACTGCTATTGTTACAATGCAGGATGTAGTTGAGCATCTTTACAACAATCCAATTAACGGAAAGGTTATAATTGATGATGAACTTAAAGGCAGAATTGATGCGTATTATGAAGAGTACGGTGTTAAGTAAGGGAGGACGTAAGATGAACGAGAAAGCATATAAATCGATGAATACCGTAGGTGCATGGAGTATAGCTTTTGGAGTTATTAATATCGTAGTTGGACTCGCTGTTGGCGTAGGGGCTGTAATAGCAGGAGCTAAGCTTATTAAAGACAAATCTAACATTACATTTTAGTATGTATAGGAGGATTGCCTTAAGGTGAAGAAATCAGTTAAGAAGTCCATATACATGTTTTTGCGTATTGTATTTATTGTCTATGTTTTTGTGTTATCTTATCTGGTGTTTTTCAGTGAGAGGTACGGAAGGATAAGATATGATTCGCCGCAATATAATCTTGTGCCGTTTCAGGAGATACATAGATATTTGAGCCAGTTTAGAGATATTACATTTCTGGCTGTAATTAACGTAATAGGCAATACACTTATATTTGTTCCGTTTGGCGCACTTCTTTTTATATTCAGTAAGAAGTTGGCTAAGTTTCATAATACCGTGATACTTTCGCTTTTGCTTAGTCTGATTATAGAGACGACACAGTATTTTACAAGAGTCGGTGTGTTTGATGTCGATGACATTATACTCAACACATTAGGCGGTGTTATAGGCTGGATTATTTATAAGATAGTATATGGAATATATAAAGGAGTAAGCAGACGTGGCAGGTCATAAGATATTTGATTTTTCGGATAAGTCACACTCGATAGATGGCAAGATTGCGACGGTTATAGGATTGATAGCGGTTGCTCTGTTAATATTTCTCGCATATAAATCTATTGCCACTAAGGGAGAACTTGACTACACTTACGGCATTTTAGGTATAGGAGACCTTATTCTTGGCATTTGCGGAATAATAATTGCAACCAAGAGTTTCAGGGACGAGGAGACGTTGAAGTTTTACAAGAAACTTGGTCTTATACTTAATCTGATTATCGTAGTACTGTTTGTTTTGTTGTTCTTAACCGGATTATTTATGATATAGACTAATGAGGTATTAATAATGGACGAATTACTTGTTGAGAGATACGAATTAGTTAAAGAGAGGATATCCCTTCTTGTAGGGGATACCTCTTATTTTAATGAATTCTGTGATTATATTAAGGTTAACGCTATGCTTTTGGATAGCCTTATATCACTATATGAGAAGCTTGAAGCCGAGAAGAGAGATGATATTTCTATTGAGTATTTTAAAGCTAAGCAGGCTGAAGTTTATAGTGATATTTTAGGAGAGAACTATCTTAAATCATATACTAATCCAACATTTGCAGTTGAGACATTTGGCAGAGAAGTAGGGCAGAAGTTGTGCTTTTTGGCTACCGAACTTAGGTCAGTTATCCCTTATGCATATAGGGGAGATATAGAGTCGATTGTTTTGTTCGGCGAACTTTTTATCCAGGTCGAGACGCTTATAAGAGATTATATTTCAAATGACAATGACACTGAATACCTTTCGAGTGAGCTTTATGATATCCTTTACAGTTTTGAATTAGATAACAGTGAAATCTTTGTAAATGACAGATTATTAGAGCTTTTTGACCCAGAGAGATCATATGTGCGCGACGTAATAATGAACAGTGATCTAAGTGATGATAAGTACTTGTATTATTACGGCGAGTATATCGGAGATAATGAGATCGCAACACATAATTATCTTAAGAGTCTTGACACTAAGAAGCTTTATGATATGGCGTACACTTACACTCATGGATATGATGAGGGATTCAAGGTTATGCTTATTGACAGAACAGGTAAGGATGTTGTCAATATCAGGTACAATATCGGATTCGAGCTCATGGTTCGTGAGGCAATCAAGCAGTTTGAGGAGCTTGGCCTTAAAGCAGTTATTTATCCTTTAGGAGCAAGGTGTCAGGATAAGAAGCTTCCTTTAAGGATAGGCTATCAGGGTACTCCGGCTAATAAGCAATACGATTACGATCATAGATTTGATAAAGCGTTATATTTTGATAAGAGATATGTTCTTAGAAGACTTGAGATTCTTAAGAGTACATATAATGATAATAAGGAATTATTTAAACGATATGCAGGTCCTGCAGTTATTGAGGTGTTTGGAGAGAGTGACTTCAATCCTGTGGTTTCAGAAGATGCATATTCACTTAGTGAAGAGCAGAAGAAGCTTGACTTGGAGCTTACTAGCGAGGCTTCAATTCTTTCTAATCAATACCTAAAACAAGATGAGATAAGCTTTACGATTATTGCTTATCCGCTCGCTGAGATAGGTGACGATTACGAGGCGATATTTGAGAAGACGATAGAGATTAACACTCTTGATAATGACAAGTACAGAGAGATACAGAGTCATATTATCAACGCCTTAGACAAGACTGATTATGTGGTTGTTAAGGGTGCAGGCGACAATGAAACCGACATGAAGGTAATGCTTCATGTCAAGAAGGATCCTGAGCACGAGACCAACTTTGAGAACTGCGTTGCTGATGTCAATATTCCACTGGGTGAAGTGTTTACATCACCTGTGTTAACAGGTACCGAGGGCGTTTTAAATGTTTCATCGGCATACCTTAATGATTTGTATTTTAAGAATATCAGGCTTGAATTCAAGGATGGTATGATAAGTGACTACACTTGTGATAACTATGAAGATGAGAAGCTTAATAAGGCATTTATTGAGGAGAACTTATTAAGAAGTCATAAGACGCTTCCTATCGGAGAATTCGCCATCGGAACCAACACAACCGCTTACAAGATGGCTAAGGATTATGACATTATAAGTAAGCTTCCTATTCTTATCGTTGAGAAGACGGGGCCACACTTCGCGGTTGGAGATACCTGTTATTCTCACTCGGAAGACCATAAGGTTTATAACCCTGATGGCAAGGAGATAATAGCGAGAGAGAATGAATGCTCAATGCTTAGGCATGAAGACGAGTCGAAAGCATATTTTCATATTCATACGGATATTACCATTCCTTATGAGGAGATTAAGGTGATAACTGCTTGTGCAAATGACGGAAGCAAGATAGATATCATAAGAGACGGAAGATTTGTCCTTAACGGGACCGAGGCTTTAAACGAAGCACTTAAATAAGCATAATATAAAGGAGGCGTTAAGCCTCCTTTTATTGTTCAACGTAATCGAAGATGTATTTGATTGTTTCTATAGATTCATCAAGATTCTCTGTGGTTGAGAATATTCCGATACAAGGTTTCTTCAAGTTGGACTTACCATTCTTGTATAGATCAGTATTGCTGATATCGATAGCGTAAGGCTTAGCCTCACCTGTAGAGTCCTTAAGCATCACGATGTTAGGCTCTATCGCTTCATAAAGATCACTCGGAAGAATCTCTTTAAGGTTACAGAAATTATTATCCATCGCAAACCATTCCATCTCGTCTGGTTCCGCTATCATTGTATCAATAAGGTTATCCATCATGAGAGAGAAGATACCTTGCGCTCCACCGTCTCCGCCATAATATCCCGGTTCGTAATGGCTTGTATCTGTAGAGTAAGTTCCAATCTCAACCTTCTCCTTAGAAGGATTGAACTCGATAACATCATTGAGCTCGGTCTGAAGCTCTTCTTTAAACTCGTTATTGTAACTGTCATTAACAACTACACAATAATAAACCGGCTTCTTGCTTATTACAACATTTACGACAAAGTAGACCAATGCAACCAACACGATAAATGCAATCAAAACATGCCACTTGTGATAGAACATGAAGTAACTGAAACGCTCCTTAAAGCTATTCATATTCTTCATATTCTCCTTCTCGACCTTGGCATCATCCTTGAGACTGTTGATGTACATCTTAAAACCGGATTGCTTTTTGGACTCACTAGGTTCTATATTGACATCGGATACCGGCTTGTTATTAGGAGTAGATTCCTTATTAGGTACGACTTCTTTGGTCTTGTTAGGGGTTATGTTCTTACTTTCTTTAGTCTTATCATCAACCTTAGGTGATTTAGCTTCTTCTTTATCAGGCTTTTTATCCTGTTTCGCAGCTTCTTTCTTGACAGCCTCAACCTTGGATTCTTCTGTCTTATTCTCAACTTTTGGTTTGTTGGTTTTAGGATTATTGTTTCTCTTCTTGGAAGAGTTCTTCTTCTTACGTTTCTTAGACATTGACTTTTGCCTCCAAATCAGTACTTAAATCTATCATCTATAGAGTATAACATATATTTTGATTAAATCAAATGCCACAAAATATTGTATTTTAAAATATAAAAATCTCAAAATATAGCATTTTCTACTTGACCGAGAGCGATAAAACAACTTATAATGAATAAAGTGATTATGTATCGTGGCATAAATATAATATTTATTGTGAAAGGAATATTGAATTATGAAATGTCCGTTTTGTTCCCATGAGAATACCAAGGTTATTGATTCAAGGCCTGCTGATGATAATAACTCGATAAGACGTAGAAGAGAGTGCGAGGAGTGTGGCAAGCGTTTTACTACCTATGAGAAGATAGAGTCCATCCCTCTTATTGTAATCAAGAAGGACAACACCAGAGAGACCTATGATCGTTCTAAGATTGAGAAGGGTATTCTTCGCTCTTGTCATAAGAGACCTGTTTCGGTTAGTCAGATTGAGCAGTGTGTTGACGACATTGAGAACCGCATCTTTAACTTGGAACTCAAGGAGATTAAGAGTTCTGTTATTGGTGAGATTGTAATGGAACAGCTTATGGAGTTAGAAGAGGTAGCTTACGTAAGATTTGCCTCTGTCTATCGTGAATTCAAGGATGTTAATACATTTATGAACGAGATTGAGAAGATTCTCAATAAGGATCATTAATTTTCTCTTTGACATTTGTATAGTATTTTGTTAGTATGGCTATATGTTATGTATATCCTTTGCGCCCGGAGAGCGGTTAGGAGTACATTATGTATAGTCATATTTTATGTGGCACCGTACTAGGTGTCGAAGGCGTTGACATTAATGTTGAGGTTGATGTCAGCAACGGTCTGCCTATGTTTGAGATGGTGGGCTACCTTGGTTCCGAGGTTAAGGAAGCGAGGGAGAGAGTTAGAACAGCTCTGAAGAACTCAGGATTCTCTTTGCCTGCTAAGAGGATTACTGTCAATTTAAGTCCGGCCAATATCCACAAAGCCGGAACAGCATTTGATTTAGCGATAGCATTGGCTATTCTTATCGCTATCGAAGAAATTCCCGGAGATTTTTTAGAAGACACAATAGTGATAGGCGAGTTGGGCCTTAATGGTGAAGTGCGCTCTGTTAACGGCATTCTGCCTATGCTGTCTAGCGCAAATGAAAAAGGTATAACCAAGGCATTGATTCCACAGGACAACATCTATGAAGGCGGAGTGGTGACGGGAATGACGGTTTATGGTGCAACTGATTTGGTTAATGTTGTCAAGCTTATCAAGGGAGAAGACAGCGATATCGTTCCTTTTAGTCAGAATATTAATAAGCTGTTCCATGAGCAAATGATAGATGGACCTGATTTTGCTTTGGTTGCCGGACAATCATTTACCAAGCGTGCGTTAGAGATTGCCGCTGCCGGATTTCATAATATCCTAATGGTCGGACCTCCCGGGGCAGGTAAGTCTATGTTAGCTAAGTGTCTTCCGTCTATTCTTCCTCCGCTCACACTTAAGGAGAGCATTGAGATTACCAAAATCTACAGTGTTAAAGGCTTGTTAAAGGAAGGACAGGCACTTATTACAACGAGACCTTTTAGGTCACCGCATCACACGCTTTCATCAAGAGCACTGACAGGAGGAGGCTCTAATCCGCTTCCGGGAGAGATGAGTCTTGCTCATAATGCGGTGTTGTTTTTGGATGAGCTTCCGGAATTTTCAAGAGAATCATTAGAGGTAATGCGTCAACCGTTGGAGGACAAAAAGGTCACGATATCAAGAGTGAGCGCTTCTTATACATTTCCCGCAGATTTTATGCTTGTGGCCGCAATGAATCCATGTCCGTGCGGATATTATCCCGACAGAAAGAAATGCAGATGTACCGACAACCAGATTAGAAAGTACTTAGGACGAATAAGTCAGCCTATGTTAGACAGAATGGATATGTGCGTCGAGACCAAGGCGGTATCTTATAAAGAGCTTAGGAGCAATCGATTAGAAGAGTCCTCAGAGACAATCAGGAAACGAGTGATTAAAGCAATCAATATCCAGAAGGAGAGATATAAAGATATTGGAATCTGTTTTAACTCACAGCTTGAAGCCAAGCAGATAGATGAATACTGTCCGCTTGGTAAAAGTGAGGAAGAATTACTTATGATGATGGTTGATCAGTATAATCTAAGCGCGAGGGCGCTTCATCGAATACTAAAAGTATCAAGAACCATAGCTGATATGAATGATCATGTGAGAATCCTAGAAGAAGATTTGGCTGAAGCGTTGATGTTTCACAACGGTAATCTTAAGTTTTGGAGTGAATAAGGAGGGTGTATGGACAATTTAGAATGGCAGTATTATCAATTAGACAGTATAAGTTTTATAGGTCCGAGAACGCTTGTGAAGCTTATTGATAAGTTCGAAACGATAGACAATATAATTAATGCTGATGAGACAGGATTAATGGAATTCTTTAATAATGAGGAGAAGGTAGCTTGCTTTATTGATGCGATTAACTCCGACAGAATAAAACGTGATTATGATAGACTTAAGAATATGGGAGTTAAACTGATATATCAAGGGCATCCCGAATATCCCAAGAGGCTTGAGTGTCTATACGACGCTCCGATATGTCTATATCTTAGAGGGCGGCTCCCGGATGAGAACCAAAGGAGTGTCGCGATAATAGGGGCAAGACAGGCGTCTTATTATGGATTGGAGATGGCGAAGTACTTTGGAAGGGAGCTTGCCAAAAAGGGAGTTGCGGTAATAAGTGGTCTTGCGTATGGAGCTGATGCTAAAGGGCATCTTGGAGCGCTTGAAGTAGGAGGATATACGCTTGGTATCTTGGGTTCCGGAATAAATCTCTGTTATCCGAAAGAGAATTATCATATCTATAGCAAGATGATTGAGAAAGGCGGAGTTATGTCTGAGAGTGGGCTTGATGTTACGCCAAGAGCCAACCTTTTCCCACTTAGGAACAGACTTATAGCTGCGATGTCTGACGGGATTCTGGTCACCGAGGCGAGAGATAAGTCAGGCACTTTGATAACTGTAGATCAAGGTCTTGAGCTCGGCAAAGATATATTTGCCATCCCCGGAAGGAATGGTGACCCATTAAGCTTAGGTTGTAATAAGCTTATCAAAAGTGGTGCCAAACTTGTGACCAATGTTGATGACATCTTAGAAGAGTGGCTCCCTATCGATGATACATACGAGGAAATCAATATTCATAAAGACGTTAAGCTAGCCTCGATTGATAAGAAGGTCTATCATTTCCTTGGGCTAGAGCCTGTATTTGTCGACAGAATAATAGAGATGACACATCTTAGCGTTGCGGATGTGTTGAAGGCTCTTATGAGGTTAGAGAAGAGGGGATTGATTGTTCAGAGCGAGAGGAATTATTTTGCAATCGTATTATAAAATTTTATCTTCGCTAAACTAAAGTGTTTCAAGGCTCTTTTGGTTAACGCTCGATTATCTTTTACTTGTCATTTTAAAAAAAGTGGTGTATAGTTGATTACGTTTATATGGATTACCAGATTAATCTACTATATAAAGTATGAGGAGAAAACGATATGGCAAATGCTACCGGTACCGCGACCAAGAAAGCAACCAAAAAGACAGCTTCCGGTACAACCAAGAAGACTACAACCAAGAAGACTACAACCAAGAAGACCGCTGCCAAGAAGACTTCTGCTAAGAAGACTACAGCTAAGAAGAGCAGTGCTAAGGGGAAGCATCTTGTAATTGTGGAGTCACCTACTAAGGCATCCACAATCAAGAAGTTTTTGGGTTCTAAATATGAAGTAGTTGCTTCCGCGGGACATGTAAGAGATTTACCTAAGAGTAAGATGGGTATTGATGTTGAGCATGACTTTGAGCCACAGTACATAACTATCAGGGGAAAAGGTGAGATTCTTGCCATGCTCAGAAAAAAGGTCAAGGATGCAGATAAAGTCTATCTCGCAACTGACCCTGACCGTGAAGGTGAGGCGATAAGCTGGCACCTTTATCACGCACTTAAATTGGATGAGAAGGATTGCAGCCGCATAACATTTAACGAGATAACCAAGAATGCGGTTAAAGAATCAATCAAGAATGCCAGAAAGATAGATATGAACCTTGTTGATGCCCAACAGGCGAGAAGGGTTATGGACAGACTTGTCGGTTACGAGATAAGTCCTATTCTGTGGGTTAAGATTAAGCGAGGTCTCTCTGCAGGAAGGGTGCAGTCTGTCGTGTTGAGACTTATCTGCGACAGAGAAGAAGAGGTTAACTCATTTATTCCTGAGGAGTATTGGACGTTAGAGGCAATGCTTAATATAGAAGGCTCTAAGAAGCCTATAGTTGCTAAGTTTAGCGGAGATTTAGACGGCAAGGTTGATATTAAGTCAGCTAAAGAAATCAAGAAGATTAAGGATGCTATCAATAAATCCAACATTGTTGTTGAGTCCGTCAAGAACGGTGAGAGAGTCAAGAAGGGACCACTTCCTTTTACTACAAGTACTTTGCAGCAGGAAGCAGCAAGAAAGCTTAATTTCTCGACCAAGAAGACTATGCAGATAGCGCAGCAGTTGTATGAGGGTATGCCTGTTAAGGGACACGGTACAATCGGTCTCATAACCTATCTTCGTACCGATTCTATCAGAATCTCAGATGATGCCAAGAGACAGGCCAAGGAGCGTATTCTTGCCAATTTCGGTGAAGAATATGTACTTAAGAAATCAAGAGAGCCTAAGAATACCAAGAAGATTCAGGATGCGCATGAGGCTATCAGACCGTCTTATGTAGACATTCATCCTGTCAGTCTTAAGGACGATCTTCCAAGGGATCATTTTAGACTCTATCAACTTATATACAACAGATTTTTGGCGAGCCAGATGGAAGACGCTATATATACCACTGTCACAGTTAAGCTTATCGCAGGTAATTACAAGTTTACAGCGTACGCTTCAAGCCTTAAGTTTGAGGGCTTCTTAGCTGTATACGATATTGATGACGAGAAGAGTGATGACAGCAGAGTTATATCTAAGCTTAAGGAAGGCATGGAGTTTAAGAGTTATGAGCTTATCGACAAGCAGCATTTTACTCAGCCACCAGCAAGATATACTGAGCAGACAATGGTTAGAACCATGGAGGAGCTGGGAATAGGTCGTCCTAGTACGTATTCGTCTACCATCAATACCATTATGGCCAGAAGATACGTTGTTAAGGATGGCAAGAGCTTATGTCCTACAGAGCTCGGTGATGCTGTCAATGATATGATGAAGAAAGCATTTCCTGTAGTTGTAGATGCTGATTTTACGGCGAATGTTGAGATGCTTTTGGATGCAGTAGAAGAAGGTAACCTTTCTTGGAAGGATATTATCAGAAACAATTACCCTGAGCTTCACGAGAGTGTGGTTATAGCACAAAATGAGCTCGAAAAGGTTGAGATTGCTGACGAGGTTACCGATATTATATGTGAGAAGTGCGGACGCAATATGGTCGTTAAGTATGGCCCTTACGGCAAGTTCTTAGCGTGTCCGGGATTCCCTGAGTGTACCAATACCAAGCCACACTATGAGAAGATTGGTGTGCCATGTCCTCTTTGCGGCAATGAGATTGCCCTAAAGAAGACCAAGAAGGGTAGAAAGTACTATGGATGTATAGGATATCCGGACTGCGACTTTATGAGCTGGGTTAGACCGTCTAAGCTTAAGTGTCCTAAGTGCGGCAAGTATATGCTTGTCAAGGGTAAGAAGGTGCAGTGTTCAGATGAACAGTGCGGTTTCTTAAGAGAGCTTACCGACGAGGATTAATAGGGCTTATAATTAATGCATGTTGTGTGTGTCACGTTTGTTATTGCACAAGATATTGTATTATTTGCATAAAAGTGTTGTTATTACATTTGATTTATGCTACAATTAGGAATGTGTAATGTACTTTGGTGACGTGCATGTTTTTCTTTTGATTTTTGGAGGAGCACATGAGCGTACAATTATTAGATAAGACCAGGAAGATTAACAACCTTTTACATAACAACGATTCGGACAAGGTTGTATTTAACGATATTTGTACTGTTCTGTCTGACATAATGGAATCTAACGTATTGGTATTCAGCTACAAGGGCAAGATTCTTGGAGCTGCATATAATGATGTTGTCAATAGAATAGACGAGTTACTTAACGTTGCTGTAGGTGATTTTGTTGATGAACAGCTTAATGACAGACTTCTTGATGTATTGTCTACCAAGGAGAATGTCAATATGGAGATGCTTGGTTTCACTTCAGAGGAGGCCAAGAATTGTCAGGCTATCATCAATCCTGTTGATATTGCGGGAGAGAGACTTGGCACTGTGTTTATGTATCGCAATCACTCGGCATACTCTATAGACGATATCATATTAAGTGAGTATGGTACGACTGTAGTTAGTCTTGAGATGCTTCGTTCGGTCAACGAAGAATCCGAGGAAGAGAACAGAAAGTTAGCTTTGGTACAGTCAGCATTTGCCACATTATCTCATTCTGAATACGAAGCAATCAAGCTTGTGTTGAAGGAACTTGATGGGGCAGAGGGAGTACTTATTGCGAGTAGGATAGCCGATAGGTTTGGAATTACCAGATCAGTTATAGTCAATGCTTTGAGGAAGTTTGAGAGCGCCGGTATTATAGAGACGAGATCGGCCGGCATGAAGGGGACGTATATCAAGGTTCTCAATGATGTGGTATTTGAAGAATTAAGTACATATAAAGCATAGCTTGGAATGGAATTTGAGCTTACACTAAAAGGAATTTTTAAGTATCTTAAAAGTTCCTTTTCTTATGGTAGAGGTTAACTTAATTGATCTTAGAGGATGTGTCTTTAGGAGGAGATTGCCATGATTAATACCGGTATTTATAATTATATCGATGTTCTTGACAAGGGTGCAGACGCAGCGTGGACAAGAAACGAGGTCTTAAGTAACAATATAGCCAACGTTGATACTCTAGGTTACAAGCGTAAGGATGTTGCTTTTAATGCATATCTTGAGGAAGCTCTTATCGGTGTTGGAACTTTAGACGACAGGATTACTAAGATTAACACAAGACTTGAAGAGATTAACTGTAGTGTATATACAGATAATGTTAATTTGTCATATAGGATAGATGGCAATAATGTTGATATATCTACTGAGAATGTGTATTTAGCAGAGAATCAGATTAGGTATAACGCGCTAGTTGACAGTATGAACCAGGAGTTTTCAAGGATTAGAACCGCACTTGGTCAATAGTTTTTATTAATTAGGAGTGTGATTTTATGGGCGTTTTTTCTGCTATGAATATATCTGCTACCGGTATGACGGCTCAGCAGACCAGAATTGATATTATTTCACAGAACATTGCCAATGCCAACTCTACAAGGAGTAACGGCAGTGAGGCGTATAGGCGTAAGACGGTTATTATGGCCGAGAAGCGCAATACTGCTTTCGGTAATGTATTAGAGACTTGTATGGGTCAGGCTTATACCGGTGTCAAGATTACGGGAATAGCTACTGATATGAGTGATCTTAAGATGGTTTATGACCCTGATCATCCTGATGCTGATGAGAATGGATATGTATATTATCCTAATGTCAATACAGTCCAGGAGATGACTGATATGATTGATGCTTCAAGGTCTTATGAGGCAAGCGTTACAGCTTTTGAAGCAGCCAAGTCTATGGCGATGAAGGGCTTAGAGATTATTGAGAGATAGTTTTAAGAGGTGATATATATGGCAATGGATGTTAATGCGATTGCTAAGGCAGCGGGTGCTGATATTGACAATTATGTTACAACAAGTGGTGTTAATGCAAGCAACAAGACTGCATTTGACAGATTCTTAGATTCTGCATACAATATGATTTTGGAGACTGATTATCTTCAGAAGGATGCTCAGCAAGCAGAGATTAATTTTGAGATGGGTTATTCTGACAACACCAACGAGCTCGCGATAGCTCAGCAGAAGGCCAATGTTGCACTTCAGTATACGGTGGCAGTCAGAGATAAGCTTGTAGAGGCATATAAAGAGATTATGCAGATGACGGTGTGATTTATTAATCGACGGAGACGATTGTTATGGGAGAAAGAATTAGAGAGCTTCCTGCTCAGATTCTGGAATTTTGGAATAAATTTAACTCCAAGCAGAAGACGATTATTATAGCAGTTGCTTTGGCTGTAATTGTTACAGCAATCATCTTCATTTTTATGTTTACGAGAGTTAAATATACAGAGATAGCTACATATAACAATGCGGCAGATACAGCTTCAGCTGTGTCTATTCTTGATGAGAAGGGTATTGATAACAAGGTAGAAGATGACGGACTTACTTTGAGTGTTGACTCTAAGAAGGTTGCCGATGCTAGGATGGCTCTTGGTCAGAACAGTATTGGCGTTAAGTCTACTTCACTTTATACATATGATTGGGCGCTTGATAACGACTTGTCTACAACTACTTCTGAGTTTGATGAGAAGCGTAAGCTTGCGTTACAGACTTCTTTAGGAGACAATATCGTTGAGACTATTGAAGGTGTCGATGCTGCTTCTGTGCAGGTTACATTTGCAGACGATTCTGTATCTATTCTTGAGGAAGAGAAGCAGAATACCTGTGCTGCAATGCTTACTATCAATGACAAGTTCAAGTCATCGGCTGCTAAAGGTGTTGCTAATTTCCTTGCGTGGTCAATAGGTAACACAGATACAGACAATATCAAGATTATTGATCAGAACGGTACTATTCTGTTCTCGGGTGCGGAGACCGGCTCTAACGGCGCTTCATTAGCATCTGCAGAAGAGTATCAGCAGAACCTTGTCAACAACATGAAGACACAGGTTCAGGCACTTCTTATGAAGTCAAGTAACTTCAATGATGTTGAGGTTGCTCCTAATATCGAAGTTGATTTTGACAAGTCTACTCGTACAGATGAGCATTATTATACTGATGACGATAAAGAGACAGGACCTAAGTATTATGAGTATAACTATCAGAATGAGAACAATTCTGACAGTGGAGATATCCCCGGTACTGACGCCAATGACGGAGAAGTTGTTGATTATGATATCTCTAACGGTTCTTCATCATCAGGTACAACCAACATCAATAAGGTTGAGTACAATACCAGTAAGGAGACTACTATCACAGAGGCCGGTGCGGCTACTATAGATTATGACAATTCTTCTATATCCGTAGTTCTTAACAGATATCGTTCCTACTATGAGGAGGAGATGGAAGAAGAGTTAGCTGAGAATGAGCAGACATTTACTGAGTTTAAGAGAGAGAACGGTCTTTCTACTCCTCTTGAGGTTGATCCTACGCTTATTACAAGTGTATCTATGGCTACAGGTATAGCAGAGGAGAATATCTCGATTATAGCTTACGAGGTTCCTCTGTTCTATGAGAAGACCACGACTTCGTTCTCAAGCCTTGCAAGCAAGTATATACCATATATCTTGGCGTTGTTGATATTATTGTTGCTTGTATTTGTTGTATTCAGAGGCATGAAGCCTGTGGAGGTGGAAGAAGTGGAGCCGGAGCTTTCTGTTGAGGCGTTACTTGCCACTACCAAGGATAACCAGAGTCTTGATGATATTGAATTCAGTGATAAATCTGCAGCTAGAATACAGATAGAGAAATTTGTCGACGAGAATCCGGAAGCTGTTGCACAGCTTTTGAGGAACTGGTTGAATGAAGATTGGGAGTGATTAGATGGCAGCCAATGAAGATTCAGTTATTGCTGATTTATCCGGGGTGGAGAAGGCTGCGATTTTATTGATTGCATTGGGGCCGGAGAAGTCAGCTATAATATTTAAACATCTTAAAGAAGATGAGATAGAGCAGCTTACACTTGAGATAGCTAACACCAGAAGTATATCTTCTCAGGTTAAGGAAGGCGTTGTCGATGAGTTCTACGAGATATGTCTTGCACAGCAATATATTTCAGAGGGTGGTATCGGTTACGCTACAGACCTTCTCGAGAAGGCTCTTGGTGCAGAGAAGGCAAGAGACGTTATCGGACGTCTTACTGCTTCGTTGCAGGTTAGACCTTTTGAGTTTATCAGAAAGACTGATGCTACTCAGCTTTTAAACTTTATTCAGGACGAGCATCCGCAGACTATCGCTCTTATTTTGGCTTATTTGCCATCGTCACAAGCAGCTGCGATTGTTTCGTCGTTAGCACAGGACAAGCAGGCTGATGTTGCCAAGCGTATTGCGCAGATGGATAGAACCAGCCCTGATGTCATTAAGGAAGTGGAGAAAGTATTGGAACGTAAGCTTGCATCACTTGTTAATCAGGATTACACAATTGTCGGTGGTGTTGATGCCATCGTTGAGATTTTGAATACCGTCGATAGAGGTACTGAGAAGAACATCATGGAGACTCTCGATATCGAAGAGCCAGAGCTTGCTGATGAGATTAGACATAAGATGTTCGTATTCGAGGATATTCTTTCTCTCGACAACCGTTCTATTCAGCGTGTACTTCGTGAGGTTGATAATAACGAGCTTGCTATCTCTCTTAAGGGTGCCAATGAGGATGTTCAGAATGTTATATTCGAGAACCTTTCTTCTCGTCTTGCTTCAATGATCAAGGAAGATATGGAATTCATGGGACCTGTTCGTATGAAGGACGTAGAGGACGCTCAGCAGCGTATTGTTAATATTATCCGTAAGCTCGAGGAGAGCGGCGATATTGTTATCTCTAGAGGTGGAGGTGACGAGATAATTGTCTAATATTATCAGAGGCTTTTATCAACAACAGGAGACCGAACCTTACGTTATAGACAATGAGAACAGTGAGATTGGCAAGGTTCTTAACGAGAAGATTATGAAGTCGATTAATTCTGCATCCAGCGGTGGCTTCACTGCCGGATTAGATGCGGATGAGATAGATTCTTCTGAATACGAAGGATACGAGGATGTTCCGGAGACATTTGTCGAAGATCCTGAACTTGCAAGAGAGGCGGCTTATGTTATTGAGGATGCCTATAAAGAGGCTGAAGAGATTAAGAATCAGGCTTTAGCAGAGATAGAAGATGCCAAAGAGAGAGCAAGGTTAGAAGGCTTGGATCAAGGGTATCAGGAAGGTATCAAGCAGGCTGAGGACGAGATAGATAACCTTAAAGCCAAACTTTTGCTGGAACAAGAGGAGTTTATTGACAAGAACAATGCCGAGCTTGATAAGGCTATTACAGATTTAGAGCCTAAGTTTGCCGAGATACTGTGTGAACTTTTACACAGGCTTACGGGGATTGTTGTTACCGGACATAAGGACGTAATAATGTATCTTATCAATAACGCTATCAGGAATATTGATAATTGTCATGAATTTGTCGTGTCTTTGTCCGAGGAGGATTATCAATATGTTGATAAGAACAAGGATAAGATATACGGTTATCTTAATCCGAGTACCAAGATTGAACTTTTTCAAGACAGCAACCTGACTAAGAATCAATGTAAGATTGAGACGGAGAACGGTCTTGTTGACTTGTCTTTGGATGTTCAGCTTAACGAGATGATTAAGACGCTGATGCTTCTTAATTAGTGATATAGCATTTTCATTCCATATTCGTTTTGAATATGGAATTTTTAAAAATATTCGGAGTGATCATATGGTTGAGATTGATGTTTCAAAGTACATGAATCTAATAGACGGCGACTATGTTAAGAGATACGGCAAGGTTGCTAAGGTGGTTGGGTTGACTATTGAATCTATAGGACCGGATGCCAAGCTTAACGATGTCTGTGTCATTTCTTCTAAGGATGGGCTTCACAGGGTTAATGCGGAGGTTGTCGGTTTTAAGGACAACAGGATTCTGCTTATGCCTTTTGACAATGTTGAGGGTATTGGACTTGGTGCGTATGTAGAGAATACCAACAAACCGCTTCAAGTATATGTCGGGCCTGAGCTTCTTGGAAGAACGCTTGACGGAATAGGTATTCCCGATGGTGAAGACTATGATACTTACTGCCTTAACGAGGCGTATCCGGTTGATGCTAAGTCGCCTGATCCTATGAAGAGGAAGATTATTGATGAGATTCTTCCGCTCGGAGTCAGGGCGGTTGATGGACTGATAACGGTAGGCAAGGGGCAACGTATAGGTATATTTGCGGGTTCTGGTGTCGGCAAGAGTACGCTTATGGGTATGTTTGCAAGGAATACCAAGGCCGATATCAATGTTATTGCGCTTATCGGAGAGCGTGGTCGTGAGGTTAGAGAGTTTATTGAGAGAGATTTGGGTCCTGAAGGTATGAAGAGGTCAGTGCTTGTTATTGCGACCTCCGACAAGAGTGCTCTGATTCGTAAGAAGGCTGCGATGACTGCGACTGCTGTCGCTGAGTACTTTAGAGATCAGGGCAAGGATGTACTTCTGATGATGGATTCGCTTACGCGTTTTTGTATGGCGCAGAGAGAGATAGGACTTGCCACTGGTGAACCACCGGTTACCAGAGGTTATCCGCCAAGCATTTACGCAGAGCTTCCTAAACTTTTGGAGAGAGCGGGTTGCTCCGATAAGGGTTCGATTACCGGACTTTACACTGTCCTTGTCGACGGTGATGACTTTAACGAGCCGATAACAGATACGGCAAGAAGTATACTAGATGGCCATATTGTGCTTAACAGGCGCCTTGCTCAGCGTAATCATTATCCGGCAGTTGATGTATTGGCCAGTATCTCAAGATGTATGAGTCAGATTGCATCTCCTGAACACAAGGCAGCCGCGGGTCGCATGAGAAATGTCATGGCTACCTACAATGAGGCGGAGGACCTTATTAACATCGGCGCCTATAAGGCGGGAGCCAATCCTGAGATAGATTACGCTGTTTCAAAGATTGGAACGGTTAATGATTTCCTTAGACAAGATGTCAATTCCAAACAATCGTTAGAGGAGACGATAAGCAGTCTTACAGGGATGTTTGAACAGAATTAATATATAGGCGGTGAGAAGATTGGCTGTTTTTAGATACTCGATGCAAAACGTATTAGATGTCAAGATTAAGCTTGAAGATCAGGCGAGAACAGCATTTTCTCAAGCGCAAATGAGAGTTAACGAGGCCAACGATGTCTTAGAGGCGATTAGGATGAGGCTTGAAGGATACGAAGAACTCAAGCGTCAATTGATGCTTGAGAGGCTTGATGTCCTTAAACTCAATCAATGCGAGAATGCCATTACGAGTCTCAAGTATCAGGAACAGCAGCAGATGAAGAAGATTGCGGCACTTAACGCGGTTTTGGACAACGCGAGGCGTAATCTTAATCAAGCTATGATAGACAGAAAGACTCATGAGAAACTCAAAGAAAACGAGTTTGAAGAGTTTAAGATAGAATTAAACAATCAAGAGAAGAAAGAGATAGACGAATTAGTCAGTTTTACACATAACAGAGCAGGTGAGGAAGATGAGTAAGAAACGTATAAACGAAGGATTTAATACAATACCGACATTTGAAGGGGCAACGCCTAAGAAGGAGAAGGGTGGAAGCGGTTCGGCGTTTTTGGTGTTTATTATAGTTCTTGTTGCCGTTATAGCGTTATTGATATGCATAAGGATGGATGTAGGACATTTCGGTTCTAAGGTGTTACGTCCTATGATTGGTGACATCCCTGTTATCAGTGGAGTTCTTCCTGAGAAGACTGACGATGAAGTAAGAGAGGAGACCGGCTACAGGAATCTTGCCCAGGCGGTGTTAAGAATCAGAGAGTTAGAGAATGAGCTAGAAGCGTTAAAGGCAGGCTATGCGTCTTCTAATGCATCAACAGGTACTACGGAGGATGCTGAGAAGATAGCAGAATTAGAGAAGCAGATTAAGAAACTTAAAGTATACGAGAAGAATCAAAAGACTTTTGAGAACACTAAGGAAGAGTTCTACAAAGAGGTTGTTTATAACGATAATGTTAAGCCTGACGACTACGTTAAATGGTACGAGTCAATGGATGCGGATACAGCTGCTAAGCTCTACAAGGAAGTTATTAAGACAGAGAAGGAAGATGAGGACAAGAAGGAATTGGCAGAATCATATGCTGCTATGAAACCGGCTCAAGCTGCCAAGATACTTGAAGTGATGACTGCCGACCTTGATATCGTTGTATCTATCCTTGATGAGATGACACCTGAACAGCGCGGTAAGATTATGGGTGAGATGAGCTCTGCTTACGCTGCAAAAGTTACCAAAAAAATGTCGTCTTAACTATCAAGTGGAGCATTCATTTGTCCGATATATATATTGTATGATAGTAAATGTGTGACGCTGTCATATATACAATATCTTGAAAGGAGGCATTTCGATGACGATAGCCAATCTTAATGGAACGGGCCTTATGTCAACAGATGTTAGTTCATCAGGTGGCAAGAGAGACTCGAAATCGTCTGCCTCATTCTCAGATGTTATTAATCTTGCAGGCTCAAGAAGTGTTGACACAAGTCAGGCTAACGCTAATCAGGTTAAATCGGTAGAGAATAAGAACTCTAACGACACTAAGGTTAGTAAGTCGACAAGCGACAACGCCGTTAAGAGCCAGAAAGATACTAACAAGTCTGATCAGACTGACAATAAGGATAATGTCAGTAAGAATGATGGCAAGACTAAGATAAGCGATTCGGCAAAGGATGGCCGTGAAGTCAAGAATACTGATGATTCAGTATCAGACAAGGATGTCACACAGGGAGCTGATGAGGACGCAATTGCAAGCGCAATTGAAGCAATCACATCAGCAATTGAACAGATTCAGACATTGATTCAGAGTGTATTGGGCATTTCTAAAGAAGAACTTGATAATGCCATGCAGGCGCTTGATATGGTGCCGGAGGATCTTCTTGATGGAGAGAATATCCTTAAAGTGGTTATGACTACCAATGAGTTATCTTCCACAATGGATATCATCAACAATGAAGAATTGAGCATGGATGTCAAGGAACTTATGAATCAGATCAATCAAGCCAAAGAACAGCTAGGTGTTACAGACATAACACCGGAGCAAGCTAAAGCTACAGTTGAGGTTTTTGAACAGGCGGTTGTCACTGAAGATGATGACGTTGAAGTCACTGCCGAGAGTGAGACTCAAGTTGTTTCAGATGTTAAGGTTACCGTGGAAGTAGAGAGCGACAATCTTAACAATCAGACCAAGGAAGACCAAAGCGGAAGCAATCGTGAGCATACACATGTTAACAATCAACATGTTAATGCAACTGCTTCACAGAATGTCTTTACAGAGCTTGCACAGGCTGTTACGCAGACTACATCTTACACTTCAGCTACATCAGCTCAGGCGGTTGACATTATCAACCAGATAGTTGATGAGATCAGAACTGTAGTCAAGGCTGATACAACATCTATGGAGCTTCAGCTCAACCCTGCAAGTCTTGGCAAAGTACATATTCAGGTAGCTGCTAAAGAGGGCGTTATCACAGCTTCTATTACAGCAGAGACACAGGCTGCAAGAAATGCTATTGAGGGACAGATTGCTGTTCTTAAAGAGAATTTCAACAACCAGGGTCTTAAAGTAGAGGCGGTAGAAGTTACAATCAATCCGGAAGGCTTCAGCGAGTTCAACGAACAGCAGGCATTTGAAGGAGAAGAGAGTAACGAGAGTGGTAAGAACGGCTCTAAGAGACAGATTAATCTTGATGATTTAGATATAGATGATGCAGAACTCACTGAGGAAGAAGCAATTAACGTCGATATGATGAGACGTTCAGGCAACTCAGTAGACTTCACTGCATAGAAAGGAGAAGCCTATGAGTAGTATTAATCCGTTAGGAACCAGCAATCAGACTAATATCACCGATACCAGCGCAATCGAGAACAAGAATGCACTTGGTAAGGATGCTTTTCTACAGCTTTTGGTTACTCAGATGAAATACCAGGATCCTATGAATCCGGCTGATTCGACTCAGTACATGTCACAGTTAGCGCAGTTTACTTCTCTTGAGGAGATGGAGAACCTTAACACTAACTTTGACAAGGCGAGCGCACAGAATCTTGTTGGTAAGTATGTAATTATGAAGACACAGGATGCTGCCGGTAAGGACGATTTTATAAGCGGATTGGTTGATTTTACAACGATGCAGAACGGTAAGCCGTATCTTTCAATCAATGGAAGCTTGTATAATTATCAAGATCTTGATTCGGTAGTTGATATGGATTACATGAGTAACATTGCTACAACCAATAAAGACACAGAATAAGGATGTTTTGTGAAAGGAGCGAATGCATATGAATCCGATAGTTAATGAGTTTGCTCCACTGTCATCTTCGATAGATTACTCTAAGGGACAGGGATTTGAGTCTCCTAAAGAAGATGCGAAGGTCAGTTTCAAGTTTATTTATCAGAATGCAATCAGTGATAATGAGAGAGTTAATTTCTCTAAACACGCTAACGAGAGATTGTTGAGCAGAGATCTTAACGTTTCTGATGAACAGATGAGACGACTTAACGATGGAGTTATTAAGGCCAGGGAGAAGAACATCAAAGATTCTTTGATAATTGTTGATGATTTATCATTTGTTGTTAATATACCTAATAACACAGTGATAACAGCCCTTAAGAGCCAGGAAGAAAGAAATGTATTTACCAATATTGATGGAGCCGTGATATCATAGCCGGACCTTATGGAGGTTATAGGTTTTTGAACGACAGATAAAACCTTAGATATCAGGCCTTAGATTAGGAGGTCGATTATTATGATGAGATCATTGTATTCAGGTGTATCAGGACTTAGAGTGCACCAGACTAAGATGGACGTTATTGGTAACAATATTGCCAATGTTAATACCGTAGGATATAAGACAAGCCGAGTAACATTTACACAGGTATTCTCACAGACTACACAGAGTGCAACAGGTTCTAATGCTGACACAGGACGTGGTGGTGTCAATGCTATGCAGGTAGGACTTGGTACTTCGGTTGGTTCTATCTATTCAGATCCTACTTCAGAGGGTTCAGCACAGCGTACTGATAACCCTTACGATTTGAAGATAAGCGGAGATAACTTCTTCGTAGTAAATGATGGTAACACTAACTACTTTACCAAGGTTGGTGCATTTACCGTTGATGATGCAGGATATCTTGTTACACAGTCAGGATACCATGTAATGGGATGGCAGGTTGATCCTGAGACACTTGATATCAAGCAGGACATGGTTTCTCCTCTTGGTATTCAGACACCTGAGAACTTATCTGTTGCACCTGAAGCTACTGCAGCTAACTACTTTAAGGGCAATATCGACAAGACTAACTCAGATGTTCAGAGTGCAGACGGACTTGTTATGAGTATGACTATTTATGACAAGGAAGGATATTCATACACTGTTAAGTATAAATTAAAGCAGAATGCAGAAGATAAGACACAGAGTTCATATACAATGGAACTTGATGATATTATTGATTCTGAGAATAAGAGTATCTTACAGTCTAAGAATCCGGAAGCCGGCTACACAGCAGCTATCGGCGGAACCGGAGCTTCTGGTACATCTATTACCGTTAAGTATCATGAGGATACAGGTGCTTTTGAGGGCCTTGGACTTAGCGGACCTGCAGCCGGTGCATCTGTTACTGTAGCAGATGGTAATATATTCAATCTCATTATTAAGCCTGTTGATACTGCTATTGACAATCCGTTCTATGGAACAACTACCGATCCAACGGCAGGAACAGCTGAGGGCGGTATTCAGGTAGATATGAGTACAACCACGATGTACGCTAACAACGGTAAGAGTACACTCACATCAGTGAGAGGTAACTTGAAGGGTGTAGGTGCAGGTCGTACTTCAGGTGAGATGTCAGGAGTTGCAATCGGTACAGACGGTAAGATTACTGCTACTTACGACAACGGTGATACCAAGCTTTTGGGTCAGATTTCTGTTGCGTCATTCGAGAATGCAGCCGGTCTTGAGAAGGTTGGAGACAGTATGTATACAACAACCGCCAACTCTGGTACATTTGATGGAATCGGTAAGGATCCTACAGCCGGAGGTGGAAGCATCACTCAGGGTGTATTGGAGATGAGTAACGTTGATCTCTCGAACGAATTTACCGAGATGATTACCACTCAGAGAGGTTTCCAGGCTAACTCGCGTATCATTACTGTATCTGATACCTTGCTTGAGGAGCTTGTTAACTTAAAGAGATAATGAAGTATTCGTTGGCGCTGCTTAGCGGCGCCAATTTTTTTGTATTTTTGCATTTGTATGGAATATGTGATATAATGCAAATGGCTGTCTATATCTTTTTTTTAGCCGGAGGTGATTGTATGATTGAGTTGACTAAGCTTAATGACGTCAAGTTTACGGTCAATTGTGATATCATTGAATTTATAGAAGAAACACCAGATACTGTGGTTACTCTTACTACCGGACACAAAATAATTGTAAAAGAGACTAGACAAGAGGTTACAAATCTAGTAAAATTGTATAGAATGAGTTTATATGGTGATATTGTACGCCAGATACGCGAAGATTAGGAGTGGAATACATTGGATTTAGCGTCACTTATTGGTGTTTTGCTTGGTGCGGGCATGTTTGTATTCGGTGTTGCATCAAGTGATTACGGAATGGCAGGACTCGGTTATTTCTGGGATGTTCCATCGCTTATTATTACAATCGGTGGTTCTTTGTCATCTGTTTTGACATCATATACATTGCCGGACTTTATTGGTGGACTTACTTCGTTCACTTTGATTTTTAAAGTCCCTAATAACGATGAGAAGCAGATTATAAGCAGTATTATGGATCTTTCTAACGTTGCCCGTAAAGAGGGGCTTTTGGCGTTGGAGGAGGCTGCTAACGGTATAGAAGATCCTTTCCTCAAGAAGGGAGTCGGACTTATTGTCGATGGTACCGATCCTGAATTGGTACGAGGAATATTAGAGATTGAGATGGTTAATATAGAGTCAAGGCATAAGAATCGTATCAGTTTCTGGGATACGTGGGCTGCCTTGGGACCTGCGTGGGGTATGATCGGTACCCTTATCGGTCTTGTACTCATGCTTCAGAACCTTTCCGATACCGCAAGTATCGGTCCTAACATGGCTGTGGCTTTGATTACAACCATGTACGGTTCTTTGATAGCTAACTGGATAGGTACACCTGCTTCTAACAAGCTTAAACAGCTTAACGCCGGAGAGATTGCAATGAAAGAGGTCATGATTGAAGGACTTTTGTCTATTCAGGCCGGTGAGAACCCAAGGTTGATAGAAGAGAAGCTTAAGTCATTCTTGGCACCTAAGACTCGTGCTGAGATTGGTGAAGGTGGTGAGGGCTGATGGCTAAGAAACAGAAAGAAGAAGAGGCACCTGCAGGCTCTCCTGCATGGATGGCAACTTTCTCCGATTTGATGAATCTGCTTTTGTGTTTCTTCATTTTGCTTTTTGCCAGTTCTACCATTGATGCTGAGAAGATGCGTCAGATTTCGGCTTCGTTTTCTAAGGTAAGCATATTCGATGGTGGTTCATTTTCATTGACACATGGTCAGGCGGTGGACGCAGGACTCAACATGCTCACAAGCATGGACAATTATGTTAATTCGCAGGGACGTAATGCTGACGGTACATCAGATAACCTTTCTGAGATTAAGGAAGATGAGAAGAAGCTTGTAGACTCTGATCAAGAGAGTGATAAGATGGTTAATCACACCAACGAGAGTGAGAATACCAGCGCAAGTGAGAATCAGTCAGATTCCGAGAGTGATAATCAGCAGAGTTCTAATGGTCAACAGGGCTCAGCTGCTTCTAATTCTGACTCTGAGGCTCAGAATGCTCAGTCGGAGCAGAGCTTGGCAGAGCAAGTTCAGGCTGCCGGTCAGAAACAATCTGAACAGATGAATGAAGAGATAGAGGCTATGCTTCAATCTTCACAGATCAGTGAAGATGTCGGGCTGGATTACAATGCTCAATATGTTGAGATATCTCTTAACGGCGGCATTCTTTTCGCAAGTGGTGGAGTGGAACTCACCAAGGATGCTGAGAGGCTTGTCGGAAGAGTCGGAGATATCCTTGTCAAATACAGGAATCAATTGATTGAGATTGAGGGACATACTGATAATCAACCGTATTCCGGTGAGTATCATAATAATCAGATGCTTTCTACTGCGAGAGCTATATCGGTTTATAATTATCTGATCGATAAGAAGAATCTTATACCTGCCAACATGAAGACTTCAGGTTTCGGTGATACGAGACCTAAGGCAAGCAATAAGACTGCTAAGGGCAGAGCTCTCAACAGGAGGGTTGTTATAAAGATATATAACAATCTTAATAGCAATCAATAGCATTTTATAAAGGAGCAGGACAATGAAGAGAAATCTTATATCTGTCATTATTTTGGCATTTAGTATTATCAATTTCATATTGCTTGCCATTATTGTATTTACGGTCGTTCCTACTAACAAGAAGACCGCCAATCTGATAACTGACATTGCATCAATTATCAATCTTACCTTGGAGAATGGTAACGGAGAGGCTGCTACAGGTACTGTGGCGATTAGTGATATCTCTCCTTACGAACTTGCCAATGAGAACACGGTTACACTTAAGACCGGAGAAGACGGGCAGGTTCATTACGCGGTAATCAAGGTAATGATATCAATGAATACCACATCAGAGGATTATAAGGTATACGATCCTGCTGCTGAGACCGGTATCGGTTCTAAGAGCAGTATCATCGAGTCAACCGTTCAAGATATTGTAGGCTCGCATTCATATGAAGAGTGCGCCGCTAATAAAGAGGCAGTCAGACAGGAATGCGTCGATGCCGTTAAGAAGTTATTTAATAACTCAGATGTTATCTATGATGTATCTTTCAGTAAGTGGGTATTATCATAATTAAGAATATTATTCCTAAGCGTTAGGAGGTGAGATAATGGGCGAGGTGCTGTCTCAGGAGGAGATAGATAAGCTACTTAACCAGTTGAGTACCGGAGAGCTGGATGCCGAGGAACTGGTAGAGACAAGTGAGAAACAGGTTCGTGAATATGACTTCACAAGACCGTCGAAATTCTCCAAGGAGCACTTGAGAACTTTAGAGATTATTTTTGATCATTACGGGCGCCTGTTATCTACGCATTTGCCGGGTTACTTAAGAAAATCAGTTCAAGTTGATGTTATGAACTCAGAGGCTGTTACTTATGCCGAGTTCTCCAACGCCTTATCTAATCCCGTTTTGCTAGGAATTGTTAACTTTGCCCCACTTAAGGGTAATATTGTAATGGAATTAGCAGCCAATCTTGGATTCACCATAGTTGACAGAATGCTTGGTGGAGCCGGCGATCCTTTAGAGAAGAATCGTGATTTTACCGAGATTGAGCTTAGTATAATTGAGAGAATATTTGGTGTGTGTGTTAACCTCTTAAGGGAGCCGTGGCAGAATGTTGTCAGCATCGAGCCAAGGTTAGAGAGGATAGAGACCAATTCTCAGTTCGCTCAGATTATATCACCTAGTGAGATGATCGCCATCGTGACCATTAATATCAGTATCGGTGATGTAGAGGGACTTATGAATATATGTCTTCCTTACATTTGTCTTGAAGACATTATGGACAAGTTGAATACCAAATATTGGTTTAGTACGCTTCAGGATTCTGATGAAGCGGATTATCATGAGGCGATTGAGGCTCTCATTGATAAAGCACCGGTTCCTATTACAGCGGTGCTTGGTACAAGCGTTTTACCTGTCTTGGATTTTGTTAATCTTCAAGTAGGTGATATTATAAGACTCGACTCTAAGGTCGAGGATGAATTAGATATTTACGTCGGCAATATTTTGAAATTTACTGCCTTGCCGGGTTCTTCCGACGAGAAGTACGCAGTAAAGGTCACATCTATTGTCAGAGAGGAGTAGAAGCATGGACGGAATGCTATCCCAAGAGGAGATTAATGCTCTGCTCAGCGGTATGGAGGCCGGTTCTGCGGGCGACGATTCGTCGACATCAGCAGAACAGAGTGGTGGAGGTTCATCTACCAGCCAACCTGTGGAAGAATTGTTGACTCCGGAGGAGAAGGATGCCATCGGAGAGGTTGCTAACATTAGTATGGGAACTGCTGCTACTACTTTGTTTACTTTGCTTAATACAGTAGTAGATATTACGGTTCCGCAAGTTTCATATGCGAAGTGGGATGATTTAGTAGCTGCTTATGACAGACCTTGTGTGTTTGTCCAGTTGTCCTACATTGACGGTATCGATGGTAATAATGTCTTGATTTTAAAGGAACAAGATGTTAAAATCATTACCGACCTTATGATGGGTGGAGACGGTACTAATGTAGCTGATGAATTGTCAGATTTGCATTTGTCGGCTATAAGTGAAGCGATGAACCAGATGATGGGTTCATCAGCTACCTCGTTGTCTCAGATGTTGGGTAAGAAGGTTGATATCAGCCCTCCTGTTGCAAGCCTTGTTGATTTGAATGAGGGTGTAGCAGATAAGGGATTATCGGATTATCTTACAGAGACATTTATCAGAGTTACATTTAAGATGGAGATTGGCGACTTAATCGATAGTGAGATTATGCAGCTATATCCTATAGATTTAGCCAAGGAGATTTATACGGCGTTTTCGGGCGCTGCAACAGAGACCGTGGCAGCAGCGGAACCTGAGCCTGCACCAGCGGCTCCTGCACCGGAACCGGCGCCTCAACCACAGGCACCACAGCCGATGCCACAAGCACCGCCTGCTATGGATCCAAATATGCAGCCACCTCCATATGGACAGCCTATGATGCCACCATATGGATATCCGATGCCACCTATGGGAGATACAGTAATGCCTCCCGGAGCACCGGCACAGAGTGCGCAATTTTCTCCATTTGCAATGGGCATGCCTAATCCGGTTACCCAGCAAGAGAACATCGATCTCATTAAGGATGTTCCACTTGATGTAACTGTAGAATTAGGTAAGACCAAGAAATCCATCAAGGAGATTTTGGACATATCTCCGGGTACGATTATCGAGCTTGATAAGCTCGCTGGTGAGCCGGTAGATGTAATTATCAATGGTAAAAACGTTGCCAAAGGCGAAGTAGTTGTTATTGAGGAGAGCTTTGGTGTACGTGTTACAGAAATATTTAAACAACAATAATTAAGAATTGGAGTGTACGAATTATGGCAAAGAATATTTTGATTTGCGACGATGCAGCTTTCATGCGAATGATGATCAAGGACATCTTGACCAAGAACGGTTACACTGTTGCCGGAGAGGCTGAGAATGGACTTAAAGCCGTTGAGAAGTACAATGAGACTAAGCCAGATCTTGTTCTCATGGATATTACCATGCCTGAGATGGATGGTATTCAAGCTCTTAAGAAGATTAAAGAAGGGGATCCGAGTGCGGTTGTTGTAATGTGTTCTGCTATGGGACAGCAGGCTATGGTTATCGAGTCAATCCAGGCAGGTGCTAAAGACTTTATCGTTAAGCCATTCCAGGCGGACCGTGTTCTTGAAGCAGTTAAAAAAGCGGTGAGCTAAATGGCTTTAGCTACTATAGATAGTGGTTTTCTTAATATATTACATGGTATTGGGCAGTTATTAGTATTACTGCTCATACTTGCATTTGTATTATTTTTAGCATATTATACATCCAAGTTAACTGCCAGATTTCAGAATAATCTTACCAAGGGCGGAAGTATGAGAGTCATTGAGACCATACGATTGCAAGATGGTAAGTTTCTTCAGATTGTCAAAGTTTCTGATAGGTACATTGTTCTGGGACTTGGCAAGGAAGAGATCACATATATTTGTGAGCTTGATGAGATGCCAGAACGGGTTGAGGATATAGAATCTAACGACAATTCTGGCTTTTTGGCTGTTCTTAATAAATTCACTGCTAAGAATAATGATTCTGCCAAAGAGGTCAATGATGAAAGTGCTAAAGAGGATGAAGAATAAGAAGCTTAACAAGTACATAATACGAGCACTGAAGATTATCTGCGTTATGATAACGCTTATAGGTGGAATTATTAGTTTTAGAACATGGAATGCATATGCTACACTGCCTTCTGACACCAATGCGGGTCAGGAAGATAATGATGTTAATGATACGCATGCTGATGAGGAGAGAGATATTACTCCGTTCAATTTGGATATAGATCTCCATAATGATACGGATGAGGGGACTTTGTCTGCAACTTTGCAGATTGTAATTCTTCTTACTATACTTTCTATTGCACCATCGTTTTTGATAATGCTTACTTCGTTTACACGTATAATTATCGTGTTGCATTTTGTAAGGCAAGCATTAGGAACCACTACTTCACCTCCTAATCAGGTTTTAGTAGGACTTGCTCTATTCCTGACATTTTACATTATGAATCCTACATTTACGGCTATATATGACAATGCTATTGAGCCGATGACTAAAGGGACAGTTACTACGAGAGAGGCTATCGATCTTGGGATAGAGCCGCTTAGAGATTTTATGCTCTCTAATGTTAACAAGAAGGATCTTAAACTGTTTATCAAGCTTGCAGACAATGAGGTTACGGAATCATATGATGAGATACCTACGACAACTCTTATTCCTGCATTTATTTGTAGTGAGTTGAGAGCTGCGTTTATTATAGGCTTTCTGATATACATACCGTTTATCGTTATAGATATGGTCGTTGCGGCCACTCTGATGTCGATGGGTATGATGATGTTGCCGCCGACTACTATATCGGCGCCGTTTAAGATATTATTGTTTGTTTTGGCTGATGGATGGGATCTTGTTATTGGCAACTTGGTTCAGACTTTCCATTAGCGGGTATAGATATACTAATCTCGGAGGTGAGATGATTGTCTGTTGAACAGGTTATTGATATTGCGAGAAACACGGTGTGGACTATATTGATGGTTTCGGCACCTATGCTTCTCATTTCGCTTGTTATAGGTCTTATAGTCAGTATTTTTCAGACAATTACATCTATACAGGAGCAGACTTTGACATTTGTTCCTAAATTCATTGCGATTATGGCAATGATACTGATTGCGGGCAATTGGATGCTTAATAAGCTTTCTGAATATATGATTGATTTATACAATAATTTTACTACATATATTGGATAAATATTTTATGACACATAAGGTGGTTGCAGAGTTGATATGGTAACAGCGTCGTTTTCGATTCATAACTTGGAGTTCTTTTTATTGATCCTGACGCGAGTTTCCACAATGATTTCTGTGGCACCTTTTTTTAATACCAGAGGAATTCCGACACGTACCAAGATAGGGCTGTCTTTTTTTCTGAGTATTCTGGTAGCTCTTAACATGGATTACTATGATTTAGAGTATGCCTCAATTATTGATTATACGCTTATGGTTGCTAAGGAAGCAATTACAGGCTTGATGATAGGTGTTTCCGGGTCGATTGCTATGCAGACGGTAGCATTTGCAGGACACTTCATAGATATAGAGATAGGTTTCTCGATGGTTCAGCTTTTTGATCCGCTGACCAATGAGGAATCATCGGCGTTTGGTACTTTGTACAGCTATATGATAATGCTTATTATGATTGCTTCAGATATGCATTATTTTATTATTGATTCACTTATGGATTCCTTTAAGCTTATCGATTTAGGCAAGAGTGTATTCAATCCTGAGTCCATTTACACCAATATTATAGAGTGGGCTACAGAGTATTTTATGATAGGTTTTAGGATAATTCTTCCTTGTTTTGCTGCATCTTTGATACTCAATGTCGTTCTTGGTATTCTTGCGAGATCGGCACCTCAGATGAACATGTTTGTTATCGGTATGCAGCTCAAGGTGTTTGTTGGTTTTGCGGTTTTGATTGTAACGATTTCATGTATAACATTTATGGTGGATTTCGTATTTACCGGTATGAAAGACATGATTGAGGATGTTCTTAAGATATTGACTCCGTAGGGTGATTTATATGACAGATGATATTATGACAAATGAATACTATCCGTCTTATGTAAGCAAGGACCTATTTATGCCTCTAAATCTGCAAATGTTTGCGGACAGCTCCAACGGTGAGAAGACTGAAGAGCCTACTCAGAAGAAGAAAGAGGACAGTAGAAAAGAAGGTCAGGTCCCTAAGAGTCAGGAGCTTAACACAGCGGTTCTTCTGCTTGCGTTTTTCGTTGCATTGAAGTTTGGATGCGGATGGATAGGACAGAGACTGATTGCGGTTTTTAAGAATTCATTTGGCAAGTTTAGTGATTATACGTCAATGAATTTGGATAGCGTCAACTGTCACAGATTGGTGTTGGAATTCGGTTTGTATCTTTTTGTAACCCTTGTTCCTGTTATGATTGTTGCGGTAGTTATATCATTTCTCTCTAACAGGGTGCAGTTCTCATGGAAGATTACATTTAAGCCGATGGAGCCTAAACTCAGCAAGATTAGTCCTATGAGTGGTTTGAAGCGTATATTCTCATCAAGAACTCTTATTCAGTTTCTGATGGCGCTACTAAAGATTGCGGTTATATCTTATGTTGTTTATGACACACTTAAAGAGCAATGGGGGCTTTTGTTCAGGTTCTTTGATATGAGTCTTTTTGAAGGTGTTGCAACGATAGGCAATCTTGTAATTAACTTAGGAATTAAGATAGCTGTATATCTGCTAATTATTTCTTTTATTGATTTGTTCTATCAGAGATGGAAGAATCACAAGGATAACATGATGTCCAAGCAGGATGTCAAGGATGAGTATAAGAACCAGGAAGGTGACCCTCAGATTAAGGGGCGTATCAGGCGTAAGCAGAGAGAGATGTCTCAGCAGCGTATGATGCAGTCAGTTCCTGAGGCTGATGTCATCATTACCAACCCTACACACTATGCTGTTGCTATCCAGTATAACAGGAAATTTCAGGATGCTCCGCATGTCGTGGCTAAGGGTGCCGACTATGTTGCCGGCAAGATTAAGGAAGTTGCCAAAGAGAACAACATAGAGATATACGAGAATAAAGCATTGGCAAGAATTCTTTATAATAATGTTGAAATCGGCGAGGAGATACCACCTGAACTTTATCAGGCAGTGGCGGAAGTCCTTGCGTATGTTTATAAGATTAGAAATATAGCTTGATTGAAAGGAGGAAGAGTCTATGGCCAAGGTATTTAAGATGGACTATGCGGTAGCGGTATATGTACTCGCTGCACTTTGCTTTCTTATAGTTCCTATTCCTAATTCAATGCTTGACTGGCTCATAGGCTTTAACATGATGGTAGCTTTTATGATACTCTTTACGGCGATATTTGCCAAAGAGACCCTTGAGATGTCATCATTTCCTACCTTACTTTTGTTTACTACTGTGTTTAGAATATCACTTAACGTGTCGTCTACAAGGCTTATTCTGTCGACCGGACAGCCGGGACGAGTTGTAGAGACCTTCGGCGGTTTCGTTGGTGGTGGAGACGTTGTTATCGGTATCATTGTCTTTATCATTTTAATAATTGTGCAAATGATGATAATCAACAAAGGTACCGAGCGTGTTTCAGAGGTAACTGCAAGGTTCACTCTTGATGCTATGCCGGGTAAACAGATGGCAATTGATGCGGACCTTAATACCGGTGCTATTACGGACAAAGAAGCGCAGGAGAGGCGTAATAAGCTTCAGATGGAGTCAGCTTTTTTCGGATCTATGGATGGTGCTACTAAGTACGTTAAAGGTGATGCAACCGCAGGTCTTGTTATCACAGGTATCAACCTGGTAGGCGGAATCATTATGGGCGTTGCCAGACAGGGGATGACATTTGGCGATGCTATGAACAGATACTCAATTCTTACCATCGGAGATGGCCTTGTGAGTCAGATTCCTTCACTGTTGATATCGCTTTCAACAGGTATTATTGTCACCAAGGCTGCTAAGGAAGAGAGTATCGGAGATATGGTTGTATCTCAGATATTCAGGAATCCGCTTGCTATGCAGATTGTTGGAGCGGCGTTAACACTTCTAGGACTTGTTACTCCACTTCCTATTCCTGTGTTCTGTGGTATGGGACTTTTGCTTGTATTTGTAGGTGTAAGACTTGAAAGTACCAAGAAAGTCGAGGCTGTTGAGGAAGAGGTATTAGAAGCCGAGGAAGAGGCAGAGGAGATCAGGCGTCACGAGAATGTCACGTCACTTCTCTCTGTTGACCCAATCGAGCTTGAGTTTGGATATGGTATTATACCACTTGCCGATGTCAATCAGGGTGGTGATCTTCTTGATCGTGTCGTAATGATAAGAAGACAGATAGCCCTAGAGCTTGGAGCGGTCGTTCCTATCATTCGTTTGAGGGATAACATTCAGCTCAATCCCAACCAGTATATCATCAAGATTAAGGGTATTCAGGTTAGTGAAGGTGAGATATTGTTTGATCACTATATGGCGATGAATCCGGGATTTGTTGAGGAAGAGATTACGGGTATTCCTACATTTGAGCCGTCGTTTCATTTGCCTGCTATATGGATTACTGAGGCCCAGAGGGAGAGAGCAGAGTCGGTTGGATATACAGTTGTTGATCCTCCATCTATTATCGCTACTCACCTTACTGAGATTATTAGAAGGCATATCGATGAGCTTCTCACCCGTCAGGATGTACAGAGCCTTATCGATAATATCAAGGAGAACAACACTGCTCTTATTGATGAACTTGTACCTAAACTTCTTGGTATTGGTGACATTCAGAAGGTATTGCAGAATCTCTTGAAGGAAGGAATATCGATAAGAGATCTCGTTACGATATTTGAGACGCTTGCAGATTATGCCCCAAGTACAAGAGATACCGACCTTCTTACAGAATATGTAAGACAATCGCTTAAGAGAGCGATATCCAACAAGTATTTCGCACCTAATGAGACTACTACCGTAGCGACTCTTGATCCTAACATAGAGAAGGAACTCTTAGGTGCTGTTAAGCATACCGAGCAGGGCGATATTCTTGCACTGGATCCTGATATTACGCAAGGTATACTTAATGCTACGGATGCTATGATTCACAGCCTTGAGGAGAGGGGGACCAACCCTATTATTATAACTTCTCCGATTGTAAGAATGTATTATAAGAAATTAACTGCAGATTATTTTGCAGATTTGATTGTTATATCGTATAATGAGATAGACTCTGATGTAGAGTTACAATCTATAGGAATGGTGAGCTTAAATGATAATTAAGAAATTTGAGGCGGCCACTGAGATTGAAGCTATCAATAAAGCTAAAGAAGAGCTTGGTGGTTCCGCGGTTATTATGAATATTAAGACGACCAAACCTAAGGGGATATTTAGGATTTTTAAGAAACCTTTAGTTGAGGTTACGGCTGCTGTTGAAGAGAAGGCCAATGTCAATGAAGATGTCACTGAGAACGCAACTCGTATTATTGAGGAAGCCCTAAAGACCCAGAAGGACGGCGGAGCTTCTATTGCATCTAAAGTTGCTTCTAAGAGAAGATCTTCGGCAATTGAGCAGAAGCTCGACAATCTTACTGATATGCTTGAGAAGCAGATAGTAAGCGAGCCTAAAGAGTCTTCAGAGATCAAGGTTGATATTCCTCCTGAAGTCAAGGAAGAGGTTAAGGAAGAAGAATCTAAGATCAAGAATCAGGGAAGCAAGATTCAACATTTGCTTCATAATAAGTTCATTAACAATGAGATTAATGAGAAGTACATAGATATGCTCCTTGAGGATATTGAGAATGTTCCTGACAAGAAGGAGACCTTAGATTCTGTATTGTCTAAGGTTTATCAGCGTATCGTATTGAAGCTTGGTCAGCCGGAGATTATCAATCTCGAGGAAGGCAATAAGCCAAGGATATGCTTCTTTGTCGGCTCCACAGGTGTCGGCAAGACCACAACAATTGCCAAGATTGCTGCTGTTTTTAAGCTTGAGAAGAAGGCTAAGGTTGCTCTTATTACTTCTGATACATATAGAATTGCGGCAATTGATCAACTTAAGCAGTACGCCAAGATGCTTGAGATGCCTATCAGAGTTGTCTATACTCCTAAAGATATGGAGGAGGCTGTCAAGGATTATTACGGCTATGATCTTCTTTTGGTTGATACAGCCGGAAGAAGTCCCAGAAATCAGGAGCAATGCGACGAGCTTGCTGATTTGATAGAGTGTGTCGATGAAGAATTAAGAGAAGTGTATCTTGTTCTCTCGGCAACTACCAAGTATAAAGACCTAAAGCAGATAGTTGAGACATATAGGGATATGTCCGAGTATCGCTTATTATTTACCAAACTCGATGAAACGGGTTGCTATGGTAATATATTAAATATACGCTTAGATACCGGCGCGCCAATATCTTATACGACTTCCGGTCAGGATGTTCCTAAGGACATTGAGACGCTTAATGCTCAAGAGATAGCTAAGCAGTTGATTGGAGGCGGTGAATGATGGATCAGGCAGATGAATTAAGAAATCTTATCAGAGCCCAGCATGAGACCGCTAAGACTCAGATCAATACCAACGCCAGAGTTATCACTGTCACAAGTGGTAAGGGAGGTGTAGGTAAGACCAGTCTTTCTCTCAATCTTGCTTTGCAGATGCAGAAAATGGGCAAAAAGACAGTTATTATCGATGCGGACTTTGGATTGGCTAATATTGAGGTTATGCTCGGAATCCACCCTAAATACAACATTTCCGATCTTATATATAAGGATATGAATATAGAAGATGTTGTGACTGAGGGACCTGAGGGTATCGGTTTTATATCCGGTGGTTCGGGTGTCAGCGAGCTTGTTAACCTTGATAAGTCAGATTTACAGATTTTTGTATCTAAGGTTTCGAGACTTGACAGAATTGCCGATGTTATTATTGTAGACACAGGTGCAGGCATCTCTGATGCTGTGCAGGAATTCGTTCTATGCAGTCCGGAGGTGTTGGTTGTTCTTACACCGGAGCCTACATCTACCATGGATGCGTACGCTTTGCTTAAGGCTCTTAACAGGCGTAAGGAGTTCGTTGCTGACGACAAGTCTATTCATGTCGTCTCTAACAGGGTTGAGAGCGACAAAGAGGGTGAGACTTTGTTCAGTAATATCAGCATTGTTGCATCTCAGTTTTTGAATATCAAGCTTGATTATCTCGGATGTATTCCGCAGGATATGAGCGCTACGAAGGCTGTTTTAAAGCAGCAGCCGGTGTCGATTTCATTTCCTAACTCGACATCTTCTAAATCTATGAAGCGTATTGCAGAACAGCTTCTTGACGTTGAAGGCGCAGACAAGACATCCGGATTTGTTGGAATGTTTATGAATCTTATAAGGTCTAACAAGAGTAGATCTTGATTATGCTTAGTACTTTAACAGGAAGGAGGGAATGATGTGTTAAGTGGACTTAATATCGGAGATAAAGTAGATATCGTTGATACCAAACCACCAAGAGAGGGTGAAAGAAAGAGCGTGTACTTAAGCCAGATAGTCGACATCGAAAGCAGTACACAGCTTAAGATTCTTATGCCTACGCTTGGCACGCGAGTCGTTCCCCTTGAAGTGAATAAGCGTTTTAATTGTACCTATTATACCAGTAAGGGCTTATATGCGGGTGATTTTGTTGTTGTTGAGCGTACTAGAGAGAACAATATGCCTGTTCTTAAACTCGAAATTAGAACGCCTCTTAAGAAAGTTCAGCGAAGAGAGTATTACAGATATGATTGCATGCTTCCTATGAAATACAGAATCGCTGAGGTCGATGAGAAGATTACGATGGAGGAGATGAAGGAACTCGAGTGGAAGGACGGAGTCGTAGTGGACTTAAGCGGAGGTGGAATGAGATTCGTCGTTCCCGGAGGCGTTTTGAAGGATTCCTACATGCAGTTTAAACTGGTACTTGAGATCAAGGAGAATTATAGAGAATTCTATCTTTACGGTGATATCATAAGTGCAAGACCAAGCCCTAATAATCCGAGGGTTTTTGAGTGTCGAACGCAGTTTAAGAAGATATCCGAGGTTGAGAGAGATTTAATTATAGGATATATATTTGAACAAGAGAGAAAAAAGAGAAGTTCAGTATAATTCTTAAAAAATTTTTAAATTTTACAAATGCACTGTTTACAGTGGTTTTGAGAGATAAAGGTTCGCGGTTTGCGGGCCTTTTTTTAATATTTTCTTGACAATCTTTAATAAAATGTTATAATTGTTACATAAATGTTAACAAATTATTTAAGAATTGATAAGGAAAGTTTAAGGAGTTACTAATGAAGTTTTTAAAGAATCTTTTAGCGGGTATAATAATTATAGCGGTTATGTTTAATTTAACATCATACAAGGCAGCTGCAGAGGCTGCAACAGAGGAGAGCAATTTGGCAGTAGTTGAAGGTGGAGAGAATGGGTCTTCATACTCAGCTAACGAGCTTAAGTACATGGCATCTATCATTTTCTGCGAGGCAGGTAATCAGAGCTATGCAGGTAAGCTTGCTGTAGGTATTGTAATCAAGAACAGAATGGAGTCTAAGAGCTTCCCAAACAGCATTACCGGTGTTATCTATCAGAGTGGACAGTTCACTCCTGCCAGAAACGGTATGCTTAAGAGTGCTTTAGGTAAGTATTCTAAGACCGGGTTCAAGAAGGGTACTGCTTACAAGGAGTGTCTTAAGGCTGCTAAGGCTTCTCTTTCAGGCAAGAAGTGTGTATGTGTTGGTGGTAAGACCAAGAACATGAAGGGTTATCATTTTTTCAGCAGATACGTTGCAGGATGTAAGCTTAAGATTGGTGCTCATCAGTTTAAGTAATTTGATATGGTTTTTGGCGCAGGACGTAGGGCCTGCGTTATTTTTTTGTATTTTATCGGTACAAGAGGTTACTATGCACTTATGAGTAGTGTGGGTTGTGGTATAATGCTTATAGATTGAATAGTAGATTTTGAATCCGCTTTGAAGGCATCATGGTTTATTATTCGATGCAATGATACAATTTAATACTTAGGAGGTAATCTATGCCGAATTCTTCAGACGTCAATAATTTGGTTGTGATTGCTTCATCTACTGGTGGTCCTAAGTCATTGCAATCGGTCGTCCCCAAGTTGCCGGGGAATCTGAATGCAGGTGTTGTTATAGTTCAGCACATGCCGTCAGGTTTTACCAATTCACTGGCTTTAAGACTTGATGATCTTAGCGACATCAAGGTTAAGGAGGCTGCGGAGGGCGATGTTATCGAGAATGGCAATGTTTACATTGCCAAGGGAGGTATGCATCTGAAGGTGAGAGAACATCACCATAAGTACTATCTGAATCTTTCAGATGAGCCGCCTCGGGAGGGAGTACGACCCTGTGCTAACTATGCATACGAGTCATTGTGCGACACCAGTTTACGCACTATTGTATGCGTCGTTATGACGGGCATGGGTGCTGATGGAACAGTCGGAATCCAGAATCTCAAAAATAACAGAAGTATTTATACCATTGGGCAGGATCAATCTACCAGCATTATCTATGGAATGCCTAGATCGGTATATGAGGCGGGACTCACTGATAAAGTTGTTCCGCTTACTGAAATTGCTAACGAAATTGTAAAGAAAGTTGGGGTGCAGTAATGGATACAAGTCAATACTTAGAAATTTTTATCGATGAAACCAAAGAACATTTGCAAAGCTTAAGCGACCATTTTATGGTGCTTGAGAAGGAACCTGACAATGCAGACACTATTAACGAGATATTCAGATCAGCTCATACTCTTAAGGGTATGGCCGGTACAATGGGATTCGTTAATATGCAGAATCTTACACATAAGATGGAGGATGTTTTCTCGGTTATCAGAGATGGTAACATGAAGGTTACTCCTGATCTTGTAGATTTGCTTTTTAGAGGTCTTGATGCGCTTGAGGCTTATCAGGACAACATTATTAACACCTCTTCTGAGGGTGATGAGACCAACGATGATATCGTTAACGCATTGATTTCTATGAAGGAAGGCAAGCCTGTAGAAGATGCTCCTAAGTCAGAGAGCGCACCTAAGGCTGAGGAGCATAAGGCAGAAGATGCAGCTCCTGCTGCTAGCGGTGGAGACAATGCAGCTAAGAAGTATTTAGATATATCATTTGCAGACTTTGAGAAGAATGCAATTAAGGAAGCTGACGAGCAGAATAAGAATGTATATGGTATTACTGTTTACATTCAGGAGAACTGCTTGCTTAAGGCCGCTAGAGCGTTCCTTGTATTTAAGGAGCTTGAAGTATTAGGCGAGGTAGTTAAGTCGGTTCCTACAGTTCAGGATATTGAAGATGAGAAGTTTGATCTTGACTTCAGCGTTATTCTTATTACAGACGCACCTGAGAAGGAAGTTGTTGCTGCTATCAAGACTGTATCTGAGATTGATAAAGTTGCTATCGGCAAGCTTAATGTTTCAGAGATTGTAGATGGCGGTGCTAAGGCAGAAGCAGATACCAAGCAGGAAGGTGCTCAAGAAAGCAAGAGCGAAGAGAGTGCTAAGCCGGCTGCTGCAGCTGCTAAGAAGGCTAAGGAAGACAAGAAGGCTCCTGCTAAGACATCAAGCAAGCCTGTTGTTAACCGTTCAGTCAGAGTTGATATTGAGAAGCTTGACGATCTTATGAATCAGGTCAGCGAGCTTATTATTGCTAAGAATGGTCTTGTTAGTGTAAGCGAGAGTGAGACTGCATCTACAGATTCACAGAGCTTCACTGAGCAGATTGAATACTTAGAGCGTATTACTACAACATTGCATGAGTCTATCATGAAGGTTAGGATGGTTCCTATTGAGAGCGTTGTCAATCGTTTCCCACGTATGATCAGAGATCTTTCTAAGAAACTTGACAAGCCTATGGAACTCTATATGTCAGGTGAGGATACAGAGCTTGACCGTACCGTTATCGATGAGATTGGAGATCCATTGATGCATTTGCTTCGTAATTCAGCAGATCACGGTATCGAGAGTGTTGAGAGACGTCAGGAACTTGGCAAGCCAGAGCAGGGTTCTATTTACCTCAATGCATCTCAGGTTGGTAATAACGTTGTCATCGAAGTTAAGGATGATGGTGGTGGAATCGATGTTGAGAAGGTTCGCGCTAAGGCTATCGAGAGAGGTACTATTACAGAAGAGCAGGCTGAGGCGATGGAAGATAAGGATATCATCGATCTTTTGTTCCTTCCAAGTTTCTCTACTGCAGAGAAGATTACAGATGTATCAGGTCGTGGTGTTGGTCTTGATGTTGTTAGAAGCAAGATTGAAGGCCTTGGCGGTGACATAGAGGTTCGCTCTAAGAAGGATGAGGGTAGTGTATTTACAATCAGACTTCCACTTACACTCGCTATTATCCAGGCTCTTATGATTGAGCTCGGTGAGGAGAAGTACGCAATTCCTCTTAACTCTATTGAGACCATTGAGGATGTTGCGGTTAGTGACATTAAATATGTCAAGTCTAAGGAGGTTATACATCTTCGTGGAACAGTCATTCCTCTTGTAAGACTTTACGACTTGCTTGATTTCCCACCAAGAGAGGAGACAGAGGACAATATCACAGTTGTTATTGTTTCTAAGGGTGATAAGCAGGCAGGACTCGTTGTAGATAATCTTATCGGACAGCAGGAGATAGTTATCAAGCCACTTGGTAAGTATATCAATATCGAGAAGATTATCAGCGGTGCAACCATCCTTGGTGATGGTGAGGTGGCATTGATCTTGGATGCCAATGCTTTAGTATAACAACAGGAGGTATATAGATATGGCTGAGATAGATATTAATGGAGAAGTTATAGAGAGCACACAGTACATTGTTGTCAAGATTGACGATGAGCAGTATGGAATTGATATTCAGTACGTTGACAACATTGTAAGAATGCAGAGAATAACTAGAGTACCTAAGGCGCAGCCTTATTTCGAGGGAGTTATCAATCTTCGTGGTGAGGTTATACCGGTTATGAGTATGCGTAAGAAGTTTGGTCTTGCTGACGATGTTGAGACCAACAAGACGCGTATCATCATTGTTAAGACAGAAGCGCAGGCTTTAGTAGGTATCAGAGTTGATGAGGTTAGAGAAGTAGTTACTCTCTATGACAATGTAATTGAGAAGAGATCATACGACAAGAATAAGGAAGAAGCTAATGATTACTTGCTTGGCGTTGGTAAGAATGGTGAAGAATTGATTTCTTTATTGAATATTAACGCTGTGATTGCTGAGGATATTTAATTATATCATAAGCTTCCTTAATGAAAGGTTGGTGAGTTGTATGGCGTTAGAAAGCTATAGTGATATTACGGAGTCACAGTATGATGCGCTTAGAGAGCTTGGCAGCATTGGTTCAGGCAACGCTTCAACAGCGTTGTCCGACATGCTCAATCGCAAGGTAACAATGGCTATGCCTAAGGTTATGATGGTTGAGCTTGCTAAGTTGTCTGATCTTATTGGCGGACCGGAAGAGCCTATTGTCGGCATTCTTGTGACATTTGACGGTTCTGTAAAGGGAATGATGATGTTTGCTATGACTCAGGCATCCGCAAGAAGATTGGCCGACTTTGTTTTGGGTCAGGATACAGAGAGTATGCATTTTGCGGATATGGACAAGTCAGCGCTCAAAGAGATTGGTAATATCATTACTGGTGCGTATATGTCATCAATTTCAACTATAACTGGTTTTGACATAATATCTGATGTGCCACATCTGGCATTTGATATGGCAGGTGCTATTCTTAGCGTTCCGGCTATAGAATTTGGCAAGGTCGGAGATATGGCGTTGTTGATTGATTCTTCTTTTGACGATGCTACTGATGATATTGATGGTTATTTTATTATGATTCCTGACTTGAAGTCATATGAGAAGATAATTGAAAAGTTAGGTATATAATTACATAGGGTGGTAAATTGCATGAGTGAAAGAATTAGAGTAGGTATGGCTGATCTAAACATATGCAAGGCGCCTGATTCCATTTTGACACTTGGACTTGGTTCATGTGTTGGCGTAGTTTTGTACGACCGCAATAAGAAGATTTGCGGTATGTTACATGCTATGCTTCCGGATTCTACCAAGATTCGTAACAACGAGCATAGAGCTAAGTTCGTTGATACCGGTCTTGAGGATCTTATTGGATTATTGGAGAAGGAAGGAGTTAGGCGTTCATCACTGGTTGCCAAGGTTGCCGGTGGTGCTACTATGTTTAATTTTTCTTCCGGTTCAGAGATTTCGGGAATAGGTACTAGGAATGCTGAGGCAGTTAGGACTATTCTCAAAGAATACAATATTCCTATTATTGCTGATGATACAGGGAAGAACTACGGACGAACCGTTGAGTTCTATCCTGAGAACGGCAAGTTTGAGATAAGGGCAGTCGGACGAGAGGTAACATTCATTTGATTATCTGTCTATACTATTAATTAATGGAGAGTGTTATGAAGATTACGTCTGATCAGATTGAGAATTTTGAGGATCCGTCCAATGGTAAGCTTAAGTATTTAAGGTCTATCATTGTTCTGATTCCTGCTTTTATTGTTAGCGTGTATGATATATACGCCAAGATAGCCTTTATGGATTCGATGTTAAGGCTGTTTATTACTATCATTTTCTTCTATATTGTGGGCTCGATTGCTCAGAGTATAGTTAGGCGTCTTATGATTCAGGCTATGATTGACAAGGCCAAGAAGAATGACATCTTCGAGGATGAGGATGAAGAAGACGAAGATGAAGAAGAAGAGAACTAATTGACTTCCTAGGATTTTTTCATGGATGATTTATCCGAATATGGAGGGAACTTATGGATAAGGATAAGGCTAGAAATAAGCTATGGGAACAGTATACTGCCAAGAAGACAGCGGCCGTTAGAGAACAGCTTATATTAGAGTATGTTCCGCTTGTCAAGATTGTTGCTGGAAGATTAAGCATGTATTTAGGATATGCGGTTGAATTCGATGATCTTGTGGGCTATGGTATATTTGGTTTGATTGATGCGATAGATAAGTTTGATTATGGTAAAGGAATTAAGTTTGAGACTTATGCGTCGCTCAGAATCAGGGGATCGATTCTTGATTCCATCAGGAAGATGGATTGGATTCCGCGTTCCGTAAGACAGAAACAGAAGAAGATTGAGCAGGCATATATTGACCTTGAGGCCAGATTAAAGCATCCGCCGACAGATGAGGAGGTTGCTGAGGAACTTGGTATTTCGGTTGATGAATTCTATGATTGGGAAGGACAGACCAAGATTTCAGGTGTTCAATCATTAGAGGATTATTTAGAGCAGGGGACAGAGGTTAAAGCTCAGGGTACCAGAAGAGCTGTTGCTGAGCAACCAGAGCTTGCATTTGAGCAGGATGAGGTTAAGAGAGTATTAGGCGAGGCGTTGAGCCAGCTTACAGAGAAAGAATGTAGGGTTATACAGCTTTACTATTATGAAGAACTTACACTTAAAGAGATTAGTCAGATAATGGATGTATCTGAATCCAGGGTTTCGCAGCTTCATACCAAGGCGCTTGGTAAGATGAAAGATAAGCTGGGAGACCACATGGAACTACTATTAGGTTAAGGAACGAGGGATTCTCATGGCAGCGTACAAGAATTCATTTTTTCAATTAATTGTTAAGGATGATGGTACCTACCTCAAGCTGTTTCCGCCTGTGTACGGGGGACGCTCGCTTGAGATTAAAGAGGTATCTCAGTATATTGAATCTGAGAATATTTATGAATATGATATTACTGCTTTGAATGCTGCTATTGAAGGACTTGATTCTGAGCCGGTTATGGTTAAGGTTTCCAATACCCAGGAGCTTCCTGTTGAAGAGAAGATGAACTTTCAGATTTCGGGTGACAGGATGACGGTGGTAGCGAGGTTTTACCCCGCTTCTAACAATTACAGCGGAAGCCTTCTTGATGTGGATCATATTGAGAAGATGCTTGAGCAGCGTAGTGTAAGGGCAGGCATTAAGCGGGATGTTATCAGGAATTTTCTTCATAACAGACAGTATTGCAAGACTTACATAGTTGCGAAGGGCAATCCTCCGAGACATGGTGATGACGCGAGGATTGATTACAACTTTGAGACTGACAGGAAGGCCAAGCCGACCATGAATGAAGATGGAAGCGTTGATTTCCATCATCTTGATGCTATTAATCATGTATCTAAGGGAGACTTGCTTGCAACTCTATATCCCGAAGATGCAGGTGATAAGGGCGAGGATGTTTTTGGTAATCCGATTGTTCCTCGTAAAGTTAAACATTTGACACTTAAGCATGGTAAGAATATAATTGAGTCTGAAGATGGACTTCAACTCTTTTCTGATATTGACGGACACGTTAGCCTTGATGGTGATAGGGTGTCTGTTTCTGATGTATATGAGGTATTAGCTGATGTTGATTCGTCAACAGGTGATATTGAGTACGAAGGTAACATCAATATCAAGGGCAACGTTAGAACCGGATTTACAATTAAAGCAAGTGGGGATGTCAACGTTAAAGGCGTTGTTGAAGGTGCTACCATAATAGCCGGAGGACAGGTTGTTGTACAGCGTGGTATTCAGGGATCTAACAGAGGTGTTATAGAAGCAGGCGGCAATGTATTTGCCAAGTTCATTGAGAACTGCGTTGTCAAATGTAAGGGTGGCGTCGTTGCTGAGGCTATTATGCACAGTGAGGTTGCTGCTAACGGAGATGTCATTGTTGATGGCAAGAAGGGCTTGATTACAGGCGGTAAGGTGTGTTCAAGGAGCAGGATATCGCTTAAAGTCGGTGGCTCTGATATGGGTACGGTTACCAAGCTTGAAGTTGGTGCCGATCCGGAGATAGTGGAGAAGTGTCATTTTCTTAACAAGAAGATGCCTGATATCCAGAGAGATATCGAGAATAATCAGAAGATTGTGGATATGTACTCCAAGAAGCTTGCTAAGGGAGATAAGCTTCCACCTGAGAAGATGCTTGCTCTTAAGAATGCCAAGACTGCGGTTGATGCATCAACCAAAGAATTCGAAGAGAATGTCAAGCTTTTGGAGCTTTACCAGGAGGAGATAGCTGCCAATTCCAATGGTATGGTGGATGTGGAAGGCTTGTTGTATCCTGGGGTAGAGGTTACTATTGCTGACGTACAATCTCACATTAAGACTGAGACGAGATACTGTAAGCTTATCAGAGACGGTGCTGATATTCGTGTTAAAGCTTACTAAATACATAATGTCAGGAGGTGGTTACCATGGTTACACCTGTTACAATGCAGATGGCAATACCTATGACCAATGATGTTGCTCAGGTGCAGAACAATGAGAACACCAGAGCTGCGGCAGAGCATGTCAAGTTCGCTGATGCTGAGGAGAAGGCTCAGGAGGTAAGGCGTGACACTGTTGTGCAGAAGGATACTTTAGAGTTCTCACAGAGTGCTATGGACGCCAGAAATAAAGGCAGTAATGAATATGCCGGAGACGGTGGCATTAATCGTAAGAAGGCGAGAGATAAGGATTCTTCGAACGAGGATAATGCGAGTGAGCCACACAGGGACAAGAAGAAGCATGTTGTCCATATTGATATTGAATTATAATTTATGATAGGAGACTTTTTAAAATGAGCGCGTTAACTGTATTTTTGACCATAATTGGCATTTGCCTAATCATTATCAGTTTTATATTCTTTGATAAGGATGAGACACCGACTAAGGGTATCGTTAAACTTAATGATTACGAGCTTGATGATGAAGAGATGAGCAAGCTTCAGGATAGTATAAGGACTTCGGTTAGAGATTACAGTGAGCGCCTTGTTGACGAGACAGATACTGAGATGGTCAATTCGGCTAACAAGAGGATGTTGGAGATTAATGAGCTTGCAGACCAAGTCTTAGGTGATATCGAGAAGTCAAGGAAGGAATTGTCATTTCTCTATGATATGATTGAGGACAAGTCGGGTTCTTTGAAGGCATATGTCAGTACTTCTGCTGAGAGGCTTTTTGCTATGCAGCAGGATGTTATGAGAGTTGTGCCTGACGAGGACAAGGACAAGATTGCCAAGGTTATTGCAACTGATACCAAGGAGAACCAGATTAAAGAAGATATTGAGCGCATGGTTAAGAGCCAGGAAGAAGTTGAAGCGCCTTCATTTGACACAGAGGGTAACGATGAGATACAATTACGCAATGAGAAGATTCTTGCTATGTATGATGGCGGTGAGGATGTTCTTAATATTGCCAAAGAGCTCAATATGGGAGTTGGAGAGGTTCAGCTTGTAATTGATTTGAATAGAGGAGAGAACAATGAAATTTAGTTATTTTTTGCGAGGATTAGGAGTAGGTATTGTCTTCGCTGCAATTATCATGCTTATTGGTAATGCCGGAGCTGATAAGGCCGATTTGACAGATGAGGAGATTATCAGTAAAGCCAAGCAGTTGGGCTTGGTTGAGGCGAGTAAGACAGATGCTGAATTGGACGCTTTGTTTGATGAGGCGAGTGGAGATTCTAAGGAAGCTAAGGAAGCAACTACGGAAGCCAAGAAGGATGTGACTACCGAGGAGGCAACCACTGAAGCGGAGGCTACCACTGAGGAAGCAACAACCGAAGAAGCGACTACCGAGGCTAAGAAGTCCGATAAGTCAGACAAGAAGAAGTCTAAGAAGAAAGATGTAACATTTGTTATTAATCAAGGAATGTATTCAGAAGAGTTGGCGTCACTTTTATATTACTACGGTGTAGTTGATGATGCTGACAAGTTTAACCATTATCTTTGCTATAATCATGGTTATTCAGAGAAATTACAGCCGGGTACATACACTGTTAAGCAGGGTACAGACTACGATACAATTGCTAAGATGGTTACCGCTAACTGATATATTATGAATTTTTATAAAGGATATGCAAGATTTTGCTTGCATATCCTTTTGGTTTGTGTTACAATTGACAAGTGTGATTTTTGCACAACTACTATAAAACACGCATCCGGTTTGGCAGGATTGGTGCCATTACTTGGTTTCCTGTGCTTTTAAGGATGCGAATGAATAACCTAAAGGAGGATATTATGAGCGTTATTTCAATGAAACAGTTACTCGAAGCAGGTGTTCACTTTGGACATCAGACAAGAAGATGGAACCCTAAGATGGCTCCATACATCTACACAGAGCGTAACGGTATCTACATCATCGACCTTCAGAAGTCTGTAGGTATGGTAGATCAGGCTTACAATGCAGTTAAGGATTGTGTAGCTAACGGTGGTAAGGTATTATTCGTAGGTACTAAGAAGCAGGCTCAGGATTCAGTTAAGACTGAGGCAGAGCGTTGCGGTATGTACTATGTTGACCAGAGATGGTTAGGTGGTATGCTTACTAACTTCAAGACTATCAAGACTCGTATCAATACTTTGAAGAAGTACGAGAAGATGGAAGAGGATGGTACATTTGATGTACTTCCTAAGAAAGAAGTTATTCAGATTAAGAAAGAGATGGAGAAGCTTCAGAAGAACCTTGGTGGTATCAAGGATATGAAGGATATTCCTGATATGATCTTCGTTGTTGATCCTAGAAAAGAGCACATTTGTATTCAGGAGGCTCATTCACTTGGAATTACTTTGGTAGGTATCGCTGATACTAACTGTGATCCAGAAGAGCTTGATTATGTTATCCCTGGTAATGATGATGCTATCCGTGCAGTTAAGCTTATCGTTTCTAAGATGGCTGATGCTGTTATCGAGGCTAATCAGGGTGTTGACGCTGAGTCATCTGATGATGAGGCTGAGGAGCAGGACGCGTAATCATTTAACATTTGAGTTTGCAGGCTTTGTTCTTAATCAGAGCAGAGCCTTTTTTAAAGAAGAATATATAATAGGAGGTACATTATAATGGCTATTTCAGCTAAGGACGTTAAGGAATTAAGAGATATTACCGGTGCAGGTATGATGGATTGTAAGAAGGCTCTTACTGAGACCGATGGAGATAAGGAGAAGGCTGTAGATTGGCTTAGAGAGAACGGTCTTGCTAAGGCTGCTAAGAAGGCTAACCGTATTGCTGCTGAGGGTATCGTTAAGACAGTTGTTTCTGATGATTCTAAGAGCGCTGCAATCGTTGAGGTTAACTCTGAGACAGATTTCGTTGCTAAGAATGAGAAGTTCCAGAACTATGTAGAGAGCGTTGCTAAGCAGGTATTGGCTAACGATGTTTCTGATATGGATTCATTCATGGCTTCAAATGCAGAGGATGGCAGCCAGACTATCGAGGCTGAGCTTGCTAACATGACAGCTACTATCGGTGAGAAGCTTTCTATTCGTCGTTTCGAGAAGGTTAATACTGATGGATTGGTTGTATCATACATCCACGCCGGTGGTAAGATTGGTGTTTTGGTTGAGGCTGATACAGACGGTAACAGCGATGCAATCAAGGAAGCTCTTAAGAACGTAGCTATGCAGGTTGCAGCTATGAATCCTAAGTATACAACTCAGGATGAGGTTGATGCTGACTACCTTGAGAAAGAGAAAGAGATTCTTACTCAGGAAGCTAAGAACGATCCTAAGAATGCAGGTAAGCCAGACAACATCATCGAGAAGATGATCGTTGGTCGTCTTAACAAAGAGATGAAGGAGATCTGCTTGGTAGATCAGGTATATGTTAAGGCTGAGGACGGTAAGCAGTCTGTTGCTAAGTATATCGAGTCAGTTGCTAAGGCTGAGGGCGTTTCACTTTCAATCAAGAGATTCATCCGTTTTGAGACTGGTGAAGGTCTTGAGAAGAAGAATGAGGACTTTGCTGCAGAAGTTGCTGCTCAGATGGGCTGATAGAGGCTTAATTATAGTATTTTAACCCGAGATTTTTTTCTCGGGTTTTTTTCATTTTAAGGTTTCTTATTTTGGCATTTTATGGTACAATGGAGTTGTTAAAAACTACGTGTGGAGGAGTGGTTATATGACTTCAGTGGAATTAAACGATCTTTTGGCAGCAGGTATGATTCCGGTTGACCAGAATGTTGAGATATTTTTACTTAGTTATGATAAGGGTGCTGCTTTTTCCGGTATGTGTAAGGATATTCCGGATGGCTACAAGAATTTTAAGATTAACGGTCTTTCCGCTAAGGGAGATGTTCTTAGGATTCGATTGCGTATAGGTTGATTTAAGATGGCTTTTAGCCATCTTTTTCTATTTGATTTATTTAAATATTCATTTGCAAATGTAAAGATTTTGTGATAGAATATTAAAACAGTTTCATTATTTATGTTTTGTAACATGTATTGCATATTTGGGATAGGAGTCTTGTAAAATGAGGGACAGAATTGTATTGAGTTATAATAGCTTAAAGTGTGTAAGAAGGCTTATGGCCTTCTTACTTGTATTTATTATGGCTTTTGAGACTACATATAACACCAATTTATCTGCTAAAGCTACCAATACTCATGTTGGAGGAGAGGTAGCGTCTTCTGATGCGACAGCTTCTATTCCTGCTACTAGTGAAACAGCACAGAACGCAACAACTGAAGTGCCTGCATCTACTACTGAAGATGATGTTTTGGGTGATGAAAACAAATCAGATTTTTATACCATGTCTTATTGGAAGAATCACATGTTTTCTATAGCAAGCGGAGATATTGAGATTTCCGGGGTGAACGTATATCTTAATGGTAACTCATGCGTTGTTGAGAATGTTGGGGATAATACTGTCCTATACAATGATCTTGACTCTGATGGGGAGGTAGATGATGAGGATCAAGTTGTAGCTGAAGATATTACAGGAAAGAACATATATGGACTTTACAATCAAAGCAATGATAAAAACCTTACCATCACAATCAGAGGTGGTAAGGTTTTAAATATTTATGGGGGATATAATGCGACTACCAAAAGGAATATTAGTATCAAAGTGATTGGCGGAGAAACATCGAATATATACGGAATATATAACGGTATGTGTCGTAATCTTGATGTTGAGGTATCTGGTAATAGCAAATGTAAAGAGTTAAATGGCTTGTATGGAAATGCTGCTGCTAAAAACGTCAATGTTTCTGTTGTTAAGTCATCGCTTACCGATTCACTATATGCTGTCAGAGGTGATTATAATTCAACCATGCCTGCAAATGTTACAAAGAACGTAAATATAGAGATAAGTGGGAATGCAAGTATGGCTAATGTATATGGATTATACTCGTATAATTCTTCGATTGTAGTAGGAGGAGATTATAGCGTAAGTGGTAATGCTTTTTCTTGCGGTTGTTTCTATGGATGTAGTGGTTCTTCTAGCAGAATGGTAGTGATTATGGGCGATACAGATATGTCATTTAATGGCACTGTAAGTAGCTGCTTATATTGTGTATATTACGGAGATATACATGGGAATTTTAATTCCGATATTAATCTTGTTGATTCTAATGTCGGGATTTACAATATATATTATTCACATGTTATAGGTGATGTTTCTACAAGAATAATAGTTGGCTCCAATACTCATTGTAATTATTTATATGGTATATGTAGGTCCGGTGTAGAAGGAAATGCAGATATATATGTTAGTTCGCCGAGTACTTATGATGTAAGCTCTACTTATCTTATTTACAATTCTTCAATAAGTAAGGATGTTGATATAAAAATATATGGGTTTAACTCTAGTAGCACTGTGTATTGCATTTATGAAAGTTCTGTTGGTAGGAATGCTAAGATTGACTCTAAAGGAATTAAAGCTTATTCGTTCTACCCTGTTTCTTCTACATCTATAAATGGCAACTTTGAATTGGAGTCTGTAGGCATAAATACAGAGACTTATATTTTTAGTTCAACTAATGTTACTGGAGATGTTAAAACTGATCTTAAAGGGCTTGGGAGTAATACATATTTACGTTTTTCAGGAGTGTTTTATAAAAATTTTGATTGTAGCATTAATGGTTCAAGTTATAGTAATTTGTATTTGTCTGATTCGATAACTGTAAAAGGAAATGCTGATATATCAATAAACGGTCTTAATGTGTCAGGTTCTGTCGGTATCTCTCCAAATGTTGAGAAGGATCTCACCATTAGTGTTAATGGTGTTTGTTGTAACGGTACCAATAATTACGGCGGTTCTGTAGGTGAAGACTACAGTATTAGTTTTAACGGTAATTGTAATCTTTCTTCTACGTCTATTTGTCCTTCCGGATGTAAAAGCTTTAACGCTACAGTAAATGGTGGGTATTATGATAAGTATTTTAACGCATCTCCTTCAAATGTTAAGTGCAATATAGTCACAATGACTATAAACAATGGTACTTTTCGCCAGAATAATTCATCGACATATACCGGAATTTTTGGCTTTTGTAACGCAAGTGTACCTACCAAGATTATAGTTCCTGATGAATCAACCGCTGTCTTCTTAGATAACATAGAGCTCAGC
>CAMVPR010000008.1 GCA_947169385.1 uncultured Lachnospiraceae bacterium | reverse complement strand
CCGCTCAGGACAATCAGGATGCAGTTGATATCCACGTTGTACAGGGTGAGCGTCAGTTTGCAAGAGATAACAAGACATTAGGACGTTTCCGTCTCGATGGTATCGCTCCTGCAAGACGTGGTGTTCCGCAGATTGAAGTAACATTTGATATCGATGCAAACGGTATCGTTAACGTATCTGCTAAGGATCTCGGTACAGGTAGTGAGCAGCATATCACAATCACTGCAGGTTCTAACCTTTCTGATGAGGATATCGATAAGGCTGTTAAGGAAGCTGCTGAGTTCGAGGCACAGGATAAGAAGCGTAAGGAAGCTATTGAGGCTCGTAACGATGCTGATGCAATGGTATTCCAGACAGAGAAAGCTCTTAAAGAGGTTGGTGACAAGCTTGATGGAGCTGCCAAGGATAAGGTTGAGGCAGATCTTAAGGAGCTTAAGGACCTTATCGCAGCAACAGATGTTGACAATATGACAGATGATCAGGTTGATAAGATTAAGGCAGGTAAGGAGAAGCTTACCGAGTCTGCACAGGAGCTCTTCAGCAAGATGTATGAGCAGGCTGCTCCTAATGCAAATGCAGGAACAGGTGCAGAGAGTGCCGGTGCTGCTGATTATGATCCTGATGATGTTGTAGATACAGATTTCAAGGAAGTATAATAGATTATATAATGTCATTCTGAGCGTAGCGAAGAATCCGTGAAGATTCTTCGTCGCAATGCTCCTTAGGATGACAATAAGAATATGTCATTCTGAGCGTAGCGAAGAATCTTTATCCCGAACTATGTTCGGGATAATATGCGTATTGCAAATGTTAATTAATTATGGAAGGCGAAGAACATGGCTGATAATAAGAGAGATTATTACGAAGTATTGGGTGTAAGTAAGAATGCTTCCGAAGCAGAACTTAAAAAAGCATACCGTGTATTAGCTAAGAAGTACCATCCTGATATGAATCCCGGAGACAAGGAGGCAGAGGCTAAGTTTAAAGAGGCTTCTGAGGCATATGATGTCTTAAGTAATCCTGAGAAGCGTGCTAAGTATGACCAATTTGGTCATGCTGCATTTGATGCGGGAGCAGGCGGAGCATATAGTGGTGGATTCGAGTTTAATATGGGAGATATGGGCGATATATTCGGAGATATCTTTGGAGATATGTTTGGTGGCGGTGCAAGAGGACGCCGCGATGATAATGGTCCTGTCAGAGGAGCGAATATTAAGACGTCAATCCGCATTGATTTCGATGAGGCTGTGTTTGGATGTACCAAGGAGATGGAACTTCCACTTAAAGATCCTTGTGATCATTGCCACGGAACGGGATGCCAGCCTGGATACGATCCAGTGACATGTACTAAGTGTGGTGGTAAGGGACAGGTTGCATTTACACAGCAATCCTTATTTGGAATGGTTAGGAATATTCAGACGTGTCCTGATTGTAATGGTACAGGTAAGGTTATCAAGAATAAATGTCGTGTCTGCAGCGGTAGCGGATATGTTACCAGCAAGAAGAAGATTCAGGTAGATATTCCTGCCGGAATTGATAATGGACAGAGTGTTCGTATCAGAGGTAAGGGAGAGCCTGGTAAGCGCGGTGGTGACAGAGGAGATCTTCTCGTTACTGTTATGGTTAACCAGCATCCTATCTTCCAGAGACATGAGTATGATATTTATTCTACCCAGCCTATTACATTTACTCAGGCTGCACTTGGTGCACAGATTACTATTAACACCGTAGATGGTGACTTTAAGTATACAATTAAGCCCGGTACTCAGACAGATACTAAGATTCGTCTTAAGGGCAAGGGTGTTCCTACAATCAGAAACAACTCTATTAGAGGCGATCATTATGTGACTTTGGTTGTTCAGGTGCCTGAGAAGCTTTCTGAGAAGGAGAAAGAGATTATTAGACAGTTGGATGATGAGATTGAGGAACCGTCGGACAAGAAAAAAGGATTTTTTAAGAAATAATTTTTGATAATATAATTTTTGATAAAATAATTTAAATATGTGCTGTATAGATAGGAGCAACTATTCATGTCGGACACGCTTTCGCTTGGGTAAAAACGTAGCGGTACTAAATTCGCGCGGTGCAAGCTTCGCGCTCATTAAGTACCGACGTTTTTATACAGTCCGACGTTAGAATAGTATGCTCCTATTCATTTTCAGCACTGTTTTAACATGACTAATTTGTCATTCTGAGCGAAGAGGAAATGTTTGAAATTATTTTAGAATTTGTACAGGTTGGCGAGGGTTGTGATGGTGTAAGGTTTGTGTCATTCTGAGCGAAGCGAAGAATCTTTGACCTTCGAAGAAGGTCAATAATTATTTGTAGTTTGCACAGGCTTTGGAACGCTGATTAGGAGGAAGGATATGAAGTGGACAAGAATTACTATTGATACCACGGTTGAGGCGACTGATATGATTAGTTATGAGCTCAATGAGGCTGGTTTTGAGGGAGTTGAGGTTGAGGATCATGTCCCTCTTACTGAGGAAGACAGGCGTACAATGTACGTGGATCTTCTCCCTGATGAGATTGCTCCGAATGATGGAACTGCCAAGGTATCATGTTACATAGAGATTGAAGATGGCGAGGATATGGAGACGACTTCTATGAAGGCAGAAGAGGCTAAGTCTAAGATTGAGTCTATCCTCGAGGGGATTAAGCCGTTCTTTAACATTGGTAACGGTACGGTTACTATAAGTGAGACGGAGGATAAGGACTGGATTAACAACTGGAAGCAGTTCTTTAAGCCTTTTAGACTCGATGACAACATAATTATTAAACCAACCTGGGAGACTGTTGATGATGTCGAAGAAGATGATATAATCGTTGAGATTGATCCGGGAACTGCGTTTGGTACCGGTTCGCACGAGACCACGAGACTGTGTATTTCAGGTATTAAGAATCATTTGAAACCGGGAGCTAAAGTGCTTGACCTTGGCTGCGGTAGCGGTATTCTTTCAATAATTGCTCTTAAGCTTGGCGCAGGAAATGTAGTCGGAACTGACATTGATCCTAATGCAATCACTGCAACCAATACTAACCTTGAGGTTAATGGCATTGAAGAAGGTCGTATGATAGCATATCAAGGTAATCTTTTGGAGGATGAGGAGCTCTGCGAGAAGTTGGGATACGGCGAGTATGATATCGTGGTTGCCAACATTTTAGCGGATGTTATTATTCCACTTTCTGGAATTGCTAAGAAGTTTATGAAGCCTGATGGATATTTCATCACTTCGGGAATTATCGATTTTAAAGAAGATGAAGTCAAGCAGGCTATGATTGACAATGGTTTTGAGATTGAGAGCGTTACGCCTATGGGCGAGTGGGTTTCAATAATAGGTAAATGATATGAATAAGTTTTTTGTTGATGAGAACGCTGTAGGTGACGGGACTGTTACAATAACGGGAGATGACTACAATCATATAGCCAATGTACTTAGGATGAAGATTGGCGAGCAGATTTATGTAAGCACAGGTTCTGACAGAGAGTATCTTTGCGAGGTTGTAGCATTTGATGAGGAATGTGTTACATCATCTATTATAGATGTCTACGGTAGTAACAGAGAGTTGCCGGCTAGGATTACTCTTTATCAGGCTCTTCCTAAGGGCGATAAGATGGAGACTATCATACAGAAAGCGGTTGAGCTTGGTGCGTATAGGGTGGTTCCGGTTGTCACTGATAGAGTTATCGTCAAGCTTGATGACAAGAAGAAAGAGAAGAAAGTGGCGAGATGGAATGCAATCTCTGAGTCTGCTGCCAAGCAGTCTAAGAGAAATGTTATCCCTGAGGTAAGTAATCCTGTGCGTTTTAAAGAGGCTATTAAAGAGGCTTCTGATATGGGTTATGCAATAATTCCATATGAAAATGCTGAAGGTATGGATGGTTCAAGAGAGATTTTTGACACTATCGCTAAGAATTCTGAAGATAAGGATATTGCGGTGTTTATAGGGCCTGAGGGCGGATTTTCTGACGCTGAGATAGAATTGGCTTCAAATTCAGGCGTCAAGCCAATCACACTAGGTCACAGAATTCTAAGAACTGAGACCGCAGGGATGACTGTGCTATCAATTTTGATGTTTATGTTGGATAGGGATTAAGAAATATTAATATTGTATTTTTGGATTAAATGTCTTATAATAACTATAGGAGTTAGGTAACTCCTTCTTCATCAGATGAAGTCCTGTGACGGTACTGACAGGACGGTAATATAAAGATAACCGAGCGATGAAGTCCTGTGATGGTACTGACAGGACGGTAATATAAAATTTACCAAGTGATGAAGTGTTTTAGAGAGGCTTTTTAGCCTCTCTTTTTAGGTGTTTATAGATGGAAGGTGTTTTGACTGGGTTTTGATTATCAAATATTGAAGTTAACTAAAGAGTTTTATAATGAATATGATAATGCTCAATACAGGGAAACGTTGATGAAAAGTAATAGAGCATACAACTGCCTGTTGTTTCAATCACATTATGATTATTTTATTTGTGTTCCCTATAGAACAGAGATTAATCACAGTAACGCGTATCATTTTAAATATTCTAGGAGATCTAAAGAACATAAATCAGGGCTGGATTATTCTAAAATAATAATAGCGTCGGATAGTAGATATGTAGGGGCTGATGATGCTATTATAGATAAAGATGAGTATAATGAGACTATAAGGAATATACATAGAATAAAGAGAGAGGCACTAAAGTATGTTGACGATTATGTAGCGTATAGATTAGGAAAGAAAATGATGCATGAGCGCGAGTATAAAAGAAAATATGGATATTCAACTTTGCGGTATTTTCATAAAGAGTTAGGTATAGTAGATTAAAGGAGATTATCATGGAAGTATATCTTGATAATGCGGCGACGACAGTTGCATTTGACGAAGTAATTGAGTTGTGCGGGAAGGTTATGAGAGAAGATTACGGGAATCCGTCTTCGTTACATAATAAGGGACTTCACGCAGAACATTACATCAGAGATTCTAAGGACATAATATCCAAGATATTAAAATGCGATCCGAAAGAGATTGTTTTTACAAGTGGTGGAACTGAGTCCAACAACATGGCGATAATTGGTGCAGCAAGGGCACATGCAAGACAAGGTAAGCACATAATTACATCTTCTGTTGAACATGCATCAGTTAAGAATGTGATGGAATTCCTTAAGAATGATGGCTATGAGATTACATATCTTCCTGTGGATGAACATGGAATTGTAAGCATCGACGCGCTAAGAGAATCTATAAGAGAGGATACTATCCTGGTATCTATAATGGGTGTCAACAACGAGATGGGTGCAATAGAGCCGTTAGAAGAGATTGCAAATGTTGTAAAGGAGTCGGGGCGCGATATCATTTTCCATGTTGATGCGGTGCAGATGTATGGGAAGCTTCCGATTCATCCTAAGAGAATCGGAGTTGACCTTATGAGTGTCAGCGGACATAAGCTTCATGGACCTAAAGGAACCGGGTTTTTGTTTATTAGAGACGGTGTGAGGATTCTTCCGCTTATCTATGGCGGTAATCAGCAGAAAGGTATGAGATCAGGGACAGAGAATGTTCCGGGAATTGCAGGATTAGGGCTTGCATCTAAGATGGTATATGATACTATAGATGAGACTATGTCTCGTATGAGTGAGCTTAAAGGTGTATTGGTTGACGGTATAAGCGAGATTCCTGATTGTAAGAACAATTCGGGTGATGCTCCACACATTGTGTCAGTAACATTTAAAGGAGTTAGAAGTGAAGTTATATTGCACGCATTAGAAGACAAGGGTATATATGTGTCGTCCGGATCGGCATGTTCGTCTAATAAGCCTGAATTAAGCAACACACTTATAAATATCGGTCTTGACAATGATGCGGCAGAGTCAACAATTAGATTCTCGTTGTCAAGATACACTACCAAAGAAGAGATAGAATATACGGTTGAAGCTCTAAAAGAGCTGCTTCCGACATTAAGAAGATTCGTAAGGAGATAAAGATGGATTACAATGCTTTTTTGATTAAATATGCGGAGATAGGATTAAAGGGGAAGAATCGATATAGATTTGAAGACGCTTTGGTTAGGCAGATTAAGTTCGCTGTTAAGCGTGTCGGAGATTTCAAGATTTCTAAGGAACAGGGACGAATCCTCGTTGAAGCAAAGGACGAGTACGATTATGAGGAGACCATTGGCGCTCTTAAGACGGTGTTTGGTATCTCTGCTATATGTCCTGTTGTAATTGATGATAACAGTGAATTCGAACATCTTGCTGAGCTTGTCTGTGCCTATGTTGATAAGGCTTATCCTGACAAGAATTTTTCTTTCAAGGTAGTGACCAAACGCGCAGACAAGAAGTATCCGATGAATTCTATGGAACTAGCAGCGAATTTAGGTGAGCAGCTTCTTAATCATTTTCCTGAGATGAAGGTGGATGTGCATAACCCTGATGTGCTTGTACATTGCGAGCTTAGGACTAATGTGTATGTTTACTCGGTTGAGATTCCTGGGCCTGGCGGAATGCCTGTCGGAACCAATGGCAAGGCTGAGTTGCTTCTGTCGGGCGGTATTGACTCACCTGTTGCCGGATATATGATTAGCAAACGAGGCGTTTATATTGATGCGGTATATTTTCATGCGCCACCTTACACCAGCGAGCGTGCTAAGGAGAAGGTCGTTGATCTGGCCAAGAAGATATCTGTCTACACAGGCCCTATCAATCTACATGTGGTCAACTTTACAGATATTCAGCTTGCGATATACGAGAAATGTCCGCATGACGAGCTCACAATAATCATGCGCAGGTATATGATGCGGATTGCAGAGCATTTTGCAAATGAAGACGGTGCGCAAGCACTTGTAACTGGCGAGAGTATCGGACAGGTTGCGAGCCAGACGATGTACTCGCTTGTAGCAACTAATGAAGTCTGTACAAAGCCTGTATTTAGGCCGCTTATAGGATTCGATAAGCAGGAGATTATAGATATCTCAGAGAAGATTGATACATACGAGACATCAATTCTCCCTTACGAGGACTGCTGTACGATATTTGTTGCAAAGCATCCTGTGACCAAGCCTAATGTCAATGTAATCAAGTGCTCTGAGCGAAAGCTTGATGATGTTATAGATGATTTGATGAAGACGGCAATCGAGACCACGGAGACGATACATGTGAGCTAATTTAGATGACTAGTGCAGCGGCGCAGAGAATGCGCCGCGTTTTTGTTTTTTGGCAAAAGTGTTATATTCAGCCACGAACACAAATAATATCGTTTCGTGGCTGAATATAGCATAGAAATGGTGGGATAATCAGCCACGAACATGAAAAATATTGTTTTGTGGCTGGATATGTGTAGTTTTTAATAGAAACTCCCTTGAAAAAGAGCAAAAATGCCTTTGAAAAGCAATAATAACGGTGTATAATATAAGGGCGCGATATACCTTATTGATTTGCCGGAGGACTTAACAATGTCAAAGAAAGTTATGCTTGTATTTGGGACGCGTCCGGAAGCTATAAAGATGTGTCCAGTTGTTAATGAATTAAAGAACAGAGAAGGAATTGACACTGTCGTATGTGTTACAGGTCAGCATAAGGAGATGTTGAAGCAAGTCCTTGACGTATTTGATGTAGTTCCAGATTATGATCTTGCGATTATGAAGCCGGGGCAGACTCTTTATGATATCACAAGCAATATATTGCTTAGTATTAAGGATATTTTGGCAAATGAAAAACCAGATCTTGTTTTGGTTCATGGTGACACATCAACTGCATTTGTTACAGCGCTTGCTGCATTTTATCAGCAGATTCCTGTTGGACATGTAGAAGCAGGTTTAAGAACATACAATATATATTCACCATATCCTGAAGAATTCAACAGACAGGGTGTTGGATTGATTTCCCAATATAATTTTGCACCAACCAAGGGTGCAGCTAACAATCTTATAAATGAAGGTAAGAGCGAGGACAACATTTATATCACCGGTAATACCGTTATTGATGCGCTTAAGACTACAGTAAGAGAGGATTATAATCATAAGGAGCTTGATTGGGTAGGACAAGACAGATTGATTCTCGTGACTGCACATAGACGAGAGAATCTGGGCGAACCAATGAGACATATGTTTAAGGCGATTCGAAGGATTACAGATGAGTTTGACGATGTCAAGGTTATTTATCCTGTCCATCTAAATCCAGTGGTTAGAGAGTTGGCTAAAGAAACCCTTGGAGAGTCAGATAGTATACATCTTATTGAACCACTTGATGTGATAGATTTTCACAACTTTATGAATAGAAGTTATCTGATACTAACTGATAGTGGCGGTGTTCAAGAAGAAGCACCATCGTTAGGAGTACCTGTTCTTGTGATGAGAAACGAAACTGAGCGCCCAGAAGGAATAGAAGCAGGTACATTGAAACTTGTAGGAACCGAAGAAGAGAAGATATACCAAGAATGCGTTACACTTCTCACCGACGATGTAGAGTATGATAAGATGGCTAAAGCAACTAATCCTTATGGAGATGGGTATGCTTCTAAGAGGATATGTGATGTGATAGCTAAAATATGAAAAATGTAACCAGCATTTCAAATGAATGAGCAAGGATTATATTTATGGCAAATACAAAAATTGGATCTCTAATATTAAATAATACAAAGATAGCTATGTATAATAATAGGGTGACGTTAGTTGGTATGGTAATAGTGCTTACGCTGTATTTAACTAATATGATTATCAATGGGTTTGCTCCATTTGGAGACGGAGTGATTATTAGTGGTGATAATGTCGCTCAATTGCCTGGGTATACTGAAGAACTAAGGCGTAAATTATTTGGACATGAATCGCTTTGTTACACGTGGAAAGTTACTGGTGGTGGAAGTTTCTACTATGTTCTTTCGTACGTGTTGAGTTCTGTATTTACTTTGCCATTAATAATGGCCCCTATAGAGTATTTTGTTGTTACACTTAACGTGTGTTTTGTAATTAATTCCACGCTCATGTTTCTGGCTATGAGAGTTTTCTTATTAAATAGAGAAACTACTTTTAAGTTTGATAAAGATGAGTGGATAGGGTTGATATTTCCACTAGCATATGCTATTATGCCTGCTGTTTTTAATATAGAGGTGTTCTATCCGTATATGGGTTGCTTTGTAATCGCTCCGATTACATTACTCGGATTGGAGAGATTTGCTGCTGGGAAAGGTTGGATAACATATGTGATATCATTGAGTTGGTTAGTTTTTACCAACTTTTATATTGGATTGATGAGTTGCATTTTCATAGTGTTATACTACTTTACTCTGGATTTTAGTGGATTAAAGCATTTTGTTAAAACAAGCTTAAGGATTTTGATCTTATCTATATTATCTGTGGGAGTTTCAGCGGTTATTATTCTTCCTGTACTTGTATCGATAAGTAACGGCGGATATGGTATGTCTGAACATAATGGGGTGGGTGTTTATACCAACTGGTTTTATTACGTATTACAGTCAATGTGGGGGAGAAAATCCATACTGGTTGGTACCTCTAACGAAGCGTATTGGGAGTGTAACACATATATTGGATTATTGATACCTTTGTTATGCCTTTTTTATTTTCTGGAAAAGAAGATAAAGTTAGAGACAAGGATAAGAAAGATAGTAATATTGCTGGTGTTATTACTTACACTCAACGGCAAAACTTCAAATTATGTGATGCATTTGTTTCATTATACTGTAGGAATACCTAATAGACATACAATTCTTGTTATGCTTTTTCTGCTTGTGATAGCTGAAGAAGCTTTGTATATCCTCTTGAATAATAAGATGACAAAACTTCGAATAATGAAATTCATGATTTCTGTAGCAGTGATGACTTGTATGTATTTAGAGGTTATAAAAACATATGGAATTCTTGATAAAGTTGTGACTTTTGGGTTTGTATGTATCGTCATGACGTTGATATATTGTGTGTTAATCGTGTTACTTCTCAGAAAGAAAAAAGCATATTTGTTAAAATGTATTTTGACAATCTTGGTTATTCTAGAGTTATCTTCAAATTATATTATGAACTGTTACAAGATATATGATGATGTGGATAAATATTATTTAGATAAATATGATGGTATGAAGGACCTGTGTGATGAACTGGAAGATGGTCTATACTATGTTGGATACAATGGTAAGGATACTCCTAGTGACCTTGGTATGATATATGGCTTTAACAACATAGGAGGATATTCTACAATCACAAACTTTCAATATATGTCCGCGTTAAATCAATTAGGTGTTAACGCTTCAACCAGTATTAGAGAATGGGGGTTCAATAGTTTTTTAGATTCGGTGTTTGCGAGAGAGTATTTAATTCAACCTACGAGTGATAGATATGTTTCTTATGATAACGATAGCGTTGGGATGACATATAAGAAAGTAGATAGTAAAGGAGATATGGATTTATATCAAAACGATTATACTTTGAATCCGATAATTTCATGCGAGTCTGACATAACTCCGTTTGTAGAATTGGTTAGTAAGAGTGATGTGACAGTTGGCGTTGATGATGCCAATGACGTGCTATGTGAAACACTTAGTGGAGTTAAGGGCTTGATTACCACGGTATCTGCTGATTCGATTGTGATTGATAATGTCGATAACTGTAAGGCAGAAGTGGTAGATGATAGAATAGTGTTTTCACTGAATAAGTATAACGGAGAGTATGATCCGTCTAAAGATGCGGTTGTTCATTTTTCTTTTATAGCGCCAAAATCTGGTGAGTATATTGTAGGTACAGCCTCTAATCAGAATGTTGGTTACCACAATAAGGGTGAAACAGTTCGCTCTTATGCGAGAATTGGAGCAACCACCGTTGATCCGAATTTAGGAAAATACGCTTGTAGCGTTAAGCTAAACGTACTTGATACAGAAAAATACTTTCAAGCATATGATGTTATGAAGAATAATCAGATGAATGTTAAGTTCTTTAATTCAGATAGGATAGAAGGGACAATTAATGCAGACAAAGATACAACTGTTTTTACGACTATACCTTATGACTATTCTTGGAAGGTAACTGTGGATGGCAAAATTATTGATACGCAAAGTATTGGAGGTGCTTTTTTGAGTTTTGATATTGAAAAGGGAAAACATGACGTTGTGATGTCATATTTTCCGCGAGGTTTATTTGTCGGAGCGATGATAAGTGTATTGAGTATTATTGTATTTTTTATTTTGGTTTGTATCGAAATGAAATCGAAAAATAACTATGACCAAGGAGAAGGATAAGAGTATATGTTTATATAGAAGTATTAAGAATCTAATTCTAGGCGTTTATTAGGAGAGTAAAGAATATGGAAGCAAGACAATATGATGAGTTAAAAAGGGTTCAGGAGACTCACTGGTGGTTCAAGGGAAAGCGTGAGATTGTAACTGATTTTTTGGATAGATACTCAAAAAAAGGTGGGAATCTGTTAGATGTGGGCTGCGGAATGGGACTAATGCTAGATGTCCTTGATAACTATGGAGACTCATATGGTATGGATATGGAGCCGGTAGCGGTAGAATACTGTAGAAGTAGACTGACACCTAATCAGTCTTTTAGAATACAGCAGGGATATTTCCCTGATAATATACCTTTTGAGGATAACTATTTTGATACGATTATAGCACTTGATGTTTTAGAACATATTGAAGATGATGAAGGCTCTATGTGTAAGATACGTGATTTGCTTACTACTGATGGAGTTCTTATAGCAACTGTTCCTGCATTGATGAGTATGTGGAGCTATAATGATGTTCTTAATCATCATTACAGAAGATATGAATTTGAAGAATTAAAAGATAAGATAATTAGATCAGGTTTCAAAATAGAAAAAATCTCATTTTATAATTCTAAGTTGTTTGTGATAGCGTACGCGGTCCGTAAGCTAAAGAATGCACTTCACATTGAGTCTTCGGATGTTAAAGAGAACAACGGAAATATGAGGGATAGTTTTATCAACAAGATTCTTTACAAAATTTTTGTGTCTGAAAAGAATCACTTGAGAAAGCGTGATTATAAAAAAGGAGTATCTATAATTCTTGTGGCAAGAAAATGATATAGATACGCTACTGTAAGTTATTTTATCTTTTCAATATCTGCGATGTTAGAATTATTGATGATGTAATGAGGTCTGTGTTTGGTTTCTAGGAATACTCGGGCAATGTATTGACTGGTAATACCTAAGCAAAACAGTTGAAGTCCACCCACAAATATGATTATGCAGGCTGTTGATGCCCAACCATCAACAGGGTTTCCCCATATTAATGTACTTACTACAATAACTAAGAGCATTGCTATTGCAAGTATAGTCATAAGGATGCCTAAGTAAGAAGACAGCAGTAATGGTGTTTGTGAAAAACTAATGATGCCATCGAGGGCATATTTAAACAATTGAGTAATACTCCAGTTGCTTTCGCCGCTAGATCGTTCAGTGTTTTCGTAAGATATCCAATGAGTCTTGAATCCTACCCACCCAAATATTCCTTTAGAAAAGCGGTTGTATTCATTCATTGAGATGATTGCATTCACCATATCTTTCGACATGAGCCTAAAGTCTCTGGCACCATCTACTATTTCTGTGTCGGAGATTTTGTTAATTAGTTTATAAAACATTTTCGCAAAGAAACTTCGTATTTTTTTTTCACCTTTTCTGTTGGAACGACGAGTAGCTACGCAATCATAGTTGTGTGAATCAAGTATTTTCATCATCTCCGGTAGCAACGATGGAGGATCCTGAAGATCAGCGTCCATTATTGCAACATAATCTCCGGTAGAATTATTGAGCCCGGCATACATAGCTGCCTCTTTTCCAAAGTTTCGCGAGAAGGAAATGTATTTTACATTGGAGTCTGTTGATGACAATTCTTTTATGGCCTGCAGAGTGGCATCTGTTGAACCATCATCAATCATAATCATTTCATAATTACAATGTAACGACGATAATACACTGATTGTCTCGTGATAAAGAGTACTTATGTTATTCGCTTCATTGTGACATGGTATAACCAACGATATTTTCATATGAATCTTCTCCTTTTTGCCTATAAGTAAACTTAATGCTATCACTAAGGTGAGTTGGTGTTATTATGACTTTTTTAAAATAACATATAATCCGTCTGCTTTATCGATGATATCGTAGTTGTCGTTGGTACATTTTTTTATCTTATGGGTTATGGTTGTTTCATCAAGAAGCCTTGTATCAAGCATTATGTAAGTCGGTGGATCATAATTGTTTATTGCAAATTTATTATTGTTTTCGTAGATATAGATTTTGTCGCGCTGGGATAGTTTTGGGACAAAAAGCGTTGAAGCAGATACACTTTCTGACTCTGGTATTGATTGGAAGGCTTCATCTAATTTATGAATGTCGGCTATATTTTGATTATAGTGTTTTATATTGTTAGCGTGTGGAGAAAAAACGCTTATATAAGTAATGATTCCTAGTGTAACACTTATCGTTAAGGATTTACTCAAGTTATTTTTGTTAAAGTCTTTTAGATTAAGTATTGCACAGTATATCAAAAAAACTTGAGATCCAAATGTGTATTGAAAATAGATGTTGTGCATGTATTCGTAACTTGGCAATAGGTTGAAAAATATAAGTGGAATGATTAATATATATCTGCTGAATTTTTTTGTAGCAAAAGAAAAACAACCTAAAGGTAGCATAACCCGAATAAAAAAACTAAATTTATCTTCATCTAATAATTGTGTTATTAGATAACCTGGATTAGTAATCAAGGAAATGAATAAACCTTTAGCGCCTTCCATGTTTTGTGGAATCAGATTGCTGAAATAATAATCAAGCATTGCGTTCCCTTCTCCGTGTGTATTAAGGTAAAACAACGCTATTAGTGCATATATAATAGAAAGTGACATAGTTGTAATACCGATTTTATATTTGCGTTTTCCGATTATGGCAAACAAGGAAAAAACAAATACATATATCGTTGCGTCTTCTTTAACTGTACATACTATCAGCGCTGATATAGTTGTTTTAATATAGCAGTTATTTTCGAAGAAATAAAACATATATAGTAAAGTAGGTATCAAAAAAATATTCTCATGAAAGTCAAAGAAAAACCCACCTGTGGTTGCTGGGGCTAGGGCGTATAGAATTAGAATAATAGAAGTGGCTTTTTTTGAAAAGCCTAATTGTCGGGATAACTTGAACAGAGGGTGTATACCAAGTATAAGAATAAATGCTTGAATCACGAGCAAGGTTTCAACTCGTGGAATAACTATATAAATTGGCAGAATTATGTAATATATCAAAGATATGTGTACGTTTAAGTGTGAGTATAGGGTATTTCGTTCACAAGTGGTATACATATTGAAATGTTCTTTCATGCTGTAGAACATTTGAGAAAAGATACCTAAATCCCATGCACCACATTGGGAACTGTTATACTTGGAAATGGTTGAAATAATTGTGAATAATGTTATACTGATAAAGGTGAATGCTAATAATCCTAAAAGAATTTTAGGGTTAGATAATAATTTCATGAATACTTTGGTGTAGTATTCAATATAATGTGTGAGGATTATTAGCAGTATTGCGCATACTACGATTAGGAGATAAACTGAAGGGTTGAAGCCTACACATATAAGAGAGAAAAATACAGCTGAAATCAGTAGTGATAGAGGATTGTAATTGTTGTTTGTAATAATGCTAAAATACAGTAGTACGCATCCAATGAATACAAATATAATACTGAATTCTATAATAGAAGGTGCAGTAGGGGTTTGCATATATTCTCCAGCGGTTTTAATGCCTGAAAACCCACACGTAATACATAATGACGAAAAAAGAGTGATAATAATTGTTTCTAGATTTACTGTATGGATGAATCTCCTTAAGTTCATTAAATAAACCTCCTAATTAATCTGATATATAGATAAATATCGGATTTTACTGTAAATAGCGTATACATATGGTTTGATTATACTTGAATTATATAAATTGTCAATATTCACATTAACGACACAGAATTATTTATTTCATTATATTGTAGGAATACCTAATAGACATACTATTCTTGTTATGCTTTTTTATACTTGTAATTGCTGAAGAAGCATTGTCTATCTTGATGAATAGTTTTTACGACTATACCTTATGATTATTCTTGGAAGGTAAATGTGGATGGCAAAATTATTGATACGCAAAAGTATTGTAGGTGCTTTTTTTGAGATTTGATGCTGATGCGGGTGAGCACAATGTCGTTATATCATATTTCCCTCGAGGATTGGTTGTTGGAGCGATTATAAGCATAGTTTGTATTATTGTTCTGATTTTTACGATTGTATTTGAAAGAAAGATTGAATAACGAAATAAAGCATTTTTGAGTAAGGTAGTGGAGGAATAGTTGCTTATGAATTCTGGATCAAAAAGGAATAAGGAAATAACAGCGATGATACATAATAGTAGGTATGTATTGTTTGGAATTATGGTAGTTGTTTTGACGCATATAATCATATCTCTAATATATGGCGCAGGGCTGTTTGGAGATAAGATTTATGTCGGTGGAGATAATCAGATGTTTTTTGGAGCTCTTGCTGAGATGAAGAGAAAGATTTTAGAAGGAGATAGTGTACTTTATTCTTGGCATGCTCTTGGAGGATATAATTTTTACTTTTCGTTTGTCACGTGTCTTTTTAATGGTTCGTTGCTTTTGTTAAGTTTAGTTCCAATTGCTTTTTTTAATGATGCATGCGATATATTGTTTTTGGTTAATTCGGTTTTGATGTTTTTAACAATGGAATTTTATCTTGCTAACAGAGAATCAGGTAAGAGATTTGAAAAAAACTCGTGGGAGTCGCTGCTGTTTGCTATTCCTTATGCATTAGCTCCGCAGTTTTATAATATGTCTTTGAATATAAATTATGCAACTTCTTATATTATCATGCCACTGGTAATATTAGGATTAGAAAAATTCGTAGTTAATAAAGGTTGGAAGCTCTATTTTGTATCGTTAGTATTCCTCATGATTAGCAATACATATATGGGTTTTATAGGATGCATTTTTATAATATTGTATTATTTCACGCTGGAATTCAACTCGTTCAAAGATTTCTGGGCTAAATCTATTAGAATTTTTGGAATTTCTATTATTGCTGTGCTTGTGTCAGCGTTTTATTTTGTTCCTATGGTTTTATCATCTTCTGAAGGTGGATATGGTTTTTCTGAGTTTCAAGGAGCGGGTTTTTATGTTGATTGGTTGAAAATATTTGATAAAGCACTATGGGGAACACCTTTCTTTCTGAGCGGAAATGCTACAGAGGATTACTGGCTTTGCAATCTTTATGTGGGTATTCTAACGATAGCTTTAGTGTTGTTTTATTTTGTTAATGGCAAGTTAACATTAAAGACAAAGTTTAGAAGGCTTATAGTACTTTTAGTTTTATGTCTTGCAATTAATGGTAAGACATGCAATTATGTAATGCATTTGTTCCACTATACTCATGGGATTCATAATAGGCATGTTATGTTTTTGATTTTTTATTTGTTAACAATAGCCGGAGATTCTTTTGTAATACTTTCTAGAACAGGAAAAAAGAGAAGGCGCATGAAGTTTATGCTTATTACGATTATACTTATGGGGATTATTGTTGTAGATGCTATAGTTAACTTTAGTAGGTTAAGAATTGCATCGTTTGCAGTGAGCTTTCTTTTGCTTGGAGTGTACGGTTACTTATTCTTGATGAATAAAAGAATTAATTATAATCGTTGGGGGTTAGTGCTGATTAGTGTGTTGACGCTAGAAATGTTTGCTAATTATGCTCTTTTCTTTAACTATCCTCTTGACCGTTTGGACAAAGATGTTTATTCCGAGGAACAATTCAACTCGCTTCCGACTCAAGAAATAAGCGTTAAAGGGATTGAAAAATGTGGTTATAATTACATATCAGCAGTTTACAATCTTGGATTGATATATGGCTTTAACACATACGAGGGATGTACTAATAACGCATCGGCAGGGTTTAACAAAGATCTTTCTAAACTAGGCATTGACTCTAGTGAAATGATGGTCGATTCAAAAGGATATAATTCATTCTTAAACTCTATTCTTTCACGGAAGTATATAGTAGAAAGTAATAAGAATAAAGAGAGTGAGTATAGTGATTATGATGGATATAAGCTTAGACGATTGAGAGATGTTGAATTGTTTGAGAATGATAAGTGCCTGTCACCATTGATGTTATGTAATGATTATAATAGTTTTAAGAATTTTTCAATGTACAATGAAGTGTCGTCAAAAGGAGTGAACGGATATAACAATGCTCTTTGTTATTCACTTTCGGGTGTGAAAGGTTTGATTAGTAATGAGAATGTTAATGTTGAAATTGATGATGTGTCCAAGTGTGAGGCTGAGTTGAATGGGCAGAAGCTTACGATTCGACGCAAATATAATGGGTTATCTATGAACGATTACGCTGAATCAGCTGAGGTGTCTATTTCATTTGTTATTCCCGAAGATGGAGAGTATATGGTATATGGATTTGAAAATCAAAACGTTGGATTTCACAAAAAAGGAGAAAGGATAAAAACTAGTGTTTTTATAGAAGGTAGGTCATTTGTTTGGGGAGAAACCATTAGTTGCGATATAGTTGTTAATAGATTAGATTTGGATAAATTCGCCAAGGCTTATAGTATAATTGAGAAGAATCAGATGAATATAGAGTCATTTGAGTCAGGTTATATTAAAGGTGATGTGAATGCTGCAAAGGATACATATATGTTTACTACAATTCCGTATGATAGTTCATGGAAGATTATGGTGGACAATCAAAGTGTAGAGGCTGAATGTCTGGGAGATGGATTGCTTACCTTCCCTGTTTCTGAGGGCAACCATGTTATTGAAATGAAGTATACGCCACTTGGTGTAAAGGAAGGTATAATAGTTTCAGTTGTTGCGTTGATAATCAGTTTGGGTATGCTACTGTTTTATAAGCCGTTCAAGCAGAAATAGTAGCTATGTGCGCGTGTTGTATAGAGAGGAGTGCAGCGTGAGCAAGATAGGAAAGTGGATTGAAAATAATAGAATAACGCTAATAGGAGCCATAATCATTATATTGACACACTTTATATGTATGGCTATTACCAAGAGCTGTATATTCGGATCAAATGTATATTTAGGTGGAGATAACCAGATTGGATTGTTAGGAGCTGTAGCTGAATTAAAAAGAAAGATATTTGATCATGAAAGTATGTATTATACATGGCATGCGCTGGGTGGGATGAACTATTATTTCACATTTGTAACATGCCTGTTTAACGCTCCGTTGATGATTCTTAGTGCTTTCCCGGCGAAATATTTTAATGATGCGTGTGATATCATGTATGTGGTGTTGTCTGTATTAAACTACTTGGCGATAAACTATTACCTTACACATCGAGAAGTCGGTACAAGGTTTACTAAGAATTCGATTGAATTGCTGATGTTTACAGTGCCGTACTCTATGACTCCCTCATTTTATAATATGGGTTTAAACATAGGATATTTAATGGCTTTTATTGTAATGCCTTTTGTTATACTGGGTTTGGAGCGGGTTGTTGTTAATAAGGGAAGTAGATTATATGTAATATCATTGACTATCTTAGTTGCAAGTAATGTATACATCGGATTAATGGGGTGTATATTTGTTGCTTTATACTATTTTACTCTCAGGTTTGATAGCATACGTGATTTTATTAAGAAGTCATTGTATATTATACTGATTTCATTCTTCTCTGTTATGGTGTCTTCTTTTTATATTATTCCACAATTGTTTATGTCAACGAACGGGGGTTATGGATTCTCGCAATTTGGCGGAATGGGATTCTATAAAAGCTGGTTAGAGGTTTTTGATTCGCTCACGTTTGGATATCCGTTTGTTCTTTCGGGAATGGGGAATAATATCGAATGGGGATGTAATCTTTATATTGGTATATTTAACTTAATTCTGTTAATTGTCTATTTCTTTATGGACAGAACTGTTTTGTCAATTAGGTTAAGACGATTAACTGTGTTAATTGTTCTGTTATTATGTACTAATGAAGAAATGTGCAATTATGTTATGCATCTGTTCCACTACAGTCATGGTATTCCTAATAGACATAGTATGTACTTGTTACTATATATGTTAATCATTTCGAGTGATGCGTATTTAATTATTAAAGAGAGAATGAATAAGAAGCAGAAAACTATTGCCTTATCTTCAGGGGCTGTACTGATGTTATTGGTGATATTTTCGCATTGCTTAAATAATAGTGAGAGATGGATGACGCATTCTGTTAGTATTCTTGCTGTATACATATATTTATTCTTGCTGTTTGATAAGAGAAGAATTAAATCTAAAAGATATAAGTTTGTTCTGACAGGCGTTGTATTGCTGGAAGTCGTATTAAATCATACGTACACTCTATGTGTTTGTAATCCTCCGGAACCGGATATGTATGCCAAGTCCTATACAGACGCGTTGGAAAGAAGTGTTGATAATACTGATTTGGAAGATGTCTGGAGATGCACATACAATGATTCTGATATTGCTTCGAATCTGGGGCTGATATATGGATACAGTACATTACTTGGCTTTTCAACAACTTATAATCCTGAGTATAATGAGAGCTTGAATAACCTGGGAATTGATGCTGATAGCTTGGTAATAAGAAATAAAGGATTAAGTTCTTTCTTAAGCTCTATATTCTCTGTAAAGTATTTATTTGAGCCGGTGTATTCGTCAACGAATAGTAATGCCACATACATTTCTAAAAATGACAGTGTTTTTGGTGACAATACCAAACAGAGTATTGATGGTATGAATATTTATGAGAATGCTAAGGCTTTGGTTCCATTGGTGTATACCAAGAGAGATTTCAATGGTTATAATCATTTGGATAATGAGAAAGATAGGTCGATAAGTGATTATAATAATGAACTGTGTTATTGCCTCTCGGGAGTGAAGGGTGTGTTTAGAGGGGTAGATGCAACCTTTAAGCTTGAAAAAAGCAATAATAGTAACGTGTCAATCCGAGAAGATATGCTTGTGATTGATAATAATAAGAATGACGCTGATGCCAACGAGGAAGGTAAGACAGAAGTGATTCTTTCGTTTGTTGCCCCTTGTGATGGAGAGTATTCAGTAATGGTTTTTGATAATTACAATGTGGGGCGCCATAAAAAAGGGGATAAAGTATATGTATATGCCACCGTTGCCAATTATAGGTTTAAAGGTAAGGATGAAGTAAAACAAGGTATTTCTGTAACTGTTATGGATGTTGACAAATGGAATGAAGCGTATTCAGAAATGGAGAATAATCAAGTAGAGGTAGTAAAGTATAATTCTAGTGTTATTGAGGGATGTATTGACGTTAAAGAAGAGGGAACAGTATTTACAACTATTCCTTATGATTCTGCATGGAGAGTAAGCGTTGATGGAGAATGTGTAGAGTCTGAATGTATTGGTAAGGGTTTCCTGGGCTTTAATCTGGAATCGGGATATCATGATATAAAGTTAAGGTACGTACCTGGTGGAGTTAGATTAGGCGTAGCGTTCTCGATTATATCTGCTTTGGTATTATGCATTTTTGTGGTGAAACATAAGTAAGTATTAGGATATCATTTTAGTTAAAAAGGCGTACGGTATTTGATATGAAGAAGAGAATTAATAGATTTATTAAGGATAACTTAGTTATTATTTCCGGTGTTGTCATATTGATCGTTATACATATGATTGTTATGGTGACTCATGGATATGCTCCGTTTGGCGATAAGGTTTATTTGCGGGGTGATAATGTTAACCAACTATCTGGATATGCAGTTGAACTGAAGAGGAAGATAGCTAATCATGATGGCTTGTTTTACACGTGGAAGGTGACAGGCGGAGGAAGCTTTTATTATATTTTTTCGTATGCCTTGTGTTCTGTTTTTATGCTTCCACTCATACTGTGTGATATTGAGTCATTTTCAAGCGTTCTTGATTTTAACTTTGTAGTTGTATCACTTTTGATGTATTTAACGATGAATATATATTTGGTTAACAAACCAACAGAGTGTAAGATGCGAAAAAAATCTCCCTATTTGCTCATTTTTTCACTTGCCTATGCTTTTTTGCCAGCTCTAGTTAACGCAGGTACGTTCTATCCTTATCTTGGATGTTTTGTGGTTATGCCCTTGGTTTTACTGGGATTAGAGGAATATGTCGCTAACGGTAATTGGATACTATATTTTGTATCGCTTGCTATAGTGGTTATGACTAACTTTTATATAGGTGTAATATGCTGTGCTTTTATTGTTATGTACTATCTTACGCTTAGTTTCCAAGGATTTAAGTATTTCGTTGAATGTAGTATTAGAGTATTGTTGGTATCTGTATGCGCTGTAGGAATTGCAGGAATCATTATCGTTCCTGTTATATTGTCAACAACGGATGGTGGATATGGTGTTTCTGACTATCAGGGCGGGCACATGTTTACAAGTTGGTTTTATATTGTGAAGCAGTCTATGTGGGGCAGAACTCCAGTTTTGGTGGGAAGCGCACCTGAAGCCTATTGGGAATGCAATACATACATTGGTATATTGTTATCTATGTTATGTTTGTTGTATTTCTTTGAGGCTAAGATTGAACTGAATGTTCGTATTCGAAAACTTGTAGTTTTACTAGTGCTTTTTTTAACATTCAATGAATCCACAGCTAATTATATAATGCATGTTTTTCATTATACTGTTGGAATACCTAATAGACAAGCGGTAATTGTTATGTTATACATGATAATTATGGCAGAGGAAGCTGGATATTATCTTATAAATGTTAGGCTAACGTTTAAGCGCTTTATGAAGATTATGTTTATTACCATGTCTATGAGTATTTTGTTCTTAGTTTCATATGTTAAATACTATACAGAAGATGGTATGCTATTATCGTTTATGATTAGTCTGGCGTTGGTAATTATATATTCTGTTGTGCTAATGCTTGTTCGGAAGATAAAGAAAAGAAAAATTCTAACTATATTTGTCTTGTTTATTGTTATAGTTGAGATTGTTTCAGATTATGTAGTGCTATATAGTAATACTAATAGTGTTGATGTTGTTATTGACGATAAATATCAAAGTGTTGTGAAATTGTGTAATGATATAGATGATAAGGGATGGTATAACATAGGGTATAATGGTCAGGACACTTCTGTGAATCTAGGACTTTTGTGTGGATATAACACTTTGCAGGGGTATTCAACTGTTATTAGATATGGCTATATTCATGCGTTAGATCAGCTTGGACTTAGGGTCACTACCAATATCAGGGAGCAGGGGTTCAATTCTTTTTTAAATAGTGTTTTTAACAGAAAGTATTTAATGGAGCCTAGTGGAGCAGAGTATAAATATACGATAAAAGACGAGATCTTTAGAGAAAATAGGAAAATAGCTAGTTATAATAACGTTGATTTATACAGTGATGAGAATATTTTAAGTCCGATTATTGTTGCTGAAGGTGATTTGACTAAGTATGAAGAGTACCTGAGGAAGGAGATTTCGAACAGAAAAGATGTTGCTAAGGCTAATAATATAATGTGTGAGGAACTTAGCGGAGTTACAGGATTGATGACTACTGTATCAGCTGATGCGTTGAGGATTGAAAGCGTTAACAACTGTAACGCTATGATTTATGATGACTACTTGGTATTCTCGCCTAAATTAGAAGAAGGTACAATTAATCTATCTGAAAAGTCTTCAGTTGTAATTTCGTTTAAAGCGCCGATTGAGGGCGAATATATAGTGAATACTACAAGTAATAGTCACGTGGGTTATCATGAAGCGGGGGATGTAGTTTATGCTAAAGCACAAATATCACCATCTGATTATAATCAAGAGACTGGTGTGTATGCAACTGACATAATGGTTAATGTTTTGGATTACGATAAATATAAAGAAGCATATGAGGTGATGCAACATAATTGTATGAATATAGCAGCATATAATTCAGATAGAATAGAGGGAACGATTGTTACGGATAAGTGTAGTGAGGTGTTTACGTCTATACCGTATGACTCGTCGTGGAATGTATATGTTGACGGAGTGAAAACAGAAACTAAAGGTTTGGGTGATGCCTTCTTAACGTTCGAGGTTGAGCAAGGCAAGCACGATATCGTACTAAATTATAAGCCAAAAGGACTTTTGCTTGGATGTGTGGTAAGTATAGTGAATGTGCTAGTGTTTATCGTGATGGTGGTTGCGATGAGAAAGAGAACGTGATTTGCCAAAAGGGTATATAGTGTGATATTATAGCAGTTGATGTATTAGTATCATCTGCTATAATTATAGTTTTAGGAGGATATAATGATGGATAATAATGCGGAGAGAAAGAATAATTGGGTAAAGGATAATTGGACGCTAATTTTAGGCTCGGTACTTATAGCCCTTATTAATCTGATAATTATGGCGGTTTATAAGTGCGCTCCATTTGGAGATTATGTTTTTTCGAGGGGAGACAATCTTGTTCAGATCCTTCCGTATATAGAGGAGCTTAAGAATAAGATATCATCAGGAGAGTCGTTGGCATACTCGTGGCATATCATGGGCGGAAGCAATTTCTACTACCTGTTTTGTTATACTCTTACAAGCCCGACTATGCTCCCGCTTATATTACTTCCGATGAAGTATTACGCAGCGACGTTAGGGTTGTGTATTGTTGGTATAGCTGTGTTGATGTTCCTGTCAATGAGTTATTATCTTACTCATAGGGTATCTAAAGCGAAACTTGATAAGAATCAGCCGGAAGTTTTGCTTTTTGGAATGGCATATGGATTGCTCCCTGCATTTGTTTCTATCAGTGGGTATTATCCATATCTTGGTGTGTTCGTATTGGTGCCACTGCTAATGCTTGGGTTAGAGAGGTTCGTTGCTAACCTTGGTTGGAGAATGTACTTTATAACACTCGCTTTGATTATGTTCTTCAATTTCTACATAGGTGGTATGGTGTGCATATTCACTGTGCTCTATTACTTGACGTTGAGTTTTAAGAATGCTAAAGAGTTCTTTGTTAAGTCTCTTAAGATTATATGTATGTCAATTATGGCACTTGGAGTCGCTGCTGTGTTATTGATACCAGTAGCGTGCGTAGCGTTCAATGGTGGTTTGGGATTCTCTGAGTACCTTGGTATCGGATTCTTTCAGGGATGGTTCGAGGTGCTTGAACAATCTCTCATGTTTAATGATGTAATTACCACCAGTGCTGATTCCAGTAATTATTGGGACAGTAATCTCTATGTAGGATTGTTGGTCGAGATTCTTGCTTTGACTTATTTCTTTAACAAGAACATTAGATTCTCGGTTCGTTTTAGAAAGCTGATTGTATTTGTAATAATGCTGTTTACTTTTAACGAGTCAACATGCAACTATGTTATGCATTTATTCCATTATACTGTAAGTAATCCTAACAGGCAGACTATATTCTTTTTGTTTTATATGATTGTTCTTGCTCAGGAGTCATTTACTTTGTATAAAGAGAATACATATGTGCTCTCTAAGATTAGACTGATTATACCTGTAGCGCTTATGGTTGTTGTAGATGTCGGTGCTGTTATTGCAACACAAGGAGAAGCTAACATCAATATGTATCTTTATAGTTTTGATTTTATATTGGGTTATGGAATTCTCTTGTTGCTGAAGGATAGATTTAAAACTAAAGAAACATTTGCAATTTCATTAACAGTAATCCTTATAGCTGAGATGGGATGGAACTATACTTCACTTTTTGGATATTTCGAGAATGCTAAGAAGGTTAGTGATACAGTATCGACCGTTAAGTCTGTTGTGAAGGACATCGATGACGATAGTTTTTATAGAACCGAATATAATGATTATTCATCAATTATGAATTCGGGAGAACTTTTTAATACCAACAGTATTGCAGGTTTATCGGGAGTTGCTAATGAGAGCTATCTTACAGCAATCAATAATCTAGGTATCAAGGCAAGAGTGAATGCTGTATATGGAAGTGGATTTAACCCTGTGTTAAATGCATTATTTGCTAAGAAGTATATCGTTGAGCCGACTAGTGACAACGATGATAAAGAACTGGTTAAAGATGCTCCGTTTGAACAGTATGAACTCATTAGTTCAGATGAAGGATACAATGTGTATGAGAATACCAAGTGTCTTTCACCGATTATAATTGCAGATACAGATATGAAGAACTATGAAGAGATGAATGCATCGTCGGACGCGACCGGATTACCTAATAAAGCACTATTGGCAGATTTGTGTGGTGCTGATAGATTGCTAAAAGGAACCCCTGTGGATCTTGAAATTGTAAAGACCGTTAACTGTAATGCTACAGTTTATGGAGGAGCAGTGGTGGTTACACAGGCTGTTAGTGGTAAAGATAACAAATACAATCCTAATAAGAACTCGGTAGTTACCATAAAGGTCACAACTAAAGAGGCGGGAGACTATTACTTTGATTTTGGGGATCAATACCATGCCGGATTTATAGACGCTAATGAGAGTAGAGAATATTCGTTTAGTATGGCACGGACCGAATTTAATGAGGTGTTTGGTTTCTTAAATTACTATTTTGATTCCTATACATTCGATAATGAGAAGTTTAATGAAGTATATGAAGAGTTAGCCGATAGACAGATGAGTATAGATAAGTATACATCTAACTCTATTACAGGTACTCTTAAGAGTAACGGAGATCATCCTGTATTTACAACTATACCTTACGATTCTGCTTGGGAGATTAAGGTGGACGGTAAAGTGGTTGAAACCAAAGCAGTTGCAGATGCCTTTCTTTCGTTTGATGTGACTGATGGAGAACATAATGTTATTATGACGTATAAGAATAGAGGTTTTGTACCTGGATTGATAATCTCAATTATATTCATGGCGTTAGGACTGTTTATGATTATCTACTTCAAGAAAGGCAAGTATTGCTTCTGGCTTGAAAAAGGAGTATTTATTGACGACTATGAGTATGTACCTGGAGAGAGGAGTGCTTTGGCGAAATTCTTATCTGAAGCTCTTGAGGACGACGAAGAAGACGAGGATAAAGAGGCAGATGATATTTCTGATAATAAGTCAGATTCAGATGATGGAGATTCAGATAACAGCTCTAAAGCTGTAGATAAACCTAAGAAGAAAAGCAAGTTTTTGGCATTTTTAGAAGATGATGACGAAGAAGATAGTGAAGAGGATAATGAGTAATGAGTAAATCTTTGATTTCTTCAATCAGAAATAGCAAACGTTTTATATTGATTCTGGGAATAATCATAATCACCGTGACATATGCGGTGATTATGATTTCTTTGCATTGCGCTCCTTTTGGAGAGGGGCTTTTGATAAACGGTGATAATGTTCCCCAGATTCTTCCGTATGTTCAAGAACTAAAAACTAAGCTAACTAATGGGGAAAGTATCTATTATACTTGGAACATAAACGGTGGAGCTAATTATTATTATCTGTTTGTTTATGTTTTGGTAAGTCCAATGTCTTTATTTCTAACGTTATTTCCAATTAGATACTTTTCGGTAGGGTTAAATATTGGACTGTATATACATTCTGTTTTGATGTATGTCACTATGTACCATTATCTGACGCACAGATTATCAGGAAGAAGGGTTGAAGCGAATAAATGTATTTTATTGCCATTGGGAATTAGTTATGCGTTGTTGCCGGCGCTGCTTAATGCCGGTAGTTTTTATCCATTTATGGGTGGTTTTGTTGTGCTTCCGATGGTTATACTTGGGCTTGAGAGATTTTGCAACGGCAAGGGTTGGAAACTTTATTATATATGTATTATCCTATTGTTCATATGTAATTTCTATATAGCTATTTTAGAATGTATTTTTATATTCTTATATTTCTTTACATTGGAATTCGACTCGTTTAAATCAATGGTTGTTAAAGGAATTCGGATTCTTCTACTTTCGATATGCTCTATAATGAGCACATCGTTTATTATTATCCCTGCAGTTGTCATTACTCTCGGTGGCGGTTGGGGTGTGACCAAAGCACCTGGCGGAGGATTTATGACAAATTGGTTGAATGTTTTGTCGCAGATTCTAATGTTTAGAAGCCCTGTTTTAACAGGGGATAATGGAGTGTTATGGCCGGCTAATCTATATTGTGGAACGCTTATTGTTATATTAGCGTTAGCATACTTTTCAATTAGTTCCATCAAGCTTGCTTGTAGGTTAAAGAGACTGTGCTTGCTTGTATTGTTTATGTTAAGCCTTAATGTTCCGATAATAAACTACGTATTTCACGCATTCCATGAGCCGTTTGGTCTTCCTAATAGGCATTCAATAATAATACTGTTCTATGTGATTATTATGGCTGGTGATACGTTGGATTATTACGCATCAAAGGCTAAGAAGAAAAGTGTCTTAGGAATAGCTGTGGGTGGAAGTGTAGTTTTGGTTGTTGATGTTATAACTATGATATTTACAACTAATAGTATAAAATCAGCCGTGCCGTATATAGTTACTTTGGTACTGGTGGCTGTTTATTTTGTGTTATTCATATATGTTAGAAAAAGAAAAGTATTAATCATTGCAATATGCGTGATATCAGTTCTCGAAGTGTGTTACAACTATAGAGCTATGTTCTTTGGAACTATGACGAGTTATGATATGTTGTATTCGATATATGAAGATACTGCTGAGTTGATGGGTGAGATTCATGCTGATAAAGATTTTTATAGGGCGTCATTTAATGAAAGTGGGTATGTTTTTGAACCTGGTATGGCATTTGGAAATAAAAGCATATGTGGATATTCTACTGTGTTTAACGGCAAATTTATTGATGAGATGATTCGTTTAGGTGTGACCGGAGGTAAGGGGGCTTTGAACGAGGATGGATATACGCCGTTTGTTAATTCTATTATATCAAGAAGATATATCGTTGAAGCGAGTTCTACATTAAAAAATCAGGAAGAGTGTCATACCGATAGTTATGATAGCATTTATGAGCAGTATAAGCTGATTGATCAGGTTAACGGATACAATCTCTATCGTAATAATATGACTGTTAATCCTGTTATGATTTCGTCGAATGATAAGGAGGTACTGCAGAGAAAAAGGGTTGAAGGTAAGAATCCGGTTGCTAATAACAACGCCTTGTGTAATATGTTGACGGGTGTCGATAACATTATGGAAGAAACTGACATGAATGTTGCAGTTTACAGTTGTGATAATTGTGTTGCGACATGTGAAGATTCTAAAGTATATGTAAGTGATAATACTCTTGGATACGGTGGGTTTGAATATGATGCTACATCAGATTCCAACGTGACTCTGGTGGTAACTGCGAAAAAGGATGGTGATTATTATATCAAGTATCAAGACTTTACGCATATCGGTTATTTAAAAAAGGGTCAATCCAAGAAGATAAAGTATGACCTTGATTCGAAAATGTTTGAAAGAAGTGGGATGGCTTCACTGAATATCTCAACCATGACTTTTGACAACGATAAATTCGAGGAAGTATATAACATCCTCAAATCCAACGAGTTGAACATAACCTCCTACACCGACAACTCGATAACAGGAACGTTAAAGAGTAACGGTGATCATCTCGTATTCACTACAATTCCTTACGACAAGGGGTGGAGCATCTATGTAGATGGTAAGCAGGTTAAGACTGAGAGTATCAACGAAGCGTTCTTAACCTTCCATGTTCCTGACGGAGAGCATGATATATACATGGAATATCATGTAAGAGGTTTGATTCCGGGGATTATCTTGTCGGTTGTGTTTGCTGCGATAGGAATATTTATGATTATCCGTGATAAGAAAAAGAGTGCATGAAAATAACCCGCCGTCAGGCGGGTTTCATCATTACATAAATTACTTAGCCAAATACATATCGATGGCTTCTAATATTGAATTGAGCTCATCTTCGGTCTCAGAGTGGATATTTAAGTCGATAGGCTTAGTGATATCTAAACTGAAAATACCCATAATAGACTTAGCGTCAATCACATAGCGACCTGAAACGAGGTCGAACTCTGAATCAAACTGACCAATGGTATTAACAAACGCCTTAACTTTCTCGATTGAATTAAGGTTGACTCTAACCTGTGTCATAATAGTAACCCTCCCTTTGAGTTGATGTAACAATCACTTGCAACATCAGATTTCTTATTGACAATCATACCTTAATATACTACATTTGCAATATGAAAATGTCAAGTGAAAAAGGAAATAAAAATATGAATACAGCATCGTTTCTGACCTTGGGCTGCAAGGTCAATCAATATGAGTCGGATGGCATGGCAGAACTCCTTAAAAAAGCCGGTTACGAAGTTGTTCCGTTTGGTGAGGCAGCGGATGTTACCGTGGTCAACACCTGCGCTGTGACCAATATCGCATCTCGTAAATCCAGACAAATGCTTAACCGTGCCAAGAAAGTCAACCCGGACACAGTGCTCGTAGCCTGCGGTTGTTATGTACAGAGCGTTGATGATGTGTTAGAAGCAATGCCTGAGGTTGATATATTCTTAGGAAACAATCAGAAGAATCACATAGTAAGCTATTTAGAGGAGTATCAGAAGAATCACGCTAAGCAGAATCATATAATAGATATCAATCACGAGAGTGCATATGAGAGTTTCGCTATAAGCAACACTGTTAACAACTCGAGAGCCTATGTTAAGGTTCAGGATGGATGCAATCGCTTCTGTACGTATTGTATCATTCCTTATGTCAGAGGAAGAGTAAGGTCTCGTGACATTGATGACGTGGCAAACGAAGTCAAGTCCCTGGCAGCATCAGGCTTTAAAGAGATTGTTGTGACCGGAATACATGTTACTTCTTATGGTATGGATATCGAGGATCCTGATATCAACTTCACCAATCTTCTGGTCAGGTTAAATGAAATCGATGGAATCGAGCGTATAAGGCTTAGCTCGTTAGAACCTAACTCTGTGACCGAAGAGTTTGTCAATACTGTAGCAGGGCTTGATAAGGTGTGCCCTCATTTTCATTTGTCATTACAGAGTGGATGTGATGAGACGCTTAAGCGCATGAACAGGCATTATACGACCAAAGAATATAGAGACGGCGTTGAACTCCTTAGAAGAGTATTTGATAAACCGGCTATAACGACTGATGTTATTGTTGGATTCCCTGGCGAGAGCGAGGACGAGTTTAGGTCTACTTTTGATTATCTTAGCGATATCGAACTTTATGAGATGCATATTTTCCCATATTCAAGAAGAAAGGGTACGATTGCAGACACTATGCCTGACCAGATTAATGGTAATGTCAAGCATGAACGTTCCGAGAAGCTTAGAAGACTGAATGCGATGAACAAGGAGAGGTTTGAGGATAGCTTTATTGGAAGTGAGGTTGAGGTTCTTATCGAGGAGAAAGTCGATATAGACGGCAAATGCTACTTGGTTGGCCATAGTAGGAGGTATGTGAAGGTTGCGGTTGAGGCTGGAGATGAAACATTAGTTGGTAGGATAGTTACAGTGTCCATTGATAGACGATTGAATTCTGAGTATATGCTAGCTACTAATGATGCCGATTCTTAAGTTGACCTTCTTCGAAGGTCAAAGATCCTTCGTCGCTGCGCTCCTCAGGATGACATAAAAGAGTACATGTCATTCTGAGCGAAGCGAAGAATCTTTATCCCGAACGCAGTTCGGGATAACACGATAACACAAATCCAAGGTTGCAAATAATCCGATTATGCGTTATATTATTATTAATAGTGTGAAGGACGTGATAATATGGATAACAATACACAATATTTCAAGGCGGTTAAAGAACCGGAGCTTGACGTACACAAGATATTAGAAGAGGTTTATGCTGCATTAACTGAGAAGGGGTACAACCCTGTCAATCAGATAGTAGGATATGTTATGAGCGGAGATCCTACCTACATAACCAGCCACAAGAATGCCAGAAGTCTTATCATGAAGATCGAGAGAGATGAGATTATCGAAGGTATATTAGAATATTATATTGATTCCAAGCTTAAGTAGAGGTGTGATATGAGACTTATGGGCTTGGACTTTGGTTCCGTCACGGTCGGAGTTGCTGTGAGTGATTCATTGGGTATCACTGCACAAGAGGTGGAGACCATCACAAGGAAGCACCCTGACAAGCTTAGACAGACATATGCCCGTATAGAGGCACTGGTGTCAGAATATAATGTAGAGAAGATTATTCTTGGATTCCCGGTCAATATGAACAACACAGAGGGATTTAGAGCGATAGAGACCAAGAAGGTTCAGGAAGACTTGATTAGGCGCACTAATCTGCCTGTTGTTATGTGGGATGAGAGACTCACTACGGTAGAGGCAGACAGAATCTTAGAAGAGTGCAATGTAGCCAAGAAGAACCGTAAGAAATACATTGATCAGGTGGCTGCTGCCATCATTTTACAGAATTACATGGATGCTATGTGTTCGGATTAAATATATTGACTTTCTTGTAGCGGCGAACATTGTTCGCCATAATACGTAACATAATAATCATATATAAGACTGAGAGTATATAATACAAGATGAATGAGAATGACAAGTTTATAACCTTCGCCTCAGATGATGGTGAGGAGTTGTTTTTTAATATTATAGAATCAACCACGATTATGGGTCGTGAGTATATACTGGTAACTGAACGAGAAGATGAGGATACGGTATATCTGATGCGGAGAGACGAGGAAGACTCTGCTTCAGACGAGGTATCCTATTCTTTTGTTGAGGACGAAGATGAATTAGACAGCGTATCTAAGGTGTTTCAGGAGCTTTTAGAGGACGCTGATATTATAAGCGAGGACTAACAAATGAAGAATTATCAAGGAGATGCTGCTCCTAAGGTTAAGATTATACCTCTGGGAGGTTTAGAGCAGATCGGCATGAACATTACTGCCTTCGAGTACGAGGACAGTATTATTATTGTGGACTGCGGATTATCATTTCCGGAGGATGACATGCTGGGCGTTGATCTTGTCATCCCTGACATCACATACCTTAAGGAGAATCGTGAGAAGATTAAGGGTATGATAATTACGCATGCGCATGAGGACCACATCGGAGCTATTCCTTATGTTGAGAAGGAGCTCCCTATTCCTATCTATGCTACCAAGTTGACGATTGGTATCATCGACAACAAGCTTAAGGAACATAATCTTTTGCAGAATGTTAAGAGGAAGATTGTAACTTACGGTCAGTCTATTAATTTAGGGTGTTTTAGAGTAGAATTCATTTGCACCAATCACAGTATTGCAGATGCTGCTGCGCTCGCAATCTATACACCTGCCGGTGTGATTGTGCACACAGGGGATTTTAAGGTTGATTACACCCCTGTTTACGGTGATATGATAGATCTTCAACGTTTTGGAGAACTTGGTAAGAAGGGCGTTTTGGCGCTTATGTGTGACAGTACCAACGTTATGCGTCCCGGTTTTACTCCGTCAGAGAGTACTGTTGGTAAGACGTTTGATAGCATTTTCTCTGACAATGAGGACAGGCGTATTATAGTTGCTACATTTGCGTCCAATGTTGACAGGGTTCAGCAGATTATTAACTCAGCATACAAGTATAAGCGTAAGGTTGTTGTCGAGGGCAGGTCAATGGTTAATATCATCACGACTGCTGTAGAACTCGGTTACATTAATATGCCTGAACATACTTTGATAGATATTGAAGAGCTTAAGAATTATCCTGATGATCAGCTTGTAATTATAACAACCGGTAGTCAGGGAGAGACTATGGCAGCTCTTTCCAGGATGGCTAACTCAATCCACAAGAAAGTTACTATAACTCCGATGGATACGGTTATATTCAGCTCTCATCCGATTCCGGGTAATGAGAAGAGTGTTTCAAGGATTATCAATGAGCTTATTATGAAGGGCGCTAAGGTTGAGTTCCAGGATACTCATGTGTCGGGGCATGCCTGTGCGGAAGAGATTAAGCTTATGTATGCGCTTACCAAGCCTAAGTACTCTATACCTGTTCACGGTGAGTATCAGCATTTGCATGCGCATAAAGACCTTGCGATTACCATGGGCATTCCTAAGGACAAGGTAGTCATCATGAAATGCGGTGATGTGTTGGAACTTTCCGAGGAGAGTGCCAAGATAGTAGGAAGAGTGCCGGCAGAGAGTGTATTTGTTGATGGACTTGGTGTCGGAGATGTAGGTAATATCGTGCTCAGAGATCGCCAGCAGCTTTCTCAGAATGGATTGATGGTGGTTGTTGTTACCATGGAGAAAGAGACCGGAAGGATTCTCGCTGGACCGGATATTGTGTCTAGAGGATTTGTCTATGTGAGAGAGTCTGAGACTCTGATAGAAGACGCGAGACATGTGGTTTCGGAAGCGCTTATGGAGTGCGAGTCACGCAATATTACTGATTGGGCGCGCATGAAGAATATGATTAGGGATTCGTTAGGCGAGTTTCTTTGGAAGAGAATCAAGAGGAATCCTATGATTCTTCCTATTATCAGCGAAGTGTGAGGTTGTTATGAACGAGGTTATGTATCAGACTAAGAAGCTTAATCAGGAGATTAAGAACAGCAATGAGTATAATCATTACGTTCGCATTCTTAACAAGCTCAAGGAAGATGAGAAAGTATATTCAAGACTCATGGAGTTTGAACGCAAGAATATAAGGATTCAGAGTATGGCTGATTTTAATGCATATGAGGATGTCGCAAGGCTTAGGGCTGAATACAGCGATATCTTAAGTCTCGCTTCTGTCAATGAGTTCTTAGGTGCGGAGCAGAGACTTGTCAGAATGCTTAACAAAGTCGAGGAAGGCATATTATCGGACCTTCAGCTAGCAATAGAAGTTTTGGATGACTAGGAGGCATGTTTTGATAGTTGAAGAGCATGTTAAGGAATATGTTGATTCGCTTAACACTGAAGAAGATGAGATTATAAGAGGATTACTTAAGGAGGCACATGATAATCATGTGCCTATTATTCGCTCGGATGTCAGAGAATTACTTAGATTTCTGATTAATCTTAATAAACCGATGAGAGTGTTGGAGATAGGTACAGCGATAGGGTATTCGGCTATAGTAATGGCTAAAGTGTTACCTTTAGGAGCAAACATAGATACAATTGAGCGCAACGAAGCGAGATACGCTAGAGCGGTTCATAATGTAGAAAATGCAGATTTAACAGATGTAATCAACATTTTCTTCGGCGACGCGCTTGAAGTGCTTGATACCTTGAATAATGACTCGTATGATTTAATCTTTATGGATGCTGCTAAAGGACAGTATGAGGAATTCTATAAGAAGGCAATGCCTCTACTTAAGAGGGGTGGAGTAATGGTGTGCGATAACATTTTACAGGAGGGAGATATCGCTTGGCCTGTCGAGGTTATGACAAGGCGGGATCACACTGTATATGGGCGCATGAGAGAGTTTTTAAAGAGTTTGAAGAGTGATGAGAGTCTGGTCACATCTATACTTACTATAGGTGATGGTGTGGCGCTTGTTAAGAGAAAGTAGGTGCATGATATGAGAAAGCCTGAGCTTTTGATACCTGCGGGGAACTTAGAGGTGCTTAAGGTGGGAGTTTTATATGGAGCGGATGCGATATACATTGGCGGTGATTTATATGGTCTTAGGGCAAATGCTCATAATTTTGATAATGATACTATGCGAGAGGCTGTTAGATATTGTCACGAGCATGGGGTTAAGCTTTATGTGACTGTTAATATCGTGGCTCATAACGAGGATTTAAGCGGTGTCAGAGAATATATTAAAGAGCTTAAGGACATCAAGCCTGACGCTATGATTATTTCGGATCCGGGGATTTTTGCGATTGCAAGAGAGATTGCGCCGGAGATTGACATTCACATAAGTACTCAAGCTAATAATTGCAACTATGGTACATATAACTTCTGGAAGAGCCTTGGTGCAACAAGGGTTGTATCTGCAAGAGAGTTATCGCTTTCGGAGATTAAGGGTATAAGAGAGAATATCCCTGAGGATATGGAGATAGAGAGTTTTGTACATGGAGCTATGTGTATCTCTTATTCCGGAAGATGCCTGCTTAGCAACTATTTCACCGGACGTGATGCTAATCAGGGTGCTTGTACACATCCTTGCAGGTGGAGATATTACGTTATGGAGGAAGAGAGACCGGGCGAGTATCTTCCTGTTGAGGAGAATGAGCGTGGTACCTATATATTCAATTCCAAAGATTTGTCTATGATTGAGCATGTTCCGGATCTTATAGATGCGGGCATTGATAGTTTTAAGGTTGAAGGAAGAATGAAGACGGCGCTTTATGTGGCAGCGGTTACTAGGACATACAGGCGTGCTATTGACGATTTCTATAAAGGACTCGATGTCTATAACTCTAATCTTGATTACTATAGAGAAGAGATTGCTAAATGTACATACAGGCAGTTTACAACGGGCTTTTATTATGGAAAGCCTACTCACGAGACACAGATATATGATTCCAATACGTATATTAAAGAGTATACATACCTTGGATACATCGAAGACATTAGAGAGGACGGAGCGATTAAGATTACTCAGCGTAACAAGTTCCTGGTAGGCGATGAGATAGAGATTATGCTAACTAATGGTGCAAATGCTATTGCTAAAGTCATTTCTATTGAGGACGATATGGGGCAACTTATGGAGAGCGCACCTCATCCGAAGCAGGAGTTATATGTTAAGCTTGAGCATTCTGACGAAGACGAGATTGGCGTTGGAATGATACTTAGGATGGCTGGATAACATCGTTTGCATAATTGGTATGTGCAAAGTGACGAAATATTTTAAAATATTTGCAACTTTGTCATAATGTGTTACAATAGTCTTGTGTGTGTTTAGAATTGATATAAGTAATTTTGTATAGCGAGGTGTATTGACTTATGAAGATGATGCGCAAGAAGATTAAACTTGGAGATCTCTTGGTGTCGGCTGGTGCTATTACTGAAGAAGAGTTGATGGAGGCTTTGTCTAAGCAGAAAGAGCTTGGCATGAAGCTTGGTCAGACTCTTGTGCAGCTAGATTATATCAGCCAGGATATACTTAATGCTACATTGCAGCAGCAGCTCGGTATAGAGTTCATAAGCTTGGCGGGGGTTAAGCTTGAGGATTCCGTACTTTCATTGGTTCCTGAGAACCTCATTGAGAAGTATAGAGCTGTTCCTATTGAATTTGACGAGATGAATCCTAACGTTCTTCGCGTGGCAATGTCAGACCCTATGGATATTATTGCGATAGATGACCTCTCTATTGCGACCAACTATCAGATAGAGCCTCTCCTTTGTAATGACGAAGACATTACAATGATTATCGGTAAGTACTTTGGTGATCGTGAAGCTATGGAGGCTGCTGAGCAGTATCGTTCGGAGCTTCAGGCAGAGGGACTTAGTATTGCTGAGGAAGAAGAAGTCAATGAAGACATCGAGAACTCGCCTATCGTTAAACTTGTTAAGGGTATCTTAGAGAATGCCGTAAGACAGAGGACTTCCGATATTCATATCGAGCCTATGGAGACGCAGGTTCGTGTTAGATACAGAATAGATGGTGCACTTCAGGTTGTTCAGAGGCTTGATATTGGTATGATGCCCGGTATTTCAGCGCGTCTTAAGATTATGGGTGGTATGGATATCGCTGAGAAGCGTAAGCCACAGGATGGTCGTATCACAATTATGGTAGACCGCAAGGAGTTTGATGTCCGTGTGTCTGTTCTTCCTACCTGTTATGGTGAGAAGATAGTTATGCGTATGACTTCCAAGGAAGGTCTTACCAAGCCTAAGAGTGAGCTTGGATTTACACCTGACGAGATGGCTAAGTTCGATGGTATCCTTAGCAATCCACATGGTATCATCCTTGTTACAGGGCCTACCGGTTCCGGTAAGTCAACTACACTTTATACAGCTCTTAGTGAGCTTAATACAGAAGATGTTAATATCATCACCGTTGAAGACCCTGTCGAGGCGAACATCGACGGTATCAATCAGGTTATGGTTAATGTAAAGGCAGAGATGACATTTGCCGCAGCACTTCGTTCTATCTTGCGTCAGGATCCTGATATCATTATGATAGGAGAGATTCGTGACGGTGAGACTTGCGATATCGCGGTTAAAGCGGCTATCACAGGACACTTGGTGGTTTCTACACTCCACACCAACTCTGCTGCAAGTACCATCACCCGTCTTATAGATATGGGTCAGGAGCCGTATACAGTTGCAGATGCTTTGGTGGGTGTTATTGCTCAGCGTCTTGTAAGAAGACTTTGTACATGTAAGGTTCCAAGACTTGCGGAAGATTATGAATGTAATATCTTAGGAATTCCCGGAGAGGAAGCTACCATATATGATCCTAGTGGGAATGAGAGCTGTGGCGTGTGTGGTGGTGCAGGTTATAGAGGTCGTATCGGTGTATATGAGATACTTCCGGTTACTCATGAGATATCCAAGATTATTGCATCTAACGGAACGGCTGACCAGATAGAGCAGAAGGCTATCGAGGAAGGAATGAAGACGCTTCGTATGGCAGCGGCTGATTTGGTTCTTAATGGAGTTACGTCTATCGCGGAGATGAAGAAGATTGCATATGAGGCTGAGGACAGCATGTAATATAGATGTATGTGGCGAACGATGTTCGCCGCTACGAAGAACACATCGTAGCGGAGCACAGTGTGCTCCACGGATGTCATTCTGAGCGAAGCGAAGAATCTTATACTTACATTTTAAGATAATAATAAATTATACATAAGGGAGAAATAATATGGCACAGATTACAATGAACGAGTTACTCGAGTTTGCGCTTGAACAGAAAGCGTCAGATATCCACATCACAGCGGGTGTACCACCTAAACTTCGTATTCACGGTAAGCTTGTTGACGTTGCTGTTGACAGACTTGCACCGGCAGATACAAGAGCTTTGGTAGAGAGTATGCTTACTCCTCGCCTTGCTAACATTTTAAAGGAGAAGGGTGAGGCGGATTTCTCGTACACAGCTCAGGACATCGGCCGTTACCGTGTTAATGCATATATGCAGAAGGGTTGCATGTCTGCTGCGCTTCGTCGTATTGAGACTGTTATACCTACGCCTGACATGTTGGGACTTCCTGAGCATGTAGTAGAACTTTATAAGAGACGTAGAGGACTTGTTCTTGTAACAGGGCCTACCGGTTCAGGTAAGTCTACAACTCTTGCTTCAATATTAGATAGAGCTAACTCTAATATGAGTACTCACATTCTTACAATGGAAGATCCTGTAGAGTACGTTCACCACCACAAGGTTGCTATGGTTAACCAGCGTGAGGTTGGTCAGGATACATTAAGTTATGCTAACGCGCTTCGTGCAGCGCTTCGTGAAGATCCTGATATCATCCTTGTAGGAGAGATGCGTGACTTTGAGACTATCTCAACAGCTATCACTGCCGCTGAGACCGGTCACTTGGTATTCTCAACACTCCATACAATCGGAGCTGCTGCTACCATCGACCGTATCATAGACGTATTCCCACCTCATCAGCAGCAACAGATTAGAGTGCAGCTTGCGATGGTTATGGTATCGGTTATTTCTCAGCAGCTTATGCCTACCGCAGATGGCAATGGTCGAGTTGCAGCGTTCGAGGTCATGATTGAGACACCTGCTATCAAGGCTCTCATTCGTGAAGGTAAGTCTCACCAGATTCCTTCAACAATGCAGACGAGCCGTGCACAGGGTATGATTACCATGGACGATTCGATTTATGATATCTACAGACAGGGCATGATCGATAAGGAGACTGCTATTACATTCTCTCAGGATCAGGCAAGTATGATCAAGAAACTTGGTTAATCTGCACAATCGTTTTGGTTAATTTCAACAAATTTTACATTATCATCACAATTTTATTGAAATTTTGCATAACTGTGTGTATATTAATAGTGTGTTATTGTGACATTTGTGTGGACAAGTCTCGGGGGTTTAGAGATTAGTTCATAGTCGCAAGTCAATAGTGGAGCAGATATTAGCGAGATGGAGGAGATTAGATGGCTACTTATAAGTACAAGGCTCTTACCGCTGATGGTAAGACTAAGAGAGGCACGATAGATGCCGGTAGCGTTGAGAGTGCACAGGACAAGCTTAAGAGTCAAGGATTTGCGAGTGTTCTTGATGTCTCAGAGGAAGGTGCGCTTGACAAGGACATTAACATTAGTTTTGGAGGCAAGGTTAAGGCTAAGGACTTATCGATGTTTTGTAAGCAGTTTGCTTCAATCCTTAACGCCGGTGTTACTATTATTATGGCACTTGATATGCTTGCTGAGCAGGCGACCAATGCTAAGCTGCAGAGTGCGCTTAGAGCATTGCAAGTGTCAGTTGAGAAGGGTAGTAACCTTGCGGATGGTATGAGACAACATCCCAATGTCTTTCCTCCTATTCTTATTAACATGGTTCAGGCAGGAGAGGCTTCAGGTTCATTAGAGACAGCTCTTGTTCGTATGGCAGATCACTTCGAGAAGGATGGTAGATTGCAGGCTCAGATTAAGAGTGCTCTTACCTATCCTATCATTGTATGTATAGTTGCGGTTGCGGTTGTTATAGTATGTATGGTTGTCGTTATTCCTAACTTCACATCGATGTTTCAAGATATGGATATGCAACTTCCACTCATGACAAGATTCATGATTGCTTGTAGTGATTTCATCAAGTACAAGTGGTACATATTGATTGCGATTGTTGCGGCTATTGTTTTTGCGATTAAGTTCTTTAAGAAGACCAGTACTGGTCAGTACTTTTTCGCTAAAGCTGCTATGAAGGTTCCTATTATCGGTAACCTTACAATCAAGTCTTCAGCAGCAAGATTTGCTAGAACTTTAAGTACACTTATGGCATCAGGTATTCCGCTTATCGATGCGGTTGAGGCAGTTGCGAAGGTTATGACCAACAAGATTATCCAGGACAAGCTCCTTGATGCCAGAGATCAGGTTGCGAAGGGTGTTCCTCTTTCTAAGCCTGTTAAGGATATGGGTATATTCCCGCCTCTGCTCACTCAGATGGTTCACGTAGGTGAGGAGACCGGTAACTTAGAAGAGATGATGTTCAAGGTTGCGGACTTCTTCGATGAAGAGGTAGAGGAGGCAACCAAGGCGCTTACATCGGCTATGGAGCCACTTATTATGGTGTTCCTTGCAGGCATTGTAGGATGTATCGTGGGTGCTGTATACGGACCGCTTCTTTCAATGTACGAGAATATGGATAACTTATAATTCTCACTCTTACAATTTCATAATGAATATATATCGCTCATATGCGATTATATAGAGTAACTTATTAATTATTTATAGTAAAGGAGAGATACTATGAAGAAAATGAACAACAAAGGTTTCTCGTTGGTTGAGCTTATCATCGTTATTGCTATTATGGCAATCTTAGCTGGTGCATTAGCTCCTGCACTTATCAAGTACATTGCTAAGTCACGTCGTTCAAGTGATGTTAACAATGGTGGTACTATCCAGTCATCTATGCAGACTGCACTTTCAGATGAGAACGCTTCTGCATATGCACCATACAACACAACAAAGTGGGCTGATGTTCCTACTGTTGCAACTGGTGGTGCTTCTGGTACTCAGACTTATTGGGAAGCAGTTGATAAGGATCTTTCTGGTGGACTTAAGGCTTTCGAGAAGATTAAGACAACTAAGCTTGCTGGTGGTTCTAAGATTACTGGTGGTAAGTTCCAGTTTATGATGAGTTCAGATGATGCAATTTACATTGGCTTGAATGTTTCTGGTGCAGGTACTTTAGCGACTAAAGGTGCAACTGATCCAGGTGCAGGTGGTGTTCTTGAGCTTATTCCTAACCTTTCTGATCAGATGGATGGTAAGTCAACTGCATCACGTGCTTCTATTTCATAACACGCGTGATTTATATCGTAAGATATCAATGTTGATTCATAAATTACATAGTGCAAGTGTTACTTGCACTATGTAATATTTAAAAGTAAGTATATGACTTTATATATACAATTAGCGGGGCAACTTAATATTTATACGACATCGTGGAGGAGTCCATGATTGTTTTTGTGTAGTTTTATGAATGCTCTGCATGGTTATAGATTGATATTTGTATATACAGATTGATATTTATGCTATGCATTTTTTGTAACTATTAATTTATTAGAGCTGATTAAGCATAAATTACTCGGCTGTGGTCTGAGGATCTATGTATTGTAATTGGCTTGTTTGCAGTCAGCGGATTGCGGTTACATAACCGTATGATAGCGGGGACGTTAGGCTATAAGACTGCAGGTTTATATTGTTCTTAAGCTGCAACTTAGAGCTTAACATATTAAAATACTGAATTGCGAGGGAGGCAAACAGACATGGCGAGTAATAGTAAAGTTTTAACAATTGACATTACGAACGAAAGCGTAACCATAATCGAAGTTACCGCTTCTGCCAAGAAAGGCACAACAGTTCATAATGCCGTCATCTTCGAGACCCCTGAGGGTTCATATGAAGATGGATTCGTAAGGAACAAGGAATCGTTGGCGTTGGCTATCAGAGATCAACTTGCAACCAACGGAATTAGTAACAAGAATGCTATCTTCGTGTTGACATCAACCAAGATAGTGAACAGAGAGGTAGTAATACCTAAAGTTAAACCAGGAAAGGTACCGGGAGTGATTGCATCTAATGCGTCAGAATACTTCCCGGTTAACATAGAAGATTATGTAATATCTCATTCTGTGTTAGAGGCAGCTACATCAGACGGACAGATGCGTGTACTTGTTGTTGCAGCTCCACAGCTTATGGTTAGAGGATATTACGAGCTTGCTGAGGCAGCCGGACTTAAGGTACAGTCCCTTGATTACATCGGTAATGCAATGCTTCAGCTTATCAAGACACAGATTAGCGCTAACAGCACAACGATGGTTATCCAGCTTGGTGGAGAGTCTTCTATCCTTAACATCGTTAAGGGAGATACACTCCTCTTACAGCGTACCGTACCATATGGTACCAACGCAGTAGTACAGGAAGTTATGGATGAGCGTAATGTAGATGCGGCTACAGCTATGACTCTTCTTCAGAATGAGAGACTTATAACCGTAGATTTCGATGATAACAATGCGACGGGTGCGTTCAGATATCTTATGAACAATATTGGTCGTGTTATGGATTTCTATGCATCTAAGAACCCTGATAAACCAATCGATGATGTTTATCTCACCGGTGATGGAGCGCTTATAAGAGGTATTGAGGGTCTCTTTAAGATTCAGCTCAACATCTCAACCAAGATTATGGATAGTCTTTACAATGTTAAGTTCGATCCAAGCATCAATATGCAGATATATAACCCAGTATACTTGATTGCAAGTATCGGTGCTGCATTTGATCCTATGGGATTTAAGCCTGTTGGTGAGAAAGGTGCTAAGAAAGCTGCTGCTGGTGGTGGAGCATCTGAGGCTCTTGGAAGTGGCACAACGACCAAGATTCTCGGTATCGTTCTCGTGTTGGTAGCTATAGTATGTTGTGCAGGATGCATTGTGACTAACATGATGAAGAAGAATGCTGAGAGACAGAAGGCTGACCTTGAGAATCAGATAGCTGCTATTCAAGACATTGAGAACGTTATCAATGAGTATGAGATGACTAATAGCAAGGTTACAGATATAAGAGCATTATATGACTCGACTGTAACTCCTAACGAGCAGGCACTTTCATTTATTCAGTCAATGGAGAATAAGATTCCTAAAGACGTCACTCTTGATAACCTTAATCTTACAGCGGATAGTGTGTCATTTAACTGCCATGCAGAGAAGTATGACTCAATCGCTAAGTTCGTTATGCAGCTTAAGAGTATCAGTTGTGTAGAGAATGTATATACTTCTGGTATTTCTGTTGAGAGAGATGATGATAACAAGATTGAAGAATTTACATTTGATATAACATGTAACTATAGTGGCAATCAGGCTGCAGAAGATGCACCTATAGCACAGTAAGGAGGGCTTAAATTATGAACGGTGGAATTAAAAACGCATTATTAGTGGTAGTAATAATCGCTGTCATCGCAGGCTCTGCTTTACTTGCGATTAAACCTAACATTGAGGCTAAACAGGCACTTGACGGAGAGATAGCTACACTTCAGCAGAGACTCGCAGAACTTCAGGCTAAGGAAGCTGACAGGCCTATATATGAGGCCGGAATTATTAAGAACAGACAAGAGTTCGCAGAAATTATGGAGAAGTTTCCTAACGGAATCGAGCAGGAGAACTACATCAAGTTCTTAGGTGATTTAGAGGACAACGAAGACATAGAGTATTCTATGGACAACGAGGGATTTTCGGAGGTTACTGATTTCTATACTCTTGGAGGTGGTGGAGAAGCGGCGCCTGCCGGTGGAGAAGCGGCTTCTACAGATGCTGCTCCTGCTGGTGGTACAACCGACCAGACTACCACAGGAGATGTAGCACAGTCCACAACGGATAGTTCTACAGTTGATCCTATGGATGAAACTAATGTAATTGGTATATCTGCTCCGATTTCAATATCGTTTAAGAGTAGCTATGCAGGTATCAAGGATTTACTTGGATATGTACTCTCTAATGATGAGAGAATGACTATTGATACGTTAAGTATAACATATGATGATGAAGAGTCTGAAGATAGTAAGATAACCGGTTCTCTTAACCTTAATCTCTACGCTATCACATCTGACCAGAGATACTTCCCACAGCCTGATATCAAGGATGTTGAGATTGGTAGAAAGAATATTTTTACCGAGAAGACAGGTAAGAGTGAGATGAACAAGGGTATCTCATCTAAGATTAATGATGGTAAGGGAATTAAGAGCAACTACGATTACTATGTAGCACTTAATCCTTCAACATCTAATGTGAACGCAATCACAATCGGAGCTAAGGGAGATAACTCAACCGAGATTTCATCTAATGTTAATGAGTCGGTTAACGCTACAATCAAGTTCTTCATGGTTGGTGTTAAGTATTATGTAAGCTATAACATTGGTGATTTTACATTCCCAGAAGACTTTGAGGCAGGTTCGGAATTCGATCCTGGAGATACATTAGATCTCTTGATTCAATCTTCTAAGCGTAAGAACAACAAGGATATGAGTGGAGTTAAGCTTGTTATCGATAACGAGACTGACAAGACCTGTAATGTTCTTATCGATGGCGACGACGCATCTAACCCAAGAGTTAAGATTGCATCTCGTATTGGTAAGGTTGATATTCACGAGTAATATGACGATATATATTCTGGGTGATTGCCCTAAATTTGAGTAATCACCCAGAATAAAATTGTATTTAAGAGATTATTTGTCATTCTGAGCGAAGCGAAGAATCTTTTTAAGATTCTACGTAACGATGTTTCTTAGGATGACAAGATATGACAACAATTTAGAAAAAAATCATAATTTGGATGTATAATAATTATTAGTGTATAAGGGTTAATAGTATTACAGTAACAGACGATTATTTATTTGAGGAGTGAAGGCGATGAGCGATAGAATTAAAGCCAGGATGAAACTTGACAATGCCGGATTAACATTGGTTGAGATACTGGTAAGTATGGTTGTTTTTGCAATTATGTTATTTCCTATGTTGACAGGCTTTAACTCATTGCTGAAGCAGAACAAGACTGCTAAGGTTACACAGGCGGAGGTGGACTATGCCGGTCGTGTTATAGAGCAGTTTAAGCAGTTCAATCCTGATGTTACAGACGAGGATCCTGCAACGCCTAATGAGACTATGGCAGGCTATAGTGTTGATGCGTCAGATCCGACCGGAATTGTAGAATATACGTTAGAGAATATTAAGTTTGAGCAGGATATTGTTGAGTCTGCTAACAAGACATACAAGGTTAGTGCAGATTCAGTTCGTTCGATTAACGATACAGACCATGACACAAGTCAGTATGAATATAGGGTTACCGTATCTATGGATCCTAATACATATGCGTCTTCAGATGGTAATATTACAATGGCATCAGCAGGTGCTACGTATCAGTATGTAGATCCTAACAACACCTTAGCATACAATCTCGACAATATTGACGAGAGATTCTGCGTATTGATTAGAGATGCAAGTCTTAACTATGATTCGCGAGCTATTAATGACCTTATCGATAAGGCAGCTAAGCAACTTAAACAAGACGACCCTGCTCGTTATAACATGTGGATGAGTGGAGTCGTTAACGTATTCGTCAATGCGAAGTATTTTAAGAACACATATATCAAGATGAGTAAGAATGCAGCAGGCGATTATGTTGTAGATGTTACAGTTAACTATACTATGTATGGTTATAAGAACGCTAACGTAACATATAATATTATCAGAAACAGAATATATAAGAAGGAAGAGACAGGCAATAAGCCTCCTAAGATTTATTACTATTATAACCAGTTTACTCAGAATAACTTGGTTACACCAGATTCGGATACAATCTCACTCGATAACTCAGGAATGGTTTCGGGTGGTAACATAGATAAGAATGATCAGATTAATATTTATCTCATCAAGTCAGATATTACAACTAATGCAGAAGAGGAGACAGAAGTATATACCAGAAAGCCAGGATTAGGCCAGTCATTCAAGGGATGGGTTATTCCGGCTTCGGGTGAGGCGACATTAGCTTCTCCTGCATTTGAGACATCCAATACAGAAGGAAGTATGGTTTATACAGCTGAGTTGGGTAATGGTGCATCAGCTAAGACATACTACTATTGGCCAAGTTATGTAACTTCGATTATGGATTCGTCCGCGCTTTCATATAGTCAGATATGTAATCTTCCTAGTGTTAAGAGCATATCTAAGAAGCTTAACAGAAAGTCAGGTCCTAACGCTATTGTTAGAGAGACAAGAGATGATGGTTCGTTTACGGGATTATATTATATTATTTACAATGACGTAATGGTAGATTCAACAATGCCTCATGCTATTCCGAGTAACGAGTACGAGGAGTCAATATCAGTAGGTGATGAGGTATATGTATGTCGTAGAGATGTAACGACAGATTACGACCCTAACATTAAGTTTACGAAGGGTGATGTAATATTTAGGAACAAGGAGAGATTCTTTGTGTTCCCTGATGGAACAGTCGTTGATAAAGCGGCAGATATTGATAGTTTCTCTAAGTTTATTGTTAAAGAGGTTAACTCTTCTATACATAATAAGACATTTATTATAGCTAGATCAGAGAAGATATCGTATGTTAACAGACCGATTAATATAGTATTGGGACCGGGATCTAAGATGGATTTAGTCGGTGGAGATCACGCAATAATGATATATACCAACATTACTCAAGTTGATACTTCAGGGCCTTCTCCAAAGGCTATCAAGCCTGATATATTGTCAGAATCTCAGTATAATGACAAGAGTACTACATTTAAGATCAACCATGGTAACAGTATATATGTGCAGTATGTAGAGGATGAATGTAACTTCTACTATACACCGTTGTTTAAGAGCAAGACCAATCTACTTCCAAGTAAGGTTATTTATCCTGCAGTGGCAGGTTCCGGAGATGGAGAGATTGCAGGTAACTGGATGGAATTCACAAATTATTGTGAGTGTATCAGACCACTCACTTTAGATTATGATCAAGCTGCCAAGAAGTTATGGCATATATCTCTATTACTGGAGAGAAGACCGGTTGGTGGTACAGATGCAGATTATGTTAAAGTAATTACACTTACAAGTGGAAAGGAGGGCAAGTGATTATGAAGAGATTGTTAGAGAGATTTAAGCTTAAGAAAGATAAAGACAATCTTAATGAGCAGGGATCGAGTTTTGTTATGGTTCTTGTATCAGTAGCCCTCGTTATGATAGTTGTTGCTATCATGTTTGTAATGATATTTTTACAATATAAGATGTTAAGAGCAAGTAAGCAGTCTAAGGACAACTTCTACTTCTTGGAGGAAGTTTTGAACGAGATGAGGGTAGGTGTAGGTAATCAGGCACTTACAGATCTTAAGAAGGCTTATGACGAGACTGTGGCTATGGTTGTATATTATGATACTACAGACAAGAAGTACATGAGTGTTAGTGATACAACCGCTTCTAACATCCTTAATAATAAGTATTTTGGATATATTAAGGGAGATTTTCAGGTTAATGAGACTGCCTTAAGAGAGATGCTTCTCAGTTATGTACAGAATGTACATGGTGATGAGGCAGCAGGATATCATACTACCGAAGGTGTTGAGGTTACATTTGACAAGGACGACTTCGGATGTAGTGAGATATTCCTTAACAATACTAAACTCGCAGGTTATCGCATTACAGGTGTTACAGTATCTCGTACAGATGATAAGGGTAACCAACAGTCGATTTCAACTGATTTTATTATTACACCACCTGAGGACGCACTCAATTTCCTTGCTTCTGCACAATCTTTGAGTGATGTATTCTCATACAACGTAGTAGCAGATTACGGTCTTGAGTTCTCTCAGGGTACTAACAATACTTGCCGTCTGACAGGTAATGTTTATACCGGTTCTGATATGCGTAACAATGGTATCTATGGTGGTACAATTGCTAATTATGTAGCTGCTTCAGGAGAGTCGTACAGCAAGAAGATTGTTAACAGTACTGCGGGTAACATAGGTAGAGAGACAGCTAATTCCAGCGTTTACTCCGGCATCTATGTAAGCGGTAAGAACAATGTGCTTAATCTTCAGTCTGATATTATATCGGTCAACGGATGTATTGTAGCAGATAATGGCTCTACGATTGATGGTAGTAAGAAGAGTGATAGTTCCGATCAGACCACTCAGTCATTCTTGGTAGCCAAGAACTTGCTTACAGCAGCAGGAAGTGGAGATGGTTCTGCATCAATTATGCTTAACGCTAACTTCAGAATTTCTGATGACCTTGAGATTAATGCTCCGGATAGCCAGGTAACCTTGAGGGGTTCATATTATGGCTACAGTTACGCTATGGATGAAGATAACGTAATGAAGACACATCTTACCGGAACCGCAGCGGGTAATCAGCTTTCTGCTGATAGAACTAAGAGACATACCAACTCAAGTGCTATCTTAGTCAATGGTAAGAATTCTAAGCTTGATCTTTCAGGTCTTGATAATTTGGTTGTTAACGGTAGATCATATATTGATTTGCTTTCGGCTAAATCCAGCGACAATGATCAGGTTGTCGATATTGAGACAGCAGATTCTGTTTCTGTTAAGTCTAACCAGCTTACATATAGAGTTCAGGAGAGTGCTCCTATCAATGGTGATCTTAAATCTTTAGATACCCAGGGTGTTAACTATGTATATGGTGCATATGCAGGCTCAGAAGGATTTGGAACTAATTATGTACCTAACTATGACATGATTAAGTTCTTCGTTTACCAGTTCTTTGAGGGCAATGGTAAAGCGTTGTTTGAATGTGATACTCCGCTTACAGGATTTCAGGCAGACTGGAATAGATCAAGTGTGACTAGGGAGTATGTCTGGGATGATATACAGACTTATGGTAAGGATAGTAAGTTCTATAAGGATCTTATGGACATATATCTTCCGGATACGGAGACCTTATCCGCCGGTCGTCATTTGTATCAGGCAGATGATGATACTATTGGTTGTAACCATACCGGAACTGAGGTTGAGGTTACTGATGCTTTCGGTACTTCGTTAGGTGATCCTAGCAAGAATAATACTTATCGTATCATTGCGAATGAAGGTACATTAAAGGGCAAAGTTAAGGTTAACAGCACTAATGTTAATGTTACTATTAGCAGATATGGTTTCTTAACCGCGGGTAAGCATAAGCTCAACCTTATCAAGACTACAGTTGGTGGTAATGATTATTATTACTTCCAGTTCTATGATCGTGATAGTCGTGAGCAGTTTGTGCTTGATTACTCACACTATCTTTCAGAGCTTTCTAAGGGCAAGATTCCTGGATTTGAGTCAGCTATTGACAATCCATTGGGAGCTAATATTTTAAATGATGATGTTAACGAAGTAAGCTTGCTCTTGCCTGATCAGGATAAGAAGCAGTATACAACATCAGGACTTGGTACTGTAATTGAGGCAGGAGACACAGAATATAAGCTTATTACGGATCAGGATAGAAAGACTAACGCAAGTAGCGTTGCAGAGGTTAATCAGCAGTACACCAGGCTTACTCAGCTTGCTAAGGCGTATATGACATACTTCCCTAAAGCTGAGATGCTTATCACCGGATACGGCTCTAACATAGGTGAGCCGGGCACAATGGTTGATATTGCTGAGCATATGTATGAGTACGGCGATAGAGATGTTAAGCTTGGTAAGTTCTTCTATGACACAAGCGGAGATGCCATCTCTCCACTTACCAACCCTGATTGTGTGACGATTGATTGGGAGGCTGTGGCTGACAAACCAGCTTCATATGCAACAGGTGTTCCTCTTAATTGGTATCCGGGTGGTAAGGTATGGGTATCTGATCAGAGCATCGAGGTTAATGGTGCAGGTCCATCAGGTGATAACAAGATATATGGAATTATAATTAGTATGAAGGATGTTACACTTAAGAATGTTGAAGAGTTTAAGGGTATTATCCTTTGTGCAGGTAAGTTGAGAATTGAAGGTGCTAATACTGCTATTTATGCAGATGAGAATATGTGTACAACAATTCTTGAAACAGATAAGGACAATCAGATAAGAACATGCTTTGGATTAAAAGAGTTCGATATGGAGAACAGTAACAATGTTGAAACTGTATCTATCACAAGCATCGAGTATACTGATCTTGTAGGATATGATAACTGGATTAGAAATGGCGAATGATAGGGGTGATTATTATGAATAATAAAGGATTTTCATTTATCGAATTCATTATAGTTATGGCTATCATGGCTGTTGTATCAGGGTTGTCTTTTATGACATTTTCTGCGGCTAACAGAAGGCAGCCTGGGAAGACTAGAGATAATTTTAAGAATTATCTTACCTATGCGTCTAAGCTTACACAGTCAGAGTCCAAGGATATATGTGTAGCGATATTTGAGGTTAACAATACATATTATGCTGTTGTCGGAGTGGCAAGCGGAGATTCACAGGCATCGCTTATGAGTTCTTTTAAGATTGCCAAGAAACAGACAAGCACAGTTAACGGCAAGCAGGTTACTAATTATGTGGCCGACAGACCTATTTCGGATATTTTGTCCGGAGCCATGCAGCCTGAAGAGGCGGCTGATTTCCTCTCGCTGGGTTCTAAGACTACCATGTCATTTCAAGAAACCGGCAGTGCAGGAGCTTGGACTATAGGAACTAACAATCCTGTCTACATAAAGTTTAGAAAGTTTGATGGTTCCGTAGTTTCCGGACACGGAGAATATTCCTTTGGTTCAAGAGGAGATATTGAGAAGAACAAGAGCGTGCTTGTGTTAGAGAAGACAACAGGTAATATTCACCTAAAATAATAGTGATTTAATAAGGAGTGAGATTATGATTAAACTGAATAACAGAGGAGTTACTCTTATCGAGCTCCTTGTATCACTAACGATACTGGCTGTATTTATGACATCGGTTACTTACTTTATCTCAACAATGTCGAGAGATACGACTAAGGCTAAGCGACAGGTTCAAGTTCAGCAGGATGCTCAGAAGGTGTATGATGAGATTAGTCAGATGATTATGCAATCTAAGTGTGTAATTCTTAAGACTGACAGTATCGCTTCTAAGACAAGCAACCCTTACGTATCATCTAATGCGTCAGGTAATGCGTTTACGTACAATAACGGACACAATATAGATTCTTCGGGCGAAACTGATACAGGAGAGTTCAAGAAGGGATACTTGGTATCCAAAAGTGCTGTTGAGTATATGCTGGTAGCTTGTAAGAACTACTCAGATGTTACAGCTTATGAAGCTAAAGCTAATACAGATTATGTTGTTGCTTCTAAGGGTAAAGTTAAGTTAGATTATACTTCCGGAGCATTAGTTCCAACCCTTAAGTCCAAGACAATCTCTATAGCACAGGATGAGGCAGCCAAGCTTGCGTTGAATGGAACATTTGCATCAACTGATGTTGTTTCTACATTCCAGGAGAATGAATACAATGTAGAAGGATTGTACTTAGGACCTGTGACTATAGATGAAGATGGTACCAAGTACACAACATACAACACATTGGTTTACGATGGTAATAAGGTATATCTTAACAGGAGCGAGACAGGACCTGATTTTTCTCCACATAAGGAGAATGTTATAGCTGAGAACTGCTATGCATTTACAGTGATTCCTAGTCCGGGAGATAAGAATTCTCTTTATGTCAAGATGATTCTTGTTGCCGGTGGTGCGGAAGGAACAGTCGATGCGACATATTCTGCAGACGCCGACACAGTAACCAATAAGACGGCTAATAAAGATGGTGATTTCTTTATTAGTAAGTCTGGATATACCTACACTGTAGGTGGAACAGTTAACATACGTAACGCAAGAGTAATGGAGTAAGAAAGGAGCGATACAGTAATGAAGAAGGTAGCTTTACTAATATTTACAGTATTATGTACCGTAGGCTTAGTAGCAGGTGTTGCTTCTTTCACCTTAGGTCGAAATACAGCAAGTTATTATACGGACGAGGGTAATAACTTATCAGACATTTACACCTCGTTCTCAGATCAGGTAACACATATTATTGATAACTCTAATTCGACAGATGATAGTGTCGATAAAGAATATCATATCTTGCAGATTGTTGATAGTGATACATATGCAGATACTTCCGGCGAAACTGTTGCGGCGTATCTTAGCAACTTTGTATCTAATGATGATACAGATGATGATTTTAGTTGTTTTAAGAATGATGTATTAAGACCTGCTATGAACGAGAATCACATCAAAGTTGATGTAGTTAAGGCTAATGCATCAGATCTCAATACAAGAATAGCTAATGCAGATTTCATTTATTTCTCTTCTTGTGGTTCAGGATATGTTGGAGACATGGATATCGCCAATGTTATTGGTAACGGTGTTTATGACGCGCTTAAGAAGTATGTATTCTCAGACTTTAAGCCAATTATGATTGATAGTGAGATCCTTGGAGCTTTGTCAAGTTATACTAGTTCAAGTGAGACGACTGTTAATGCAACAGCTACCAAGCTTTCTGATTATTTGAGAAGATATTATAACCTTGAAGGTTCGGCAAGTGATATAGGTGTTATTTCGTTCAAGAAGGATTCGGCTTCTTGGGCACAGCATTTTAATATGTCTAATTCTAACACTTCTACATACATCACTTTCGATAACAAAGGTGATAAAGTATGGAACGTGTACGACTATGCTAATTATAAGCATAAGATTTTGGAGATTACTCCAGATGCAGCGACTGTATCTGATATTGAAGATGCTGTTAATGATGGAAGTTTTCTTGAAGCATTTGCTGATACATCTAATATGGATGCGGATGATTTAGAGTATAGCAAGATGACTATGGCTGAGTTTAATGCAAATGTTTCATCTATGGATTTAGGTGAGTATGATTTTATCTATATCAGCCACGCTTCAAACGAAGAGCTTTATAAGATGGGTGGTAATGATTTGTCTGACGCTGCCAAGGCTGCATTGGAGAAGTATATCGATACCACTAACTATGATCTTTATTTGAAGAATCATCCTGATGAAGTGTCTACATACGAAGAAGCTAAGCAGAAGCTTACTGAGTTAGGACATGGTGATCAGGTTTATGTTAAGAGATTGATTGTTGATCGTAAGATTCTTTCAATTTACGGTGAGAATAAGACAATTACTGTAGATACCAATACTAACGTTTACGATCTTCTTAGAGATATGGTCAAGCTTAATGATGATGGTACAGCTACCCCTATCATGAAGAATGTTGAGGTTACTTCAAGAGGATTCTTTAAGAATCCTGTAGCGAGTACCAATGCTACTGCCACCACATCATTGATTAACAGAAGTACATATCGTAAGTGGGCGGCTAATACTAACAGTAAGAACTTCTACGTTCTTGAGATTGAGCCTTATGCTAATGTTAAGAATGCAGATTTTAATAATGATAGTGATAGGAAGAACTTAACAGAGACACTTTATAATACTAAGATGCAAGAAGAGTATGAAGTGGCTGATGATCCTCACTATTCATATAACATGACGGAGGCAAGGATAGCGGCGGTGACCGGTCTTTCTATAGATCAGATTGGTGTTGTCAGAATGACAGCTAATGCTCTATGTTCTACTAATCAAGATATTCTTAGCCAGTATGACATGGTTTATATTGGTGGCAATAATGCGACTGTCAATGAGAAAGAAGATTGGGATATGTATAAGATCTTGTCTTCTAAGAATTCGAACGCATATTGGACTACACCGTTTATGTCATTTAACAAAAAGGATCTTGATAGATTTTATTTTGGCAATACTTCTTCAGCTACCAAGATGGATAATGCGTTTGTTTATACAAGTTATGCGCATACCGGTGAGTTGGGTGTTAACGGAGATCAGCGTAGTGTGTTCTCTAACAACTTCAACGGTAAAGATTTTAACAGATCAAATGGTAGTGATCTTACAGCTAAGATGTATCTTAAGCTTTATGACTACATCGGTGCAGGAATGCCTGTTGTTATTGATAAAGATGTTATGAGTGCAGACTATCTTATCGGTGGTGCGTCAGTAAATGCAGATTTGGTTAAAGATACTGACTATGTAATCAGAGATTCAGGAAAGACTGGATCATCTACACTCTATAGGTATAAGTTAGATGCAACACATGATGATAATGATTCTTATAAGGGTACTGCATTTAAGAGCACTTCGTACAGTGAAGATACTATGACAGCTCGTAGAGAAAGCAATATTGATCCGGAGTCATATATGTATCAGTTGCTCTATCATATTGCTGAGCTTCCTGGCGATGATCTATATCATGCACCTAATGTATTTGTTGGTTTCGATGCTGACGACCTTAAGAGTGTTGGTAACTCATACAAGAAGGGTAACACTCAGGATGGTGAGTCTGTATTAGATGGAGATGTTAAGATTGTTTCAAGCCTTGAGAAGGGTGCAGCTATTAACTTTTTCAATGAGACAATGGTTAAGACGGGTACTAAGGTTAATTATGCTAAGTCTGGATCTGCTGTTCAGCTTAAGCATTTCCTTAACTGTTATGCTCAGAGTAGACCTGTGATTAACCTTATGGAGGCACCTGTAGACTACGATTCTACAAGAGATGGATATGAGTCACCTAAGGGATCAGGTAAGTATCCTAACAGAATTGAGAACTCTAGAAAGCCTACCTTTAAGTTGGCTGTTGAGGGACTTGTTCCAGGACATACATATAGTGTAAGAGTATACTATGATCTTAACGGTGACAGTAAGTTCTCTGACGGTGAGGTTGATAGCCGTATTGAAGGTGTGGAGAAGTATGCAACAGAATGTGTTGCGCGAGTTGACGGATATACAGCTACTTCAGGTGTTATTACATTCAAAGAAGGAGCAACCGGTGTTTTAGATAATTTTACAGTTGATAAAGACTTTATAGGTGTATTACCATACAGAATTCTTGTAGAAGATAGTTCTAATGGTAAGCAGACTATTATATCTGGTACTCCTAAGTATTATCCTGAGAAGGGTGCTTCTAAACAGGAATTAAGACTTCTTCAGATTATCCCTGGTAATGGTCGTGGTAAGGTATTCGTAGGTTCTCCAATGACTGTACTTGATGTTAATCAGGTAAGAGACGGCAAGGCTAACTATATCGGATGTTCAGATGGTAGTGATTGGCTTTACTATGATGACCCGGCTGATCCTAAGGATGATGCTAAGTTTGGATTGTATTCTACTGAGAAACGTCTTGATAATGGTAATGCAGAGAATCTTGGAGATTGTCTTGACGAGTATGATATTAAGCTTACAACAATGACTACAATCCAGTTCGGTCAGATGTGTAATGCATATCTTGCTGATTATTGTAAGAACTTTGAGGCTGGAGATAAGTACGATGAGAGAGATAGTCTGACTGATGATGAGAAAGATCTCTTCAGAAAGTTCAAGAATCACTTCTATGATTCAGCCAATAAGACCATGAAAGATTCATGGGTTAATATGACTATCGGTGATACCGGTGACGGTTCACATACCGGTCTTAACAGCATTAAGACACTATATGATTTCTCTAACTTCAATAATAAAGGACAGTCAGAGGATTGGGGCGGTATTCCTGCCAAGGTAACTAACAGTTGGCTAAGAAAGGGTGAAGTTAAGGATTACGATCCTGATAACCCAAATGATGGATATCTTAAGATTCACTCTACTCACTGGAGAAAGGATCCTAATGATACGAGCGATGATACAGATGTTGCACAAAGATACAGTACCGGACTTTACGATATGATTATTATCGGTTTCGGTCGCGCATATGGTGGTGGTTCAGGAGAAGGATTTATCAACGATATTCCTAATATCGGTTGTTGGTTCATCAAGAACTACATCGAGGACAATGGAGCAGCGTTCCTTGGAACTGATACATTCTCATTTATCGGATATGACAATGGTGGTACAACATCTTGGTCTCGTAATATTAACCAATATTTAAGAGAGTGTTGTGGTTTTGATCGTTTTAAATACGAGAAGCAAAATGATGGTAGAATGTATGATTCCGTTACAGCTGGTTCGCAGAGTGCTGCATTCTATTCTGCAGCGGGTAGAAATCCTAAGACGCAGAGAGAGTATCTATATGTTCCATATACAACTGCTACATATACAGGACTTGATACAGATATGCCTGGTGAGTTTATGACCACGAACAGTTATGATGGAACTTACGAGATTGTAGATGGTACAACAGATTTAAGTAATGGTAACAATATGGCTGCTGCCGGTGGAACAGATATACTTCATTACTCGCTTGGTAATGGCGGTAAGAATGGTTCAGATGATCAGGCGCAATCTTCACAGTTTAAGGGCGTAAGTTGTCCTCACTCTGGCCAGACAACCAACTTTGGTATGACGACAAGGATTGCAATGAATGATAATACTCAGTTCGGTCTTATCAAGGAATATCCTTATAATATTGATACCAAGGCTTCAATTGCAACCACTAATGGTCAGACTTATGCAGCAGATACTGAGTCAAAGGATATGGAGATTTGGTACTCACTTGCAGGTGCAGGTAATGATACTTCAGCTCTATATGCAGCTGATCCATTGAATGGACGAAGCTTCTACTATATGTTTACTTATAAGTCAGTAACATTTACTGCGGCAGGTTATGATGCTCTTGCTGATTCTAATGATAATGAGCAGGAGAGAAGATTGTTTATCAATGCAATCCTTTCTAAGGCTAGAAGTAGAAGTTCAGGACCTTCATTGGTTTATAAGGAGTTTGAGAACGATAATAATAAAGACAATGTAACTGATACTGAGAATTACGTTTATAAACATGCTACCTTTACCGGTGAGACATCTAATTCTACAGCAGTATTGTCATTAGATACTCAGGATCCTAAGGCATGTAGCTTTAACTTCACTCTTGATGATGAGCAGGTTGCTCACTTTAAGGATGTTTACATGTTTATCTGTAACAGCAACCCAGCTGCTAAGAATGACGCAGATGATCCTAACGTAGTATTAGGTCCTCCAACATCCGGAGATCCTATTATTAATCAGTGGCATGCAGTTGCGGCTAATGAAGACTTACCGGCTGCATCAGGCAATCCACTTTATAACAAGGGTAGCCATGTTAATCCACAGCTTTTGTCTGCGACATCGTCAGGTAATAAGCTTACGATTACAATCAGAGGTGATCAGGACGATAGTGGAGTAATTGATTCTTATATCAAGCAAGGATCGTTCTACATTACAGTTTATGCTAAGGATTCTAAGGGACGTAAGGTTAGCAAGCGTATCTTGATCAAGACAACTACAACGATGTTTGACTTGACGTGATGCAATGAACTTTAATATTTAATTAAATCGCCGGATTCGTCCGGCGATTTTTTATGGGCTGATTGTTGCCTGATGACTGTAAAAAGATATAGAAGTATTCTTGAATATACGTTATAATATAGCAAGCACATATTATAGGAGGGCATATGTTAGAGAAATTTTACCCGGATTCATGGGTTGATTCGACTTATGAGATTGATTATGAATACTATTACAGAATGGGATATAGAGGGATAATCTACGATATTGATAACACCTTAGTTCCGCATGGAGCAGATGCAGATGATAAGGCGATAGCCCTATTTAAGAGGCTTAAGAGCATAGGGTTTGATACTATGCTTTTATCCAACAATAAAGAGGAGAGAGTGAAGCGCTTTAATAAGCATATACACTCTAAGTACATTTTCAAGGCTAATAAGCCATTTGAGAAGGGCTATAAAGAAGCAATGAGGTTAATGGGTACCACAAGCGACAATACTCTTTTTATCGGAGATCAGCTTTTTACAGATGTGTGGGGAGCTAAGAGATTAGGTATCTACTGCATTTTATCTAAGCCGATTAATCCTAAGGAAGAGATTCAGATTGTGCTTAAGAGAAGACTAGAGAAGCCGGTTCTTAAGTCATATACCAAGCAGGATAATGTTATCCTTATCGGATTCATGGGGGCAGGTAAGACTACAATCGGTGAGAAGTTAGCTTCCCGTATGAATAGGCGCATGATAGATACAGACGCATATATTGTGGCTAAGGAAGGTATGTCTATCAATGATATATTTGCAACTAAGGGAGAAGAGTATTTTCGTGAGCTAGAGACCAATGTTATTAAGGAACTTACCAAGACTACTCACAATGCGATTATATCTACAGGTGGTGGAATGCCGCTTAGGGAGGAGAATGCCAAGTTACTTAGAAAGCTTGGTAAGGTATTCTATCTTAAGTCTGAGCCGGGTACGGTATATGAGCGCGTTAAGGATTCGACAGACAGACCTTTATTAAATGTAGAGAATCCTATGGAGCGTATTGTGTCGTTGTTAAATGAGAGGAATCCTAAGTACAAGAAGGCCTCGCATGTTACGATTGAGACTGATGACAAGTCGGTTGATGAGGTTGTTGATTTCATTAACAAGAGTAAGTAGAATTATCCCTCGTTACACTCGGGATAAAGATTCTTCGCTACGCGGAGTTATGACAAATATAATTAGTACTTGAAATTATGCGCAATATATTATACAATATCAATAATTACGGACAATTATCTTAAGGAGGATACATTAATGGTTACAGCTGGTGATTTTAAAAACGGCGTTACAATTGAATTTGAGGGCAACATCTATCAGATTATTGAGTTTCAGCATGTTAAGCCTGGTAAGGGAGCTGCATTTGTAAGATGTAAGCTTAAGAATATCAAGAGTGGTGGTGTAGTTGAGAAGACTTTCCGTCCTACCGAGAAGTTTGAGAACGCTATGATTGAGCGTAAGAACTACACATATCTCTATGCAGATGATTTTTATCATTTCATGGATCCTGAGACATATGAGCAGATTGATCTTTCTGCAGATGTTATCGGTGAGTCTTTGAAGTTTGTTAAAGAGAACGAAGAAGTTAAGCTTGTTAGCCACAACGGAGAGGTGTTCTCAGTTGAGCCACCTATTAACGTTGAGCTTCTTGTTACTGAGTGTGAGCCTGGTGTTAAGGGTGATACAGCAACAGGTGCTACTAAGCCATGTACAGTTGAGACCGGTGCGCGTATTATGGTTCCATTGTTTGTTAATAATGGTGATACCCTTAAGATTGATACAAGAACAGGCGAGTATCTTTCACGTGTATAATTAAGATTTATATTAAAGGTCAGAGGAGCGTATGCTCCTCTTGATTTTTATAATAGGGTGTCTCATCTTAAAGATTCTTCGCTGCGCTCAGAATGACAGGGTAGCTAAATGTCATCCTGAGGAACTGTGTTCCGAAGGATCTTAAAGATTCTTCGCTGCGCTCAGAATGACATGAGAAGAAATAGAATGACGAGATAAGAAACAGAATGATAGGGTTATTATAATTATTACAAGGAGACCACTATGACCAACACTAGAGTTAGAAAGGCTGTAATTCCTGCGGCGGGGCTGGGTACAAGGTTCCTACCTGCAACCAAAGCCATGCCTAAGGAGATGCTTCCGATAGTTGACATACCAACACTTCAATACATAGTAGAGGAAGCAGCAGCATCCGGAATAGAAGAGATATTGATTATAACCAACTCCAATAAGCGCTCAATGGAGGATCATTTTGACAGGAATTACGAGTTGGAAGAGAGGCTTAAGTCATCCGGCAAGCATGATCTTGAAGAGATGGTTAGGAAGATATCAGATATGGCCAACATTTACTACGTAAGACAGAAGGAACCTAAGGGATTAGGACATGCGATATGGTGTGCCAGGACATTTGTCGGAGAAGAGCCATTTGCAGTATTATTAGGAGATGACCTCGTGGTGAATGAAGGCGGTGAGCCTGCTTTAAAGCAGCTTATCAGTGCATATTGCGAGAAGAAAGCATCGGTAGTCGGTGTCCAGTCTGTTCCTCATGAAGATGTTGGTAAGTATGGTATAGTTGAGCCTTTGAATAAGAATTATGGTGATTCAAGACGCATTAAGTTATCAGGTATTGTTGAGAAACCTTCGATTGAGCAGTCTCCAAGTGATTTGGCGGTTCTCGGTAGATACGTGCTTACACCGGAGATATTTAAGTTCCTCGAGACGCAAGGCGCAGGCAAGAATGGTGAGATACAGCTTACTGATGCTATTCTTAGACTTATGGATATACAGACTGTGTATGCATATAAGTTTGAGGGGATTAGGTATGATGTAGGAGACAAGTTTGGATTTGTTAAGGCGACGATTGATTTTGCGCTTCAGAGAGAAGAGCTTAAGGATGAGCTCAGTAATTATATCAAGAAGTTGGCAGAAGAGTTATAATAAAAAGCTAGTGGTATAAGCCACTAGCTTTTTTAAGATTCTTCGCTGCGCTCAGAATGACACAATAATATGATAATAATAAAAAGTGTCATCCTGAGGAACTGTGTTCCGAAGGATCTTAAAAGATTCTTCGCTACGCTCAGAATGACACATATAATACATAATTATTTTACAACTCCGAAAGAAGATTCTTTCTCATCTCGTTGAATTCATCTTCGGTAATGAGGTTATGCTCAAGCATAATCTTAAGCTTTCTAATCTTGAACTCGAACTCGCTGATGTCTTCACTTCCGCCGCCTAAGGTGTCGTCATCCTCGCCGACATTAAGTGAACCTTCATCTGAATCATCCTTTAGCTTACCGGTGATACCATCACCAGGAACATATGGCTCCATCTCAGCATCCTCGTAGTTGAGGTAATTGTCTTCAGATGCAAGAGAGAGTGATGATCCCTTGCCTTCAGCGATTGCAGCAGCCTTAGCAGCTTCCTCGGCAATCTTAGCATTAGCTCTCTCGGCTTCATCCTGCTCAATCTCTTTAGCTTTGTCCTCGTCAGACTTTAATGCGAACTTAGACTTCTTAATAACCTGCTCAGCACCCTGATTAGCTTCCTTGATAAGTGCATCCTTCTCTGCCTGTGCGTCAGCTAAAGCTTCCTTAGCAGCAGCAGTCGCATTAGCTATAGCGTCGTTAGAATTAGCTCTCATCTGAGCCTCAAGCGCTCTAAGCTTAGCTTCTTCATCGTCCTCGGTCTTACGCTTAGCTTCCTCAGCCTCACGTCTCTCTTTCTCGAGTGCCTCTAATCTAGCCTGCTCTTCAGCTTCTTCCTGAGCTCTCTTAGCAGCGGCAGCTTTCTCGGCTTCCTCGGCTTCTTTCTTAGCCTGCTCAGCAGCTATGCGTGCTTGTTCTTCAGCAGCCTTTCTTGCAGCTTCTTCAGCTTTCTCGCGCTCTTTATCTTCGAGCTCCTTCTGAAACCTTGCAGCAGCTTCTTCCTTGGCCTTAAGTTCAGCCTGTTCCTTAGCTCTTAACTCTGCCTCAACAGCAGCCATCTCAGCTTCCTGTCTAGCACGTTCTTCCTCAGCAGCAATTCTCGCTTTCTCAGCAGCTTCGGCGATTGCTTTCTCCTCAGCTTCCTTACGCTGCCTTTCTTCTTCTTCTTTGCGTTTCTTCTCAGCTTCTTCAGCCTCTATGCGCTTACGCTCAGCTTCGGCTTCAGCTTCCTTACGCTTGCGTTCTTCTTCTTCAGCGGCAGCCTTAGCAGCAGCGATACGAGCCTGCTCCTCAGCTTCCATCTTCTTACGGAATTCCTCTTGCTTGCGTATTCTTTCTTCTTCTTTTTTGCGTGCTTCTTCTTCAGCCTTACGCTTAGCTTCTTCTTCTTTGGCTTTCTTCTCAGCCTCAAGACGAGCTATCTTCTCGGCTTCCTCGCGCTTAATTCTCTCTTCTTCTTCCTTGGCCTTCTGCTTAGCGATCTTCTCTTCCTCAAGAGCCTTCTCTAACTTGGTCATCTCTTCCTCGAAGATCTTACGTTGCTCAGCCTCGCGAGCCTTTCTTGCTTCCTCGCGCTTAATTCTCTCTTCTTCCTTACGCTTGCGTTCTTCCTCTTCACGAGCCTTGCGCTCAGCTTCTTCCTTGGCTTTACGCTCAGCCTCAAGTCTTGCAGCTTCTTCAGCTTCCTTGCGCTTACGTTCTTCCTCTTCCTTACGCTTACGCTCAGCTTCTTCAGCTTCCTTACGCTTGCGTTCTTCCTCTTCCTTACGTTTACGCTCAGCTTCTTCAGCTTCCTTGCGCTTACGTTCTTCTTCTTCCTTACGCTTACGCTCAGCTTCCTCAGCTTCCTTGCGCTTACGTTCTTCTTCTTCCTTAGCTTTACGCTCAGCTTCTTCTTTGGCCTTGCGCTCTTCCTCTTCGCGAGCCTTGCGCTCAGCTTCTTCCTTAGCCTTCTGTTCAGCTTCAAGTCTTGCTTTCTCTTCAGCTTCTTTACGCTGTCTCTCTTCCTCAGCCTTACGCTTAGCCTCTTCCTCGGCAGCGATACGAGCCTGTTCTTCTTCAATCTCTTTCTGAGAAATGGCATCTAAAGCGGCCTGATGAACAGCAGCAGCCTTGGCTTCTTCAGCTTCCTTAAGAGCCTGAGCCTTAGCTTCCTCAGCTTCTTTCGCAGCTTGAGCCTTGGCTTCCTCAAGTTCCTTAAGAGCTTGAGCCTTAGCTTCTTCTGCAGCTTTCTTGGCTTCCTCTGCCTCGCGAAGAGCAGCAGCTCTAGCTTCCTCAGCCTCACGCTTAGCAGCTTCAACCTCAGCTAAAGCAGCAGCCTTGGCTTCCTCGGCTTCACGAAGAGCCTTAGCTTTCTCGGCCTCAACCTCACGCTTAGCTTCCTCAGCTTCAGCGATGGCTTTCTCTTTCTCGGCATTCATCATGGCAACGGCTTCTTCGGTCTCGACATTCTTGATTGCCTCTCTAGCCTCGTAACTCTCATCCATAATAGTAAAATCAAGATCTGCAAGGTGTTGCTGCAAAAATGTCAAAGCACTCTCAGGGAGCTCAACCTCAAAATCCTTACGAAGCTTCTGGTTATAGTAATTAAGAACTATGTTGGCAGATGGAGCAACATAAGACGCATCATCTGACTTCTTAAAAGTAGAATCAAGGTCCGGCAACACAGGTACATTGTTAGACAAATGTCCAGGAAGCTCAAGCAAAACATAATCATGAAGTGCTTGCGGAATGTCAAATGTTGTATCGGTAAAGCTACCTCCAAAATAGCCTTCCTTAAATGGCATAGCCTTAGGAGTATATGATATCTTTCTATAGTAATTGATATTGTCATGTGGGATGTAAGCAGCATCTACAGTCCTGTTAACACCGCTGATATTAAGGAAAATGATATCCTTGTCCTGATTGAGATATATTCCCTTAAGATTGTTATCCTCTAACTTGACAACACATGAAGGGTTGTTGGCCTTCTCGATATGTTCGTTGTACTTGTGAAGGAAGAATTCAGCGTCCTCCTTCTCACGAATCTTTTGGTATTCTTCCATCTTGACTCTGGCACGCTCTTTAGTGTCAACGATAGCCTGTCTTAAGACATTGGCAATCTCCTCAGTCTCTGGAAGCCCCGGAAGATAAAGGCTTACGTCCTCGATGAACTTGTCAATCTTTCTGGTAAGCTTGATGAGCAAAGCATTCTGGTTCATAAACTTAACTGTCTCAACGCCCGTAGCGTGAACAAGACAGAATTCAAATGCCTCAGCTTCGCCCTTATTAGGGTCTTTAGTTAACATCTTCTCTGTTGAACTGCTATCCGCATCTGGCTCGTTAGGGTCATACATCTTCTCGATGCCCATGAAGCCATCCCCCTGAATAGTGTACTTAGACAAATATAAACTGATCTTGGTCTCTTTAGAGAACAATCCGCTCTTGAAAGTCGAATACCAGTTGTTAATCTTGTCGTTGTTGCCTTCGCAATTCTTACAAAGCAGAGCATTGGTCTCTGCGCCACAAATAGGACAATTCATGCATTATCTCTCCCTTACTATAGTATAGTTTGTCATAGTAAAACACATATGATTATTTTACAACATTTTCACAAAATAATCAATGAAGTATTGCTATTTTTCGTCATTTTTTAGTTGGTTATATTTTCGTATTGAGATTAGTTTGGTAATGTAGTATAATGTTACATAATTTGTATGATAGGAGGAGACTGTATGACGGCAAGCATAAAGTCAGGTTCCAGATTATCTAATCCTCAGACAAGAGGTAAGAGAAGGAATTCTAAATCAGCTAAAAAACAACAGAACTATCAGGTAGAGCAGGAGCAGGAGCACGGAAGCGTTAGGATTGCCGATAGCGTTATCGCATCTATCGCTGGCATTGCTGCTACTGAGGTTGACGGAATTGCGCGACTCAACGGCAATATCACCGGCGAGATTGTCAGCAAGATAGGGATGAATGTCCTTTCTAAAGGTGTTAGAGTTACAATTGAAGGCAGTGTTGTTAAGGTACAGCTTAACTGCGTGATGCAGTACGGAGTTAACATTCAGGAAGTGACAAGGCTCGTGCAGGATAGAGTTAAGCAAGCTATAGAGAACATGACCGGACTTACGGTTGACAGGGTTAATGTGCGCATCGTTTCTGTTGCATAACATTTAGACATATCAATTTATGTACCGCCCGGTGGGCGGTGTTTTTATCGGAGGATACCATTAATTATGGATAATCGCAGTAGAAGAACTGACATTTTCAAAATCTTATTCCAGACGGAATTCCAATCAGGTGTCAACGTAGAGGAGTTGGCATCACTTTATCAAGAGAGTAACAATATCCCGGACGAAGAGATTAAGGCTATAACAGACAAGCTCAATGATATTGAGAGTCATCTCGCCGAGATAGACTCTAAGATCGAGGAGGCAAGTAACGGCTGGAAGCTTAATCGTATAGGCAAGGCAGAGCTTGCAATTCTTCGACTTTCTGTTTATGAGATTCTTTTTGAGAGCGACACCGAGGACGCAATAACCGCAGATGAGGCTGTAAGACTTGCCAAGGATTATACATCTGACGCTGCGCCTGCATTTGTCAACGGAATATTAGGAACGATAATTCGCGGCAAGGAGAGCGTATGAACAAAGAATACACAGTCGACCAGGTAGTTTCATATATCAAACGCATGATTATGAGCGATTACATGCTCAGCAACATATCGGTCAAGGGAACTGTGTCTGATGTTAGTTATCCGGCTTCCGGCAATGTATTTTTTACTTTGGAGAATGATGACAAGTCGGCTGTTATCGCCTGTACGATGTTCAGGTCGTCGAGGGCAGGCGGGTTGAAGTTTAAGCTTGAGGCGGGGCAGAGCGTTGTTGTCAGCGGAAGAGTAAGCATTTACGAGAAGAAGGGCAATTATCAGCTTATTGCAAATGAAGTCAATCTCGCAGGTCTTGGAGATTTCTATGTAAGATTCGAGCAGATTAAGAAAGAGTTGGCCGCGAAAGGTCTGTTTGATGAGGCTCACAAGAAGCCTATTCCTAAGTATGCGCTTAGGATTGGCGTTGTGACATCGAGGACAGGCGCGGTTATTCAAGATATAAGAAATGTTACTAAGAGGCGTAATCCTTATGTGCGGCTTTATCTTTACCCGTCTTTGGTTGAGGGCGATGGCGCTGCTTCTACCATTGTCAAGGGTATCAATGCGTTAGACAGGCTCGGGCTTGATGTAATAATCATCGGAAGAGGTGGTGGAAGCATCAACGATCTTTGGGCATTTAACGATGAGGAGCTTGCGTACACTATTTATAATGCGACTACTCCTATCATTTCCGGAACGGGACATGAAGTTGATTATACGATTGCGGATTATGTCGCGGATCTTAGAGCACCTACGCCTTCTGCGGCGGCGGAACTTGCTGTTTTTAAATGGGAGGATTATCTTTACGAGCTTGGTCATATGGAAGAGTTGCTTAACCAGAGGCTTATAAGGCGTGTTAAGGATTACAGGGCAGAGCTTGACAGGGTTAATCTTAAGCTTAATAAATTGAGCCCGATGGCTAAGGTAGCAGAGCAGAAGCATTTGCTAGAGAATATGAAGAGAGATATTAACCTTTTAATTAAGGATAAGGTTAAGTTATATAAGGAGCAGGTTGTTGATTCAAGGAAGAGCCTTGATGTCAATATGAAGCAGTTATACGATAAGCGATACAATCAGACTTCTATCTTAGAGGCGAGACTTAAAGGTTTGTCGCCACTTGATAAGCTTATTAACGGTTTTGGTTATGTGGCTGTTGATGACAAGCCGGTTACTGATATTACTTCGCTTAATAAGGGGGACAGGGTCACGCTTACCATGAGTGGAGGCTCAAGGGACTTAGAGGTCATTGATTAAAAGATCCTTCGTCACGATGTTCCTCAGGATGACGTGGTATAATCGTAGCGGAGCACAGTGTGCTCCATGGTGGCGAACGATGTTCGCCGCTACAGGTGACAACGGTGTGTCATTCTGAGCGAAGCGAAGAATCTTATTAATTTAGGAGGTTTTATGGCTACCAAGAAAGCGTCTATAGAAGACAATTTAAAACAAGTTAACGAGATTATCGAGGAGCTTTCTAACGACGAGACTCCTCTTAATGAGGCTATAGATAAATACAAAAAGGGCATAAAGATTATTAGAGAATGTCAGACAGAGCTTGACGAAGTCGAGCAGCAGATTATCGACCTGTCTGAGGATATGGTGGAGGAATAAGATGCCCATACTAGATTCTATTACAAAAGCCAATGATATAAAGAACATTTCACCTGAATTATACAGAGACTTAGCTGCAGAGATAAGGTCTTTTCTTCTTCAGAAGGTCAGCAGGACAGGAGGCCATCTAGCCTCTAATCTAGGCGCAGTGGAGCTAACAATGGCTCTTCATCTCGCACTTGATTTTCCAAATGATAAGCTTATCTGGGATGTTGGACACCAGTCTTATGTGCACAAGATTCTTACGGGTAGGAAGGATGGTTTCGACACATTAAGACAGCTCGATGGTATGAGTGGATTTCCTAAACTATCAGAGAGCGAGACAGATGGTTTTAACACGGGGCACAGTTCCACTTCCCTTTCACTTGCACTAGGTTACGCTAAGGCTCGTGACATAAAGGGCGAGGATCGCACTGTCGTCGCAGTTATAGGTGATGGCGCATTGTCAGGCGGAATGGCGCTTGAGGCGCTCAATAACATTGGCCAACTTAAGAGCAATCTTATTATTATTTTAAATGATAACAAGATGTCCATTTCAGAAAATGTCGGCGGTTTGAGCCGCTACCTTAACAACATCCGTGTAGGCGACAAGTACAACTCATTTAAGGGCAGTGTCGAGCACGCTCTCTTAGGTATTCCGGGTATTGGTGAACCTATCGCCAAGGGTGTCAAAAGATCCAAAGATTCCATCAAGTCGTTGGTTGTTCCGGGCATGTTTTTTGAGGATATGGGTATCACTTATGTCGGTCCTGTCGACGGACATAACGTCAAGAATTTGAAGTCTACAATCATGAAGGCAAAGGAACTTAAAAGACCGATTATTATTCACGTTGTCAGCAAGAAGGGTAAAGGCTACAGTTACGCTGAGAGATATCCCGATCATTTTCATGGTGTTGAACCTTTTGATCTTGATACCGGCAAGCCTTTGGTCAAGAAAGACACTGCAACTTACACGGATATATTTGCCAAGACTCTTATTAAACTTGCATCTAAGAATGAAGATATAGTGGCTGTTACTGCGGCTATGCCTGACGGAACGGGACTTTCTGCATTTGCCAAAGAATACCCTGACAGGTGCTTTGATGTAGGAATTGCGGAGGAGCATGCGGTTACATTTGCAGCGGGAATGTCTGCGAGCGGCCTAAGACCGGTGGTTGCGATATATTCTTCGTTTCTACAGAGGTCGTATGACCAGCTTATTCATGATGTCTGCCTTAACAATCTTCCGGTTGTTATCGGCGTTGACAGGTCGGGACTTGTGGGAGCTGACGGAGATACGCATCAGGGAATATTTGATACGAGTTACTTGAGCTCAATGCCTAATATGACTGTCATGGCGCCTAAGAACAGATATGAGCTCAGTCTTATGATGGAGTGGGCGTTCAAGCATGACGGTCCGGTTGCGATTAAGTACCCGAGGGGTGCGGCTTATTATGAGCTTAAGACCGATGATAGGACGATCGAGTACGGCAAGGGCGAGGTTATATTTAAGGGCAAGAAGGTCTGCTTGATTGCCGTCGGAAGTATGATGGTTGAGGCGCACGAGGCTTACAAGGCTCTTAAGAAGAAGGGCATTGAGGTTACGCTTGTCAATCCGAGGTTTGTTAAGCCTTTCGACAAGAAGCTTATCAAGGCGCTCGGTAAGGAGCACGATGTGATTATTACCGTTGAGGATAATGTTTACAGCGGTGGATTTGGAGAGGCTGTGGCTGCGTATATGCGTACAGAGAATGTCAAATGCAAATGCGAGGTTATGGCGATTGAGGATTGTTTCGTGGAGCACGGTAAAGTGTCGGAGCTCAGGGCGAGGTATCGCATTGATGCGGATGCGATAGTTAAGAAGGTTGAGAAGTATATTTAGGGTATTATGTCATACTGTAGCGGAGCACAGTGTGCTCCATAAATGGCGAACAATGTTCGCCGCTACGGTTGGTAATAAAAGAAAGGATTAACACGATAACCATGGGTAAAGAGAGACTGGACGTACTACTTGTTAAAAAGGGTCTTGCCTCATCGAGAGAGAAGGCCAAGGCAATAATTATGTCAGGCATAGTCTACGTTGATGGCGACAAGGAAGACAAGGCAGGGTCAACATTTTCTGAAGAAGCCGTAATTGAAGTTCGAGGGAAGACACTAAAGTATGTCAGTCGTGGTGGACTAAAGCTTGAGAAGGCGATGAATGAATTCGACATAGATTTGACAGGCATGGTATGTATGGATGTCGGAAGCAGTACGGGAGGATTCACGGACTGTATGCTTCAAAACGGAGCTGTCAAAGTCTACTCTGTTGATGTCGGACATGGCCAGTTAGACTGGAAGTTGAGAAATGACGACAGGGTTGTTGTAATGGAGAAGACTAACATTAGATACGTATCTAATGATGATATCGACGACATGTTGGACTTCGCATCGATAGATGTTTCATTTATCTCGCTTACGAAAGTTCTCATGCCTCTAAAGGCTTTGCTTAAGGAAGATGCCAAGGTGTGCGCACTTATCAAGCCACAGTTTGAGGCGGGCAGAGAGAAGGTCGGCAAGAAGGGCGTAGTAAGAGATCCTAAGGTTCACGAGGAAGTAATTCTTATGATAGCAGAGTATGTTCACGCCAACGGATTTAGTATTTTAGGGCTTGAATATTCGCCAATCAAGGGGCCTGAGGGCAATATAGAGTATCTTATATACATTGTGAATAAAGAAGGAATCGGCATGGATCCTTCGGAACTTGATATCAAGGGTATTGTTGAAGCATCACACGACACATTGAAATGATGGAGAGTGCCTATGAATAATTATATTATAGTATGTAATGAAGATAAGGTTGACAGCAACAGAGTTGCCAAAGATATAGAAGAATACATAGTTTCAAAGGGTGGCAATTCGAGGATAGTTTTGAGGAATCTTGAGACTATGAGAAATGCAATCGATGTTGATGAAGACACGGAATGTGTTATAGTATTAGGCGGAGACGGCTCTATACTTCGAACCGTAAGAGGGCTTTATCCTGCGTTGATACCGGTTGTCGGTGTTAATATGGGACATTTAGGTTTCCTGACACAGACCGAACCGTCAGGCGTTAAGCCTTTGATAGACAGGCTTTTTGCCGATGATTACACTATGGATGAGCGCATGATGCTCAAGGGTGATATCTATCACGGGGACGAGATAGTAGATTCTGACATCGCACTCAATGACATTGTTATCTCGAGAAGTGGTATATCAAGGATTGTTAAACTTGAGTTGTATGTCAATGGCGAGCTTTTGGACGTCTATGACGCCGATGGCGTGATTGTGTCTACGCCTACCGGCTCGACGGCATATAACCTCTCGGCCGGAGGACCTGTAGTGTGTCCTAAGACATCGCTCATGCTTGTGACGCCGATTTCTCCGCACTCGCTCACGGCGAGGAGCGTGGTTTTATCGGACACTGACGAGCTTAGAGTTGTCCTCGGTGAAGTCAGAACCGCACCTAAAGAGGGATATATAACATTTGACGGACAGATAGGTAAGACTATAAGCCCGCTCGATTCGATAGTTATAAAGAAACTTGACACACCTGCCAAGCTCATAAGAGTCAGAGAAGAGAGCTTCTACGAGGTGTTGAGAGATAAGATTAAATAAATGGAAACAGGGCTTCCTACACTCTACTTGAAGAATGGAGGAACATTATGAAAGCATCAAGACATGCTAAATTATTAGAGATTATTGAGACAAATGATATCAAAACGCAGGACGAGTTAAATGACCTTCTGAATAAAGAGGGATACAACTCGACTCAGGCAACGATATCTAGAGATTTAAGAGAACTTAAGATTACCAAGATGGCTGTGCCTGGCGGAGAGCTTAAGTATGTTAGGCTACAGGAACAGGAATCTTCCAATGCTCTAAGGTACAAGAGGGTGTTAAGAGACGGAATCTTGAGTATGGAATCGTCGGAGAATATTATTGTTATAAAGACGGTTGCCGGACTTGCCATGGCTGTGGCAGCGGCGTTAGACAACGTCGGATTATATGGAGTGGTAGGCTCGATTGCGGGTGATGATACCATTTTCTGCGTTATAAGAGCCAGAGAGATGGCGGAAGAAGTTATAGAGAGTATTTCCAAATATGCTACTGATGATGAGAAGGAGGTCGATTAAATGTTACTTAATATACACGTTAAAAACCTTGCTCTCATCGAGGAGATAGAAGTAGATTTTTTTGATCATCTTAATATACTTACGGGTGAGACAGGTGCCGGAAAGTCAATACTTATCGGTTCTATCGAGGCTGCGCTCGGCGGTAAGATTGCGAAAGATTTGATTAGACAGGACAAGGAATATGCGCTTGTTGAGTTGACATTTTCAGTTGATGATGAAGTTACAGCTAAGTATCTTACAGAGAAAGATGTAACATTAGATGACAATCAAATCATCATTTCCAGAAAGATAATGCCTAACAGAAGTGTGTGCAGAATTAACGGTGAGACTGTTAATATGAGCGAGCTTAGGGAGATATCTTCTTATCTTATCGACCTTTGTTCTCAGCAGGAGAATGTTACGCTTAGGAGCAAGGCTAAGCAGCTCAATCTACTTGACACTTATGCCGGCGAGGATGCTTCCAAACTCTTGAATGAATGTAAGAGTAAGTTTAGAGAATACAATAAGCTCAAGGAAGAGTATGATGAGATTATTGCCAACAAGGAAGCGAGACTTAGGGAGGTTGATTTCCTTAAGTACGGAGTTGACGAGATAAGAGAGGCGAATCTTAAAGTAGGCGAGGATGTCGAGCTTGAGAAACAGTACAAGAGACAGGCGCACGCAAGAGAGATTATCGAGGCGATGGGCACTGTGTCTAACTTGATTTCAGGTGATTCCAATGTCAGCATCCAGTCGTTAATCAGTGAGTGTATTCATGCTATGAGCAGCATTTCCGATATAGATGAGACGACTAAGAGTCTTTATGACGAGATTAATCAGATTGATTCTCTTGTGTCGGATTTTAACAGGGAGATGTCTTCTTATGTTGAGGACATGAGCTTTGACGATATTAATTTTAAGGAGCTTGAAGACAGGGTAAATGTCATCAATCACCTTAAGAGTAAGTACGGCAGTGATATCGAGATGATTCTTAAGTATGCTGATTCTAAAGAAGCAGAGCTTGAGAAGATGGGTGATATTGAAGGGTATATCAAGGAACTAGAGGATAAGCTTGAATCTTCTGAGAGTGAGTTGGAAGCTATAGCCAAGGCGCTATCCAAGATCAGAAAGAAGGCTGCGGTTAAGATGGGCGAGGAGATTAAGCAGGCACTTATCGAGCTTAATTTTCTGCAGGTTGCATTTGAGATTGCGGTCAATGAAGCTGAAGCGATGTCATCAACCGGTATTGATGATGTTGAGTTTATGATTTCTACCAATCCGGGTGTTACTCTGTCACCGGTTTCACAGGTTGCTTCCGGTGGTGAGCTTTCAAGGATAATGCTTGCAATCAAGACAGTTCTTGCCGATGCAGACAGTATCCCGACTCTCATATTTGACGAGATTGATACGGGTGTCAGTGGAAGAACAGCGCAGATGGTTGCTGAGAAGCTTAACGAAATAAGTCTTAAGCATCAGATTATATGCATCACTCATTTGCCACAGATTGCGGCTATGGCGGATACACACTTTAAGATTGAGAAGAGTTCTGATGAGGATTCCACTAAGACTACGATTGACAGGCTTTACGATGACGAGGCTATTGATGAGCTTGCAAGACTTCTTGGCGGTGCGGAGATTACGGATACTGTAAGGGATAATGCCAAGGAGATGAAGGATCTGGCATCAGCCAAAAAGAAAGGATTTTAGAATAAGCGGCGCACGAGGTGCGTCGCTTTTTTGAATCCTATTATCACAGCCACACCGTAATTACGACAATTCTCACTCCTGTCACATTGTAATACCGAATATCACTTGTATGTAGCGTGCACAAACATTGGTATGAACATCATAGAAACATCCTAAAATGTATTGAAACAAGCATTTTCAGGGTATATAATACGCTCAATATACCAAACGGTATAATAACTAGATATCGGCTTATGGAGGCGGGACATGAAAGATTATTCACTAAAGACGGTTATTGCAATTAACAGTGAGGACATGCGAAAGCAGGTGGTGAGGGTGATGCACAGGGTACCTGCATTTGACATTGTTGCTGTAGTTAACGAGGGAGAGGAAGCGTATAAGCGGATCAGAAAGCTCTGTCCGGATGTCGTATTTGTTGAGGCTATGATGCCCGGAATGGACTGTATCACGCTGATTGAGAGTATCGTGAAGGTCATGAAAGACGAAGCACCAAGCTTTTTCGTGGGCTATTATTTCTTTCCGGAGGCGCTGTCTATGATTGCCAAGAATGACATCGTTATGCAATGTCACGCTTTTCCACTTCAGGATGTTGTTCTTGGAAGGCAACTTGAGCGGGCGGTTGATTACTATCGCGGTAAGAATTATGTTACCAAGAACAGACACGGCGGAATAGGAGAAAGCTTACTTAAGGAGAATGAAGCTTATTACGGCAATGAGGATCACCTTAGGAATCCTGAACGTATAAGGAGGATTGTGTCGCACGAGCTCTCGGTTATGGGGGCAAATGTCAAATACAAAGGTTACAGATACATTGAGACCGCCCTTAATTACGAAATGCTCAAGGAAAATCATATGCAGAATGGAGTTATGGAGCTTTATGATATCGTGTCTGAGAGTATGGGTTGCAAAAGCACATCAACCGAGAAAGCGTTAAGAGTTGCTATCAGAAAAACATGGGAGTGCGGTAACCAGGATTATTTTAAATGTCTGTGGGGCTACAGCGAAATCGGTGCGTGGAATTGTCCCAAAAACAGTGAGTTTTTCAGGGTGGTAATCAATTCTCTCGAAAAAGAGTATATGTGGTAAGATTATATCATTTTCTAGTGGCAAGAATTATCTTAATATGTTAAAATGATAATAGTTTTTGACTTATACTTTAGGAGGTAGCTTTAACTATGAAGAAGATACTTTTTGTCGCGTCAGAATGTGTGCCTTTTGTCAAGACAGGAGGATTGGCAGATGTTGTCGGCACGTTACCTAAGATATTTGATAAGAGATATTATGATATAAGAGTAGTTATCCCTAATTATCATTGTATTCCTTGGGAATACCGAGAGAAGATGATTACCACTGCATACTTCTATATGGATCAGCATGGTGAGAATCTCTATGTTGGTGTCAAGTCATTACAGATTGATGGAATCTATTACTATTTCATCGACAATGAACAGTATTTTGGAGGCTCAGTGCCTTATTATGATATGTTCCAGGATTTGGAGAGATTCGCATTCTTCTCTAAGGCTGCGCTTTCTATTCTTCCGGTTGTGGATTTTAAGCCGGATATCATTCACTGTCATGATTGGCAGGCTGCTTTGGTTCCTGTTTATCTCAATACTATTTTCCAGGGCAATGGTTTCTATTGGGGTATAAGAACAGTTATGACTATTCATAACCTTCAGTTCCAGGGTATTTGGAATGTTCCTCATATTCAGGGTATTACATCTCTTCCTGATGAGTGCTTCCAGCCGGGCAGATTGGTTGATCCATATCAGAATATGGGCGTATTGAAGGAGCATCAGAACGCCAACCTCTTAAGAGGTGGTCTCGTTTATTCTGACTATATCACCACAGTTAGTAACACTTATGCGGGTGAGATTCAGACTTCGTACTACGGCGAGGGATTGGACGGATTACTTCGCATGAGACACGAGAGATTGTGGGGTATTGTCAACGGTATCGATTACGATACATATAATCCTGCGACCGATCCTAAGATTGCATTTAACTATGATGTAAGTAATTTCAGGGAGCAGAAGCGCGCCAACAAGCGTGCACTCCAGGAGGAACTTGGACTTCCTGTTGACGATTATCATTTTATGATAGCTATCATTTCAAGACTTACTGACCAGAAGGGATTAGATCTTGTTAATTACGTTATGAATGAGATATGTACTCCTGATACTCAGTTTGTTATTCTTGGTACCGGTGATGAGAGATACGAGAACTCTTTCAGATACTTCCAGAGTATTTACGGAGACAGAGTCTCTGCTAACATTTACTATTCTGATGAGAGATCTCATAAGATTTATGCTGCAGCGGATGCGATGCTTGTTCCTAGCCGTTTCGAGCCATGCGGTCTTACACAGCTTATGTCTCTTAGATATGGTACTGTTCCTATTGTCAGAGAGACCGGTGGTCTTAAAGATACTGTTTGGCCATATAATGAATATGAGCAGACCGGAACAGGATTTACATTTACCAATTACAACGCTCATGAGATGCTTAACCAGATTAACTATGCTAAGCATGTTTACTACGATCAGCGTGAGAATTGGGACAGAATAGTTGAGAGAGGTATGTCGGTTGACTGGTCATGGCAGAATTCAGCTAACATTTACCGTGATTTATATGATAGGATGTAGATTTATGTTTAAGTATTACAAACGACTGGTTGCATTTGTACTCTCGTTAGCTGTTGCGTTTTCGTTTACAGGGTGCGCGTTCATTGATGAACAGTGGAACGTTCTTAAGGAAGAGAGAGACCTTGTGGCTTCAGCCGATGCTAAGGATGAAACAACAGAAGAGGCTACAACTACTACTGAAGCTTTCAAGGAGCAGAACGAGTTGGCTGATTTTATCAATGCCGACAAGGACACTTTGGGTGGTAGGATAGATACTCCTAACGGGTATTACAGAGTGAATTATGTAGCGCCTGAGGATGAGGAGTTGCCGGATGACGAGGTTGCTGCTATTGATGATGAGCCTGATGTAGCTAGTGATGATGCGGCTACTACCGAGGAGGGAGCGACAGATACCAAGGCTGCGCCTAGATCTAATGATTTGGCTGCACCGCTTGATATAGAGGCGTTCATGAGAAGCCTTCCGGTCAAGGAAGACGGCGCTAAGACTATGTATTACACCACCTCTCCTAAGGAGAATCAGGATGCGCATTGTGCGGTGCTTAACCTTTACTTGGATGGTAACAATCTTCAGCAGTTTGCTAGTTCGATTATGAGGCTTTATGCTGAGTATTTCTGGACCAATAAAGACTACGCCAACATGAAGTTTATGATGGTTAACGGATTTACTCTTGATTTCGACAGATGGGCCAACGGTGAGCGAGTTTCATTTAATGACAACGCAGCTCAGTGGACTGCAGGTTCTAAGGTTGCTGATGATTATGATGCGTTGAATGATTATCTTGCGATGTATTTCGCTTATAGCGATAAGAATGTTCTTCTTAAGAGCAGTGACAAGATTAAGATTGAGAATATCTCGGTTGGAGATTACTTTATCAATACTGATTCCGGCGCGCTTGCTATGGTTGTTGATGTTGCAGAGGATGGCAATGGAGATAAGTGCTTCCTTCTTGCTGCAGGTGGCAATCCGGGACAGGATATCGAGATTCTTAAGAATGATGCTCACGAGAATGGGGATCCTTGGTACTACTTATCAGAGATCAAGGATGAGGTCAAGACTCCGGAGTTTACGTTTAAGAGTAGATCACTTTATCATTTGCATAGTGAAGAAGCAAGTGGGGACGCAAGTGAATAAAGATATAATATTTGCCCTTCTATAAAGAAGGGCAATTGTTTTTGGAGGAGATAGTATGGCTTTTGACGGAGTGGTTATTGCCAATTTGGTTCACGATATGAACAATCTTATCGTGAACGGAAGAATTAATAAGATATATCAACCGGAGGAGGATGAACTTCTTCTGGTTATCAAGAACGAAGGAGAGACAAGGAGATTGTACCTTTCGGCATCTGCGTCACTCCCACTTATATACATGGTTTCTAAGAACAAGGAGAACCCTATGACGGCTCCTAACTTCTGTATGCTTTTAAGAAAACATATAGGCTCGGGAAGAATTGTATCGGTCACACAACCGAACTTCGAGAGGATTGTGGACATTGAGGTTGAGCACCGAGACGAGATGGGGGACCTGTGTACTAAGCACCTTCTGGTTGAGATTATGGGAAAGCACAGCAATATCATTTTCGTGGATAATGAGTATAAGATATTGGACAGCATTAAGCGTATCAGCTTGTTAGTCAGTTCGGTTAGAGAGGTACTTCCGGGGCGTGATTATACATTCCCGCCATCGGACAAGCTCGACCCTATGAAAGTAACATTTGATGAACTTCAAAGTTCGATTGAGACTAAGCCATACTCGGTTATGAAATGGTTATACGGCACACTTAACGGAATCAGTCCGGTCACAGCATCAGAGATATGTTACAGGGCCGGAATCGACGCAGACAGCTCGGTTTCGTCGCTTGATGAGTCAGTATTTGACAGATTATATAAAGTGTTTGATGAGGTTAGAAATGATATAGCTTCAGGGAATTTCTATCCTATGATTGCCTACGAGAATGGCAACCCGGTTGAGTATTCTTCGATTAAGCTCACATCGTTTAAGGATGAGGATATCAAGGCTATGGATAGCATTTCGGATGTTTTGGAGAGCTATTACGCCGAGAAGAATATCATAACTCGTATCAGGCAGAAGTCGGGTGAGCTTAGACATATCGTGGCGACCGCAGTTGAGAGGACGGCTAAGAAGCTTGACCTTCAGCTTAAGCAGCTTAAGAGCACCGAAAAGCGCGACAAATACAAGGTGTACGGGGAACTGATTAATACTTATGGGTACAGTGTTCCTGCCGGAGCGAAGTCATTTGTGGCACTTAACTACTATACTAATGAAGATATTGAGATTCCTTTAGACCCGGACATATCGGTTAGCGACAATGCGCAGAAATATTTCAACAGATACAACAAGCTGAAGCGTACCTATGAGGCTTTGTCGGACCTTACCAAGGAGACTGAAGCGGAGTTTAAGCATTTGCAATCAATACAAGTTGCGCTTGATATGGCCTTAAATGAGAAGGACCTTACCGAGATTAAGGAGGAGCTTGCTCTTTGCGGTTATATGAAGAAGAGTAGGGGTGGCAAGAAGGTCAAGGAGGCCAAGAGTAAGCCGCTGCATTATATATCTTCTGACGGGTACCATATGTATGTAGGCAAGAATAATTTTCAGAATGATGAGATTACGTTTAAGCTTGCAAATGCAGGGGATTTGTGGTTTCATGCCAATGATATCCCGGGTTCGCACGTTATCGTGAAGCTAGGTACGGACAAGGATGTTCCGGATGCGACTTACGAGGAAGCTGCTCGGCTTGCAGCTTACTATTCTAAAGGGCGCACTGATTCCAAGGTTGAGATTGACTACACGGTTAGGGGTAATATCAAGAAGCCTAACGGAGCTAAGCCGGGCTTTGTCATTTATCATACCAACTATTCAATCATAGCAATTCCTGACATAACAGGAATCGAAGAAGTGAATTAATAAGTACAAAGTGGGGCCAGTCCTCCATTGGGTACTTATTCGACGAAAATGTTAAATTATTTATGTTTCTTCTATTGACTTTAGTATGAAAACGACCGATAATATACTTAGAAGACTGTAATTATGTGTCATGGAAGACCGTTTTTTTGTTCACAAGGAGGGATATGTATGTCTGATTTTGATTATAGAAGTCAATTAAGAGCTATCGAAGCTCAGAATACTGCGATGATACAATCGTATTTTGGTACAGGTAATAACACGTCTAAGTCATCGGCCCCAAGCATTTTACCAAGTTCAAGTTCGCCTACATTTGGCAATTTAGCGGGAAGCTTAGGAGACTACGGTCTCATGAGGAGCGGAAGCTATTCTAAGCTTGTCAAGGCCTACTACAACAATATGGATTCTTCGTCTGAGGAGTCAGCTAAGGCTACAACCGGTTTGGTTAATGCCAGAGATATGGCCAAGAATCTTAAGACATCCGCAGAGTCTTTAAGTCATATGAATTTTGACAAGGTCAAGAAGACTACCAAAGATGCTGACGGCAATGAGACAACTACTACAGATTACGACAGAGATTCTCTTTATAAGGCTGCTGAGGATTTCGTTAAGAGTTACAATGAAGTTCTTGATTCAGCGGTCAAGGTTGACAATGAATCTGTGTTGAGAAGGGCAGTCAGCATGACCAAGAGAACTGAGATCAGTTCTAATCTTCTTAAAGATGTGGGTATTAAGATTGGAGATGACAACAAGTTGTCTATCGATGAAGATGCTTTTAAGAAGGCAGATATGTCAACGGTTAAGACTCTTTTTAAGGGAAGCAACTCATACGCATCAAGAGTTGCATCGGATGCTTCTTCGATTGCCAACATTTCCGGCAATGCCGCTAATAAGGCGTCAGGTAACCGCTCGTACCAGGCGGATGGAAGTTACACCCAAGTTAATACAAGTTCGATGTATGATAGTTTGACATAACTATAGAAGTGTTAACCTTCTTCGGAGGATAAAGCTCATTCGGAATGTAATATGTTTTTTTAAGAGAACAGTGGAATATTCACTGTTCTTTTATTATGTGTTAAGCACTCAATGGGTACATAGCAGTTTTTTTAAAATAAATAATTACAGGAATGAATAGAAATTCGTACTTTTATCCGAATTTTCGAGCGGATTTTGACAACTAACAGGT
>CAMVPR010000007.1 GCA_947169385.1 uncultured Lachnospiraceae bacterium | reverse complement strand
GAGCTTCTTAGCTCCGCTTGAAAGACTTGAAGCACCGTCATAAAGCTTGTCTGTTCCATCACCTGCACTGTTAAGTCCTTTAACAAGTGTCTTAACTCCGTCAGAATAATCAGAGAACTTGTCATTGAGCTTATCAGCGCCCTTCTTAAGATCTCCAGTACCATCAACCAACTGATTAGAAGCGTCATTGAGTTCTTCCAAATCATCTTTGATATCATCGATAGAATTAACATTAGTAATATCAACGCTATCCAAAAGATTAGTAGAAATAACAGTCATAGTCATATCAAGCTTGAACTTGTTAGCTTCTGCCTTAACCGTCACAGACTCAGGAATCTCAACGTCCTTGGTTGACTCGAAATCAGAAAGCTTTAAGCTGTCTGAAAGTCCGGGCATAGCGTATCCTACAATTATGCTCTTGTCGCCGTCAGATATTACTTTACCGTTATCAACAGTTACATTTGAAAAATTCTTACCCTTAAGAATCATGCCACTCATTACAGTAAAAGGAACATTAACATTGTATTCCTTATTATCAACCTTAACCTTCCTGGTCTCCTTGTTCTTATAGGTAAATGTTATCTCCACGTCGCCACTCTGTCCCGCAATCTCTTCAGCGGTAACTTCCTTGCCATTTAACTTATAAGAAATATTTACATCAACGGGAAGCTCCTTATCGGTCTTGCCCTGATAATAAATGTCATTACCGTTGGCATGCCACTTCATTGTATCAGAAGAACCTTCGAACTCCTCCTTACCTTTAACATTTTCAATGTCAGTAAGATCAGAAGCATCCTCTAAAACATCAGCACCCTCAGGATTCTTGAGCCAGTCTGATACTGTAATTTCGGTCACACCTCCATTGGCGTCTGCCTTAACATATACAGTCTCTGATTTATTGACATCATCACTGCTCTTGGTGGAATCAATCGCGTCTTTAAGCTGATCTTTATCTTCTTTGGTAGCATTTGCAATAACGTTCGAACTTGAAATATTAGATACGTTACAGAATGAAAATGCAACCGCAATCGCCATAACTATTGCTAAAACTCTCTTATAAACCGTCTTCATAAGTAAGACTCCTTTCTATCATTCATATACTTACGCTTCTATAGAAGTATTCTTAGGACTGATACTCTTATTCTTAGGCTTAAAACCAATACTTGTCGCGCATATAACCTTATCAAAAATCATAAACATTGAAGGCAGAATAAGAAGTACGACAAACATACTGATAATTGCGCCCCTTGACATCAATATACATAGAGAACTGATCATATCTATCTCAGAATATACACCTACACCAAATGTAGCCGAGAAGAACGACAGCGCACTTACAATAATCGAATCGATTGAAGCACCATGAGCAATCGAAACAGCCTCTTTCTTGCTCTTGCCAAGTCCTCTCTCTTTCTTATAACGGGTAGTCATTAATATAGCGTAATCCACAGTCGAACCAAGCTGTATGGTTCCTATAACAATCGAAGCAACGAAAGGAAGCTTCGTACCGGTGAGGTAAGGAATACCCATGTTAATAAATATAGCAAATTCAATAGTTGCAACAAGAATAATCGGAAGCGATATTGATTTGAAAATGAAGAATATCAGGATAAATATTACTCCAATCGACACAATGCTAACCGTCTTGAAATCCGTATCTGTAATATCGATGAGATCCTTCGTACAAGGCGCTTCACCAACCAACATACCGTTCTTGTCGTAAGATTTTATAATATCCGAAAGAACCGAACACTGCTTGTTAACTTCATCAGAAGCAACCTTGTATTCAGTTCCGGCAAGAATCATCTTGTAATCCTTGCTCTCAAATATCTCCTTGATTCTATCAGGAAGCATATCCTTTGGAATTGTAGGCCCGACAATGTTATCTAATCCGATAACAAATGACATACCGTCAACATCCTCTATCTTATCGCACATCTCTCTGACGTCCTTATCGTCAACTGAAGAATTAATAAGAATCATGTCTACAGCGTTCATATTAAACTGCTCGGACAGTTTTTCATTTGCCTGAATACACTCCAGTTCCTCAGGAAGAGTCGAATCAAGATTGTAATACACGCCTGTATTTCTGTAACAATATATAGCAGGAACAATAAGCACAACCAAAAGAACTGCAAAGATTACATAATGCTTAGTAACGAATCTTGACGCAAATTCAAAACTTGGAAGCAAGGTCTTATGAGATGTCTTCTCAATCGCCTTGTCAAATATCATAATCATTGAAGGAAGCACGGTAACACAAGCAACAACACCGATTAATACACCCTTAGCCATGACTATTCCAAGATCAAGACCCAACGTAAAGCTCATAAAACATAGGGAAATGAAACCTGCAATCGTAGTAAATGAACTACCGAACACCGATGTAAATGTATTAGATATCGCATGTCCCATTGCTCTATCTTTCTCACCCGGATATCTCTCCTGATATTCCTTGTAGCTGTGCCACAAGAAGATTGAATAATCCATTGTAACTCCGAGCTGCAACACCGCGGTAAGCGCCTTGGTGATATATGAAATCTGTCCCAAAAAAAGATTGGTACCAAGATTATATACTATAGCCATTCCTATACTTAACAAGAACAACAACGGTATGATAAATGAATCCATTGTAAGCGATAATACAAGAAATGATAAAGCAACCGCTATAGCAACATATATCGGTGTCTCCTTATCACATAGATCCTTGGTATCGGCAACAACCGCTGACATGCCGCTTACATAAACCTGAGTCGTAGTAAGCTTTCTGATATCCTTAATAGCTTGCATTGTCTCCGAATCAGAAGTTCCGGTGTCATAAGTAATCATCATCATCGTTGAATCACCGTTATTGAACTTATTATATAGCTCATCGGGAATCATACTCATCGGCACCGATAAATCTGCAAATGAGTCATACCACACAACCTTATTGACGTGGTCAACATCCTCAATCTTCTTCTTAAGCTCCGAAACATCCTGAAGCTCCATCCCGTCAACCATAACCATTGAGAAAGCTCCGGTTCCAAACTCATCAAGCATGATATCCTGCCCAACCATAGTCTCTATATCCTTAGGAAGATATGATAAGATATCATAATTAACCTTAGTCTTAAGATAACCAATCGCAGCAGGAATAAGTAATATAAGCGAGATAATGAATATTGGAACTCTAAACTTCACAATACCCTTTCCTATCTTAACGCCCATAAAATACGCCTCCTTAAATAAAATCTCTTTATCATATAAATGACCATCGGTCATTTCTTATCATGGGTATACTAACACAAATATGACCATCGGTCAATATTTATTTTGACATTTCTCAAAAAAAATGTATAATGGGATAATAAAGCAAATGAAAAAGGATTGATTATATGTCAGTAATTACCCAATCTAAAAGAGAAGTCAAGAAACAACATAAGCTCGAAACCCTCTACAATAAGGCATTTGACCTGTTTACAACCAAGGGTTTTTCTAAGACCTCAATCTCTGATATTGCTTCAGATGCAGGGGTTGCCAAAGGCACCTTCTATCTTTACTTTAAAGATAAATACGACATTAGGAATAAGCTTATTGCCAGGAAAGGACAAGAGATCTGTAACAAGGCCTACGAGGTAGTCAATAACAGTGACAATGCTAATACCCTTGAAGATAGAGTAATTATATTTACAGACAGTGTTATCAATCAATTCGTCGAAGACACATTAATGCTTAGATTTATAGCTAAGAACCTTAATTATGGCGTGATTCATCAGGCTTTAGCAGATGAATCGGCAATAGAAGCGGATGGATTCAACATTGCCAAGCTCTATCAGCATGTACAGGAGACTACGGATATAAGGTTTAAATCTCCGGAGATTGCTATATATATGATAGTGGAATTGGTTAGTGGTACATGTTATACCTCTATATTAGAAGAAAAGCCCGTCCCAATCGACGAGCTTAAACCACACTTATTTGAAGCAATTAAAGCCATAATGGCTTCCCAGATTATATAAAAAAGCCGGTAGGATAACCTACCGGTTTTTAAGATTCTTCGCTCCGCGAAGGATCTTATAATATATCACTCTTCACTCTCGACATCCTCTTCCGCAAGAACCTTATCAAGTTCAACATCCTGCGAATTGTTGACATTGGCCTTAGCTAAAGCTAAAGTTCTCTCATCAGAGTAATTCCCCCAGAATACAATAAAGAGTAACCCCAAAACTATAGCAATCGCACCATATATAAACGGAATTGAAAATGTCCTGTCATACTTAACTGTAGCTTTAAGATCTTCATTACTGGTAAAAGCATTATGCTTAATAGTAACCGTCTTAGGAACCTTAGATTCATCCGTATAATATGTGTTATTCATAAAATGCCAGGTCTTACCATTATAGACAAATGTATAAACACCATAATATAAGGTATTCTTGCCGTCTTCCTGCTTAACACAGCTTCCTAAAGATGCTGTTGCTGTAAGTTTACAATCTTCATATCCCTTGTTACTCTTAATGCTTATAACAACACTTCCGACTGTACATACAACAGCTACAATAGCAAAAAACAATATAACGAGTGAAAACTTATGATAAAATCCTATTCTTGACTTCATAATACCCCTCCAATAATATACTATAAGCTATCAACAGACACTTCTATTCCGTCTTTCCAGATTCTCTCAAGATCATAAAAGCCTCTGTCCTCAGCATTAAACACATGAACAATAATATCACCGTAATCCAATAGAATCCATGTAGTAGACTGCTTACCCTCTATTGATTTAGGAATAAATCCAGCCTTACCTAACATCTCTTCCACATTGTCAGTAATAGCCTGAAGCTGGTTCTTATTGCTACCGTCAGCTATAAGAAAATAATCGGCAATTATGGAAATGTTAGAAATATCAATAATCTTAATATTCTTGGCAAGCTTGTCATCCATAGCCTTATATGCAAGCTTAGCCATCTCTTTGGAATTATTATGCATTGTTACTCTCCTGTTTCTTAATATAATATTCGTAAGTCTCCCTAGAGGCATCATCAATCAGACTCTTCTTGCCCTCTAAGTACTTAAGCGTATTCTCAATAATCTTAACAATACAACTTGTTCTGTCATGAAATGCAAGGAACCTAACTTCATCCATACCCGGAAGTTCCTTCCTGTTAGGCTCAATATAATCTGCAATAAATATAATCTCCTCTAAAGGCGACATATCAGCCTTACCTGTCGTATGGCATCTTATAGCAGAAAGAATCTCTTCATCATCTATCTCGTAATAATCAGCAGCAAACTCTGCTCCCAACTTAGCGTGAAGCAACTCCAGATTCTCTCTCTCGGCATCGGTAATCTCAACCTTATATTTCTTAGCCGCTTTAAGTTTCTCCTTGTCAGACAAACACTTAGCACTATCATGCAACAGTCCTGCAATAAGCGCTTTATTGACATCCACGCCATAACACATAGCCATTGAGGCAGCAGTGTATGCAACGCCTAAGGTATGCTCATATCTCTTCTTGTTAAGATCATCCTTAAGTCTCTTCTTCATATCATTAATATTCATACTTAAAGTCACCTCAAAAACTAATTATCGCACAATTTATAAAAGAAATCAAATGTATAAGCCATGCTTAATGATGTAATCTTCTACACTATCAGGAACAAGTTCGCCAATATCTAAGCCATCTCTTACTCTTTCTCTTATATTACTTGAGGAAATGACAGTATTCGGGCTTTTTAGCATGGTTATACGATTGCCGTATCCAAGCTCTTTAATCTTCTTTAGACATTTATCAATATCATCCTCACCACGTACTGCAACTAAAATGTTAGATAATCGAACAATCTCATCAGGAGACCTCCACTTATCAAAATACATCAACGAATCCGCACCCATTATAAAGTAGAACTCGTCATCAGGAGATAACTCCTTCAGCTGCCTTAATGTATCAACCGTATAAGTAGCGCCTTCTCTTAGAATCTCAACATCAGAGTAAATAAACCCTTCTTCATCTTTAATTGCCAGCTTAATCATATTAATCCTGTCTTCATCACTTACACCCTCAATACTCCTGTACTGCGGATGATGGTTAGGCATAACAAGAACAGAGTCAAGCTCAAGTTCAATAAGAGCATGCTTGGCAATAAGCAAATGTCCGTTATGAATAGGATTAAATGTTCCGCCTAATATACCAATCTTCTTCATATCAATCCTTATTTCTTAGGAAATTCTATCTTAGGATCCTTGTTGTTGCGTTTATATAGAATAATCTTCTTGCCGATAACCTTAACAACTGATGAATGTGTACGCTCAGATACAACCTCAGCTATATCCCTAGGATCGTTGGCACAATTCTTCAAAACACCTATCTTAATAAGCTCTCGCTTCTCTAATGCAGCAGCAATACCATCAATCATCTCAGGTGTCACGCTACCCTTACCCACATTAAATATAGGATCAAGCGAATGAGCTAAACTCATAAGGTAAGCTCTTTCTTTGCTGTTTAAAGACATAAATATCCCTCACTAATCGTAATATTCAAACTCAAGATCCGAAACCTTTACGGTATCGCCTTCCTCTAAACCGAGTTCCTTTAATTCTTCGAAAACTTTGTTCTCCTTCATGAACTTCTGGAAGAACTCAAATCCTCTCTCATCCTCAAGATTAGTATAACCAAGCATTCTCTCTACCTTCTCGCCTGTTACACTATATACATGAGGTTCAACCATCTCGCAAATGATAGAGTCATCACTGTGATTCTTTCTGGTAATCTCGTACTCCTGCTCAAAAATCAAAGTTTCTTTAGGACATTGTTTAAGGAGTTCTAAAATATGATACTTAAGCTCTTTAATGCCTTGTCCGCTAACGCATGATATAGGATAAACCTTAACTCCGGTCGGCTCAAACTCTTCTTTAATCTTGGCTATTGCACTGTCAACATCATATAAAGCATCAATCTTGTTGGCGGCAATAACCTGTGGTCTCTTTAGAATCTCAGGATTATAAGCTTCAATCTCTTTATTGATAGCCTTAATATCAGCGATAGGATCTCTTCCTTCAACGCCTGCGGCATCAACCATATGAACGATAACTCTACATCTCTCAATATGTCTTAAGAATTCAAACCCAAGACCAATACCCTCTGATGCACCCTCGATAATACCCGGAATATCAGCAATACAGAAACTCTCCTCACCCATATCCACAATACCGAGATTAGGATTAAGAGTAGTAAAATGATAATTGGCAATCTTAGGTCTTGCATTGGTGGTTGAACTTAAGAATGTAGACTTACCGACATTAGGGAAACCTACTAAACCGACATCAGCAATAACTTTAAGCTCCAATGTAACGAAAAGCTCAGTAGCTTCCTGTCCCGGCTGAGCATACTTAGGAGCCTGCATGACAGAGGTAACATAATGCATATTACCCTTGCCGCCTCTTCCTCCTTTAAGTAAATGCTGAGGCTCAGTCTTGTCTGCCATATCAAGGATAACCTTACCGGTCTCAAAATCCTTGATAACAGTTCCGGGTGGCACCTTCAAGACAATGTCAGCACCGTTCTTACCATGACACCTTCTCTTGCCGCCTTCTTCACCGTCTTCGGCTTTATATTTCTGTTTGTGGCGATAATCATTAAGCGTGTTCATACCCTGATCAACAACAAATATAACATCTCCACCGTTACCGCCATCTCCGCCGTCCGGACCACCATCAGGTACATAAAGCTCTCTTCTAAAGCTTACATGTCCGTCTCCGCCTTTGCCGGAGCTTATGAATATCTTAGCTCTATCTGCAAACATAGTATTATCTCCATATCAATAACAAAAGGCTGCCGAATAATATCCGACAGCCTACAAATAATCAATTACTTGCTCTCAGCAGGATAGATAGAAACCTGTTTCTTGTCTCTACCCTTTCTCTCGAAGCGAACGATACCATCTGTTAAAGCGAACAATGTATCATCACCACCGATACCTACATTAACACCAGGATGAATCTTAGTACCACGCTGTCTGTATAAAATGTTACCAGCCTTAACAAACTGTCCGTCTGCTCTCTTGGCACCTAATCTCTTAGACTCTGAATCTCTACCGTTCTTAGTAGAACCCATTCCTTTCTTATGTGCGAATAACTGAAGGTTTAACTTAATCATATCTACACCTCCTTTAAGGTAATTAAAAGGTATTCTCTGCCGTACTCACCAACCACCGTATCTAAACCTAATTTAAGCGAGTCAATCAAAATCTTGACATCATCACCGTATTCATCGGCAAATGTCACAGTATATCGATTGGATTTGTTATCTTCATCCATCTTGAACTTACAACTTGTAAGCTTCTCAATGGAATTAACCGTGTTAATAAATAACATCGAAACCGCTGAACAAACTATGTCATGTCCATGGTCAGCATATCCGGCATGCCCTTCAAACCTCATCTTCTTAACAAGGCCGTTAGGGCTCTCATAAAATGTAACTTTAATCATAATTATTAAGCGTTAATCTTGTCGATTGTAAGCTTAGTATAAGCCTGTCTATGGCCGTTCTTCTTGTGATAGCCGAGCTTTCTCTTGTACTTGTAGACGATGACTTTCTTGTCACGGCCTTCTTCTACAACAGAAGCCTCAACACTAGCACCAGCCACGGTAGGGTTACCTATCTTAACGTCAGAATCGCTTACCATAAGCACCTGATCGAAGGTATACTTGTCACCCTCGCTAAGACCAAGCTTCTCAACCTTAATGGTATCACCCTCGGAAACCTTATACTGCTTTCCGCCTGTTGCTATAATCGCGTACATATAGCACCTCCTAAATTAAATCTCGCCAGCTTACGGTGGCATAAAGCACTTAAACCTAACTGAGCGGCATACCTTGATATATTATCATCACATATATATATTGTCAAGCATAATTTATAAAATAAGCAATAAGACAGGATAAAAAGATTATTCCTCTCTTATCCTGTCTTATAAATTACATGCTCTTAACTGTCCAGTCGTTATATTGCTTACTCTTGCCGTTATAGTTATATGCCCTCATCTTGACATATAGCTTCTTGCATTTCTTAAGCTTTTTGGATTTAAGTGTAAGACCGGTCTTTTTGGTATATTTCTTAATAATCGCATTCTTATCAGCTTCGGCATTGGCTAAAGACTTATATACTGCAATCTGATAGCCTTTAGCGCCTTTAGACTTATTAAGAGATATCTTAAGCTTTGTCTTACCTTGTTTCTTAATTGATTTAACATTTACAGCATCAGGCAAAGCATCGCCTACAGTCACGTTGGTTGACCTGATAACTGTAGTATCGTCCTCCTTTGTAAGGATAGAGTATATGGTTGTTGTACCCTTCTTCTTACCCATGACTACACCCAAGCTGTTGACTTCGGCGATATCGGGGTCTTCTGATTTATATGTAATTAAGTTAAATCCTCTGTAATAAGGATGCATATTCTTGCTGTCAAGGGTTATACCAAGGTTAGACAGGCTGCCTTTAGCCATTTTGATATTCTTCCTTGCTTTAAAATCATCAGGAAGACACATCTTGTCCTCACTCTCAACAATAACCGTGGTACTGGTTTTGCAGTTATTATACTCTGCAACAACTATATATGTACCTTCCTTCTCAAATGAAAATGTATCCATCTCCTTAATAGGTATAAGGTGATTAATATCACTGCCGTATGACCACTTTATTTTGCTTGAGCTTATACCTTCAGGATATACCCCAAGATAAGACAGCATATCAAAGTACTCGGTACTTACTTCACCATCAGCAGACACTACAGGTACATAATACTTGTCAGAGTTAAATTTAATTACTGTATCGTTCTTATAATCCTTCTTGTTGATAAAATTAGCATATATATCACGAGGCTTATATAATCCGGCATTTACACGCATATAAACTGATGAAGTCGGGTCATATTGAACCTCTCCGCCTTCTTCACCGATAAAGTACCAGCCGTCAAAAACATATCCATCCTTAACAGGGTCCTTTGGCATCTCGCTATCTAAGAATCTTAATTTTACAGGGTCAAAATGTACTTCAGCGACAAGCTTGTCATCAACATAGAACTTAGCAGGCTCAAAAACAGGGTCAACGCCTAAATAATCAATATCCCTGTCAGTGATACTTAAACCGTCGCGGATATCATCCTTAAACCGTTCAACCTCGTTATAATAATTAAGAGTGTAAGGGTCGCCGCTTGCATTTTGGTAGTAACTTACGCCGTTGTCGTCGGTACCTTCCTTCATTTCAGAACCCATAAGGTTAGAATATCTCACCTGATAATTAGAAAGAGCATGGATATACATCTTTTTTGCGTATTGGTCGATTATTCCGCCGTCCTTTATCGCATCAACCATCTCTTTTCTAAATACTTCCCATCTTTTTATCATATTATTCTTAAATTCTTTGTCATATTTAGAAAGAAACATAACCCAAGGCGCTCTCTCTCCTATGTCAAATGCAGAATAATCAAGCTTAATCTTGCTGCTGCTCGTGCTGTCAGCGCCCCAAGCAACATAGTCAAAGTCCCATATAGGTCCCCAATAAAGCTTGTCATTTCTGTCCTTATACATATATGTACTGCTTCCGGAATATGCGTCACCGTTCTTAGAGAATTCCTGAATCCAATAATAATCAATAAGCGACTGCTCATCCATGTAGTCACGCCATGATTCCTTTGATGCGTTATCGCTTGCATTCACGGACGAATCTGCCGATGCGTCAGCCGATGTATCATTGACAAGCTTATCAATCTTATTTAAATAATCTTCTATATATTTGACCTGTGCTTCCTTGGCTTTTTCAGGATATTCCTCGTCATACTCAGGCTTGTCTATCCTGAATGTATTGTCGTCAATAGAAAATGTAGGTGATTCATCCAAAGATTCAGTAAGCCATGAAGCACCCATGGTTATTATGTATCCTCCTGTAATTCCGGGCTCCTCACTCTGATAATCTTCAGATAAATCAGCGATATTAACATTGTTCTTGTCTATTCTTATCTGTTGACAAAGCTGGTAGCATCCGCAGTATTCACCTGATATTACAACATCAACAAAGACACTCTTAACACTGTATTTAAGGCCTAGTCTGGCTGCAAGGTCATATGTAAACTTATTGCGAATCATGGTATAGTCATAATAGTTGGCGAGAAGCACCCAGTGCTTGCATTTGCCCATACCAAACATATCAACCGACTTGTCAAGCTTCACCTTATACGGTTTCTTGTCAGTCTGCCATGTAGAGTTACCGCGTCCTTTAAGGTAGTCAAGCTCATATGTCTCGTCCTTAAAGGTATCATCGCTGTATTCTGACTTATACCCGTCAGGCACCTGTACATTAAGATTGCCGTAGCCCGTCGTTGTATGAAGAGGAGAACCGTTGATTTGGTCGATAGTATTGACTTCCTTATCAAGGTCGAAGTCAAGAACAGGATTAGAACCTTCTGTAAAGAACATGCTCTCAAGGTATAAGAATCCCTTTGTTCCAGATTTGGTTAATATGGCTCCTGAACTGTCTTTGGCTGAATCTGCTTCGAATCTTAAATATATATGCCCTTTACCGCTAAGTGCGGCACCTCTTACATCAACAGAAAGGCTTTTGGTTGCCTCTAGCTCATTGTCACCGCATCTTTTGATATTAATAGCGGCAAATGGCTGAGAACTCTCACCAAAATACAAATATCCCTTACCCTTAAGATTCTTCTTGGCGAGCATATTATAAACCACTCTTCCGACCTTATAGCTTCCAAAATCATATTCACCAAGATCAATCTTAGTATTAGCCAAAACTCCTGTATCTACACTGTTGGTCTCTAATCCTTCAATATTGTCCACGGTCTTAGATACCTTGTAGGTAATATTCGCCGGAGCACTTATATTCTTGGCATCATATTCATCTTTAAAATTATGCCTGTAAAATGCATTAGGAATGCCTAAAGCCTTAGCTTCATCAACTACATTCTTAACAGCATCCTCATCATATTTTGTTCCCTGGTTCTCAAAGTCTGTTAAATCTTCATTGTTCAACCACTCGTTATCGATTTGATTCTCCTCGGCTGCTTCTCCTTCAGCCTTAACACTAATATAATTAAATGCCGGAGATAATAAAGACATTACAAGAATAAATGTCATAAATAAAGCAGCATATCGTTTAAAAACGGTAATCATTATGTAACACCTCCTAAGTTAATCTTTTACCGAATATCAGCATATGATTATTCTATCATAATGTTTATTCAAATTCCATGTAAACATTAACAAAACATTAAAACTATCTCCAGCCTGCCGGAATCTTGTTCTTAATATTGCCGTTCAATGCCTTACCCCATCCAATAGGATAATTACTTACTGTAACAAGCACATATCCTTTCTTATCTGAATCATCTATCTGAATAGTCTCACCCTTTAGGAACTTCTCTACTCTTATATCATCAGGCTCTAACACTATAACTCTATCACCATCGACTCTTCCCATAGCCATAGAAAGAGGCTGACTCGGCTCAAATCTGTTCTTCTTCTCATCACCGAGATACACTCCTGACCTAAGTATTCTTAAGCCTCTCACATCCGCCATATCCTTTGGCGATAAATATACCCTGCCGTCATGAACCTCAACTCTCTTGTAATCTACATTTATATTAAAATCGTTAAAAAAGCTTACGGCATCCTCACTCAGCTTACATGCCTTATACGGATAACTTCCGTATGCTTCATTATAATCATCGGGATTATATTCTATTCCAAGCTCGTCAAGCTCAGCTCTACTCCTCTTTCTAAGCAGCGCAAGGTAATGCCCTTCTCCTTTAATTCTGTGAGGCCATAACCTTCTGGTCTTCTTCAAATCACCTAAAACATCGCCCATGTCTTTATATTTATCGTCAACCCACTCCGGATGACCTACATCAAATCCTTCATACATCGGCAATTCAACAATCTCCATATAAGGACAACATTTAAGCAAATGAAGAATGCTCTCTTCATCCTCTAAAGGCGAAAATGTACAAGTGGAATAAAGCATCACACCGCCTTCTTTGAGAAGCTTAGCACCTGTTACGATGATATCCTTCTGAATATCTGAATAATATTCACACCCAGTCTGCTCCCAGTTTCTAATAATGGAATTCTCCTTACGAAACATGCCTTCTCCGGAGCATGGAGCATCGATTAATATCTTGTCAAAGTAGCATTTAAGCTTCTTTAGAATCTTAGCGGGTTCTTCAGATATCACTACAGAATTCTTAATTCCAAAAAGCTCAATATTCTTAAGCAAAGCTCTAGCTCTGCTCTGAGAAACATCATTAGAATATAAAACGCCAGTACCGTTAAGCTTAGCGCCCAATTCAGTAGACTTGCCTCCTGGCGCAGCACACATATCAAGCACCTTGTCACCATCTTCAATAGGAAGCATAGCCGCCGGAGACATTGCCGAAGGCTCCTGAAGATAGTAAAGTCCCGCGGAATAATATGGATGCTTAGACGGAGTGTACTTATCCGCATCAAAATAAAATCCATTATCGGTCCACGGAATCTTATTAAGTTCAAAAGGAGAAATCTTTAGAAAATCCTCCACCGAAATCTTAAGTGTATTGACTCTTAAAGCCTGATACCTCTCTTCATCAAAACAGGCGAAGTAGCTTAAAGCTTCCTCGCCAAGTTGCTCTTTAATTCTGTTAATATATGTTTCAGGTAGTCTCATAATATAATAACCTTCGTACCGGCGAACATCGTTCGCCATATATTCTAATTCCCTTCTAATATACTCTGTGCCTTATAGCTCTGCGCAATCATATCAAGCTGCTTGCTGTAATGCTTAAGCTCATCAAGATCACTTTCGGTATAAATCCTGTAAAACTCTTCCTGAATCTTCATAACCTCGCGCTTATTGGCAACTTTATAGAGATTCTGAATATTATTAAGAATCTCAGAAACGAGCTCGTCCTTCATGTGAAATGAATTCTGCGCATCCATAATCTCATCACGAACATAGTTCATCTCTTCATCAAGAACAATAATAGCCTCCGATGCATTAGAAAGCTTCTTCTTAAGGTGTTCAGGGATATTGTCCTTGTACTTATATTGAAGTGAATGTTCAATAGTAGCCCAGAAATTCATAGCTAGAGTCCTTATCTGCAACTCAGCCTTAATCTCCTTAGGACCTTGATTGGTATTAACCGTATAATAGACAATGATATGATAGCTTCTATATCCGCTCTCCTTCATGTGGCTGATATAGTCTTTCTCGCTCTTGATGCGCATATCCTTCCTATTCCTGATAATCTCTACCACTTTATCAATATCTTCTACGAATTGACAAATGATACGAATACCGGCAATGTCATCAATCTTGTCTTCGATTTCATTTAGCGAAATACCCTTCTTCTGAACCTTGTCAAGAATACTGGATATGCTCTTAACTCGACCAATTACGGTATCTATAGGAGAATACTGATTGTAGTTTCTATGCTCTCTTATGATATGATTGAACTTAACCAATAGCTCATCAACAGCCAAATAGTAAGGATCTAATATCTCTCTCCATAACTTAATGTCCATAGAATTCACCTCTAAAAAAGGCGCTTCATGTTAAACATAAAGCGCCCAATGTATTCCTTATCTTAACATCCTGCATTAATCTCTTCGATAATCTTAGGAAGAAGCTCATCTACCTTATCGTTGTCAATCTGGCAGGTACCGGCATTCTTGTGTCCGCCTCCGCCATACTTAAGGCATAACTCACCGATATCAAACTTAGAAGCCTTGTTAACGATAGACTTACCAATCATAACAGCGGTGTTCTGCTTCTTGAATCCCCATGATACATGGATTGAAACCTGTGTCTCCGGGTACATAGCATATACTAAGAAACGGTTACCGGTATATATAATCTCTTCGTCTCTCAAAGGAAGAACGATAACCTTGTCATGAATCTCAGCAATACGCTCAATCTGAGCCTTGAAAAGCTCTTGCTGCTCAAAGTAAAGATCTACTCTCTCTTTAACATCAGGGAGCTTAAGTATATCCTGAATTGGATGCTCTACGCAGTAATCAATCAAGTTCATCATTAACTCGTAGTTAGAAACTCTGAAGTTACGGAAACGTCCAAGTCCGGTACGCGCATCCATAAGGAAGCTCAACAACACCCAATCCTGTGGGTTAAGAATATCTTCCATAGTAAACTGAGCTGAGTCAGCCTTATCAACTGCAGCCATAATCTCCTCGGTAATTCTTGGAAGATTAGCAGCTCCACCGTAGTAGTTATAGACAACTCTGGCAGCGGAAGGTGCCTCAGGCTCAATATAATAGTTGTCCTTAGGTCCGCCGACACGAGTAATCTCACTCTCATGATGATCAAATGCAAGTCCAACGCCAGGAACATATGGCAAGTTGGTTGTAATATCATTCTCAGTTACTTCAATCTTACCATCCTGCATATCTTTAGGATGAACGAACTTAATATCATCAATAATATCAAGTTCTTTTAAAATCATAGCACATACAAGTCCGTCAAAATCGCTTCGTGTAATCAATCGTTTCTTGTCACCCATCTAATGTTACCTCCACAATCTATAATATTAGATATTAAAATTGCATAAAAATGCATCTCAATTATATCTATTTTACAACATAATGTAAGATTTTGCAACGAAAAACACTAAATATAGATTAAAAAATCTCATATAATGGCTTTTTGACTTTCTTTCTTGTTATCTCAACAAGACCCAAAGCAGTAATATCAACAACAGTAGCGTGTATAGGATCATTCTTAAGCTGTTGTTTCAATTCAGCCATCAACTCTTCATTATGCCCTTTATCATTCATATCAATAAAATCAACAATAATTATTCCCGACATATTCCTGAGCCTTAGCTGTCTTGCGACCTCTTTAGCCGCCAACATATTGGTTTCAAAGATATGATTCTCTTTTGCTTTCTTGCCTTCTATACTCTTGCCGGTATTGACATCTATTACATTTAGCGCTTCAGTGTGCTCAATAACTAAATATCCCCCGTTCTTAAGCCATACATTCTGAGACAACGAAAGCCCAAGATACTTCTTAAGGTCATAAAGAGCAGTAAGTTTAATACTCTCATCATCATGAAACCTGATAGTAGGAACGCTTAATCTAACCTCGCTCAATGATATGAATTCATCATATATCTCTTTATCATCGGTTATTATGTAGCTTCCCTCTTCTGCCCCAACCTTACTGATAATAGAGTTATACTCATTCTTAGGGTCATATAGCATTTTGTTAGAAGGTGCAAATGTTGCCGCTTCAACAATAGAATTAAGCTTAGCCTTAAGATACTCCGCTTCCTTAATTAAGTCCTTCTCATCGACATTTAAAGCGGACGTCCTTATAACAATTCCGAAACTCAACCCATTGTTGGTCTTAGTTTCAAATCCGTCAAAATACGACTTAAGTCTTTCCTTGTCGGCTTTTAAAAGCTTTTTGGATGCACCGACACCCGGTACATTAAGCGTAAGCACAAGATTTTCGCCAAAGATATTAAGTTTCGAAGTAGCTGACGCATTCTTCTGCTTAATAGCTTCACGATTAACCTGAACAAGCATCAGATCCCCCTGGTGCGGAACATTGTCATTCTTGTTGTTTAGGAATATTCCGGTCTTCTCGCCTAAATCATAATAAAGCGTCTCATCATTTACCGAAAGAAAAGCCGCATTGATGTTCTTAACAATGTTAGTTACCCTTGCGGTATAAATCCCGTCAAGCTTAACCTTATTATCGTTTACAATAACATCAACCTCGGCTATTTCTTCATTTTCAAACAAAAAGACCAGTCTTTTATCTTCGATTGTAGTTATAACAGCGTGTTTTTTTACCATTTGTTCTTCTTGATTGTAAGCTTATTCTTCTTACCTAGTTTAAATACTCTTCTGCTACCGCATTTTTTAGCAGAGTTACCTGTAATCTTACCGTGATAATTGTAAGTACATACGCAGTACTTCTTGATGTTCTTAAAGGTGTTATTCCTGATAACCATGCCTTTATATACATCTTTCTTACATCCGTGGTTGGTACCCATGGCATATTCGAAATTGTCAAATGTGCATCCGGATATTGTCACATTCTTGGTCTTGGTGCCGTCTTCCTTACCCATGAGATCTGAATGAGCAACATTCTTGACTGCCGACTCAATCTGCAAAGCCTCGCACACCTTATGGTTACCCAAAAACTTGCAATCCTTGATAACAACATTCTTGGCAGCACCGAACTCAATAGGATGAGCGTCATCCTTCTTGGTAGGTTTGAATGTAAATGTAACTCCTTCAAATGTTATATTCTCAACATGTGAAAATGTCACCAAAGACGAAACAATGCCAGCCTTGGTTCCACCATCTAAAGTTCCGTTTATAACCTTGATATTCTTGCCACGCTTGTAACCGCCCTTTTTGTAGCCCTTAGCACTCTTAGAAAGCTCTACATTTCCGTCTTTGCCGCCTTCTCTTCTCGGATATCCGACCTGAATAATAGCACCTGACCTCTTACAAGGATTGTGTATCTTGACATTTGTAAGATCAAGAGTCGTATTGTTGTATATATGAAGGCCATAGACCATATTCATATATCCTTCAGGAACTCTTACGTAGTAAGGATTGGTAGCGGTTGCATTTCTCTTGGCTTCATATAAACAATCCTGAATAGCACCTTCTGAACAAGATACGGCTGTAACATAAACAACTTCACCCGGTTTAAGAGGCTCTGTGGTAGCAGGCGCCTCGGTAGTGTTCCAATTGTTATTGTTGTTGTCCCAATTGTTGTTATTGTTATTATTCCAGTCGTTATTATTATTATTATTCCAATCATAATTGTTCCAATAATTATTATCCCAGTTCTCACCCTCGGCAGTGACCGACTGATTAGGAACAAACGACAAAACTAGTGAAAATGCTAGTAAAAACGCAAGTATTCTCCTCATAAACAACTCCTCCTTATAAGCATATCAGTTCATCGTCATCATTTCTCTTAAACATGTCTATCCTGTGTATCGCAATGTCAACAGGTTCAAGAGAAACACTAGCATATTTAGCAAGCTCATCAAGCACAAGATCAGGCTTAATGTTGGTCTCGCTTCCGGATGCTAACAGCATAGAAAATGTAGGCGTGTCGTAAGTAGCAGGAAGCTTTAAACCGTCTAAGACATTGTCAGCTATCTCATCCGCCTCGTTATGAAAAGGTATAACCTTGTAATCCATCTCATAGATAAAAGGTCTTATATCCATCTCCTTGACGCTCTTCTTAGTCTTCTTTAGGACTCTTATCTCATCCTGACTCAAAAAGCTTTCTAAAGCATCGCCCATGGCTCTAAACTTGTCATAATCATCTTCATTTCGTAAGGTAACCTTATAGCTGCAAGCGGCAACCAGAGACATAGCCTTCTTCTCACCGTCAGGAAGAACCCTGAAATCAACAATTCTTAAGAATCTAGACCCCATCGAAGCATTTAACTTGTCAATCATAACTCTCTCATCTTCAATGGTATTAAAATCTGCATCCAAATACTCACCTTCAGATGTTACCCCGATTCCTAGAGGCGAGGCAAATGAAGTGAGCTGATGTGGATTAAAACCCTGAGAGTACGCAATATCAACCTCAGCCCTCTTAAAAATCTTCTGAAAAGACCTTAACATATCAAGATGTCCGACATACTGAAGAGGACCTGTTTTGGCGAATTTAATTCTTACTTTCAATGCAAATGCCTCCTCTCCACAGTTTTAAGCAACCGCAGGCGTTACATCTGCTTCTGCAATTAGGAGTGACAACTCCCTCTTTGGCATTGATATACTCTCTCTTAAGAAATTCCTTATCAACACCGCAATCAATAACATCCCAAGGGAAGACCTCATCAAGGTCTCTCTCCCTCGTGGTATAAAAATCAATATCTATGTTGTGCTTGTTAAATGCATCAAGCCACTTCTTATAATCAAAAAACTCTGTCCACGCATCGAAGAACGCTCCACTCTCATAAAGAGTAACAAGTGCAGGAGCAAGACGTCTGTCCCCCCTTGCAAGGATACCCTCAATAATCGTTGTAGCCTCATCATGATACTGAAACGACAAGCTTCTGTGGTTGTGCATCTTCGCCATAGTATCATTTACAAGATAAGCCTTCCTTCTAAACTCCTCCTTGGTATCCATAGGAGCCCACTGAAACGGAGTAAACGGCTTCGGCACAAAGAAAGAAGCAGACGCGTTGATATTGACACGACCATTTCTCTCGCTCTTCGGAATCTCATAGTAAGCTTCGGCTATAAGTTCTGAGAGTTCAGGGATACCAACAACATCTTCATCTGTTTCAAAAGGCTGACCGAGCATAAAGTAAAGCTTAACCTTGTTCCAGCCGCCTCTAAAAGCATCCGTTGCACCATTTATAATATCATCAACCGTAAGACCTTTATTAATCGTGTCTCGCATTCTCTGAGTTCCCGCTTCCGGTGCAAATGTAAGCGAGCTCTTCCTGATATCCTGAACCTTACTCATTACATCAAGAGCAAAAGCATCGATTCTCAAGGATGGAAGCGATATATTGATATGCCTCTCATCACAGTAATCAATCAAAAAGTCAACAAGCTCAGGAAGCCTTGAATAATCTGAAGAAGACAGCGAACTAAGAGTAATCTCCTCATGTCCCGTTGATTTAAGCATCTTGATTGCATAATCCTTAAGCCACTCTAAAGATCTCTCCCTGTTAGGGCGGTATATCATACCAGCCTGACAGAACCTGCATCCTCTTATACAACCTCTTTGAATCTCTAGAGTAACCCTGTCGTTAATCGGTCTCATAAAAGGAACCAAAGGCGCTTCAGGATAATAAGTATCATTAAGATCTTCTACAATAGTCTTCTTAACTCGCTTTGGAACATCCGGGTATAGTGGGTCGATACTCTTAACCGTGCCATCCTCATTATACTTAACATCATAAAGTGAAGGCACATATATACCATCAATATGAGATACCTCTCTTAAGAACTCTTCTCTGGTTCTACCCTCTGCTTTAAACTGCTTATATATCGGCAATAAAATGTCATAGGACACCTCACCCTCACCAATATACACAAGATCAAAGAAATCCGCCACAGGCTCGACATTATATGTACAAGGGCCGCCACTCATAACAATAGGGTCATCCTCAGTTCTGTCCTTAGCGTAAAACGGAATCTTAGCAAGATCTAATATCTGTAAAATGTTGGTATAACACATCTCATACTGAAGTGTCATTCCAAGAAAATCAAAATCCCTGACAGGAGACTGAGTCTCAAGCGAAAACAAAGGAATATCTCTCTCCTTCATAATCTTATGAAGATCCGGCCAAGGTGAGTACACTCTCTCACAGTATGTATCTTCTCTTTGGTTAAACATATCATAAAGGATAGCTATACCTAAATGACTCATTCCGACCTCGTAGACATCAGGAAAACACATACATATCCTTATATCCACATCCTCGGGATTCTTGTCTACCATATTAACTTCGTTACCGATATATCTTGCAGGCTTCTCAACCTGCATAAGAATATCGTGACTTAGCGCGAGTTTATACATTATTACCTCTTAATCAACCTACATCAAAAAGTACGTTGTCTTTCTCTGTTGTATTCTTGTCTTTCTTAGAGTCTTTAGCCTTACCTGAATCAGGCTCTTCTCTCTCAATCTCTAAATCCTCGTCAGAGTCATCATCCTCTGATTCATCAATCGTCTCTTCCTCTAATACCTCTTCCTTATCTTCAGCCTCTATCTCAGCCTCCTCTTTGGCAGCCTCCTTAGCGGCTTCATCAGCTTCATCATCTGATTCTTCAGATTCGCCCGCATCAGATACATCCTCTGCAGTGCTGTCCTCATCATCAGCCTCGTCCTCATAAAGATCAGGATTGAGCTTCATATACTCTTCTTCGCTGACATCCTTCTTGTTAGCATTCTTGAAAAGAAAATCAGTAACATTGGCATAAGTAGCCTCATAAAAGATCTGATCCTCACCGTAATCGGCCAAAAGCTCATCGACATTCTCATACTCGTAATCCTTGGCCATATCTTCCTGATACTTCTTAAGTGCTGACTTGGTGTAGAAAAGCGACTCGGTCTCAGCAATAGCGTATATAATAAGTCTTGTCTCGACCTCTTCATCAATAGCCTCCTCGAATTCACCCTCGTCATAAAACTCTGAAATAAGCTCTTCAGGAGACATTCCAAACATCTCAGCCTGATATTCCGCATCTTCACGCATTGACTTTTCGCATACTTCTTTTAATTCTTTAGGTTTATCCTTCTTGAACTCTGAAGCATCCTGAACATCGTAGACAAGCTGATCATTCACATTGGTATTGTAATCTTCAGTTTTGGACTCGATAAGATCATTCTTAATACCCTCTCTATATTCAGCAACACTCTGATAATCTGTGTTCTTCTTTACAAATTCTTCGTTAAGAACAGGCAACTTCTCAGACTGAAGATTATTGACAGTGATTGTAAATATACCCAAATCACCGGCATTGGTCTCACTCAAATCCTCAGGAATCTCAGTAGTTACAGTGAATACATCACCGGGCTTTCTGCCAAGCATAGCTTCCTCAAGTTCCTCATTGAACTCGCCGTTACCAAGCTGAATCTCATAATCCTGGTAAGCACAATCCTCAACAGCCTTGCCCTTAACGGTCGTAGAATAATCAAAATCAATATAATCTCCGTCCTTGGCACCTCTGTCGGTAATATCATTGTACTCTGCGTAATCATTAAGTGAAGACTCTACTTCCTCATCAACTTCCTTATCGGTAGTCTCAACCTTGACATTATAAGCGTCTAAACCTTTATATTTGCCAAGAGTTACATAGTCAAGCGCCTTAAAACCAAGACCACTCTTATTGGTATAATCACCCTGAGTCTTCTTACCTCCGCATCCGGTAAAAAGTCCGGCAATCATCGTCATTGTAAGCAAAACACCTAAATACTTCTTCATAAAATATCTCCTTTTTAATTATTCTTAAAAATCGGCACGAATGCCAGGCATAATAAGGCAAATGTTACCGCCACCTCTGCTATATTCATCCGTCCGATAAGAAATAACACCGAAACTACCAGTATAACCAGTAGATATAGCCCGACAACCATCATAAAAAACTGCTTGGGAGACTTATCAGAAAGTCTCTTAACAATACGGTTGTCAGAATGCTTATTAATATATTCCTCTAATCTCTTAAACATAGTAAACACCTATATTGCAAGTTCAATATCCTTAGGGATATCAAGCTCCTTATACTTAGATAGATCAACGCCTTCAGCAATCATATCCTTAAGCTTCTTGTCAGCTAAGGCTAAAAGCTTACCATCCTGATAGATATCTCCAACCTTAAAGTTCATGATTCCACTCTGCCTTATTCCGAAGAAATCTCCCGGACCTCTAAGCTCAAGGTCCTTCTTGGCAATATAAAAACCGTCATTAGAATCAGCAAGAACATTAAGTCTCTCTTTAATGTGCTCATCTTCCTTGCCATACATAAATACAGCATAAGACTGCGAATCTCCTCTACCGACACGACCTCTCAACTGATGAAGCTGTGCAAGGCCGAAACGCTCCGCATTCTCAATCATTATGAAAGTGGCATTGGGAACATCGATTCCAACCTCGACTACGGTCGTAGATACCAATATATCTACTTCTCCCTTGGCAAATGAAGAAAGTACGCTGTTCTTATCCTCTTCCTTCATCTTGCCGTGTAAGTAGGCAATATTAGCATTAGGTAGCTCATCCTTTAGAACCTCGGAATAACTTATAACATCCTCAGCATCACTGTTATCGCTCTCACATACCATCGGGCATATGACATAGCATTGATGTCCCTTAGCAATCTCGTCATGCATGAACTTGTAGCTTGCTTTTCTGTAACCTACACCCACAACACAGTTCTTGATAGGCAAACGGTTAGCAGGCTTCTCATCCATAACAGATATATCCATATCTCCAAAAAGCATCATAGCTAAAGTACGAGGTATAGGAGTAGCACTCATAATAAGCACATGTGGCGAGTTACCTTTATTAATAAAACGCTCTCTTTGTTTAACTCCAAACCTGTGCTGCTCATCGGTAACAACCAGAGCAAGATTATTATACTTGACACTCTCCTGAATTAACGCATGAGTACCGATAATCAAGTCAGTATCGTGAGAAGCAATTGAATTAAGCACTTCTTTTCGCTCTGCTCCCTTAACGGAACCGGTAAGCAAAGATACATTGATACCGTAAGGCTTTAAGATATCTTTAAGCTTCTTATAGTGCTGTCTTGCAAGAACCTCGGTAGGAGCCATCATAGCACCCTGATAACCGCTTAATATTACAGTTAACAAAGAAAGCAAGGCAACCACAGTCTTACCTGAACCGACATCTCCTTGAACAAGCCTGTTCATAGTATACTTGCCCGTAATATCACTCAAGATCTCCTCATAAGTATCCTTCTGAGCCCTAGTTAAATCATACGGTAGATTAGTGATGAATTTATGAACACGGGCATCTTCTTTTATGTTAAAATTGTTAGGAGTCTTAAGATTAGACTCCTTCAAACGATTAAGCGACATCAAAAACTTAAAAAACTCATGAAACACAATTCTGTTTCTGGCTAGAATAAGAGTGTCTAAGCTATCAGGAAAATGCATGTTAATATATGCTTCGGATAGTCTCATCATATCATTGTCTTTAAGAAAATCGTCATCCAAATACTCTTGCTTAGCTTTAAAATAGCCTTCTAACTGCTTTATCGACTTAACAACCAGATTGTTACTAAGCCCTTCCGTAAGCGGATATATAGGCTGAAAACTGCCTTTTACGCGCTCATATTCCTCTAATGTATAATACTTAGGGTGATTGATTGTAAGCTTACTGCCCCGCTTAGTCACTTCTCCGACAATAACATACTGTTGATTGATATTGAAAACATTTGCCAAGAAGGGCATATTAAACCAACATATCTCATTGATGGTACCCTCGGCATCTACCATATCTATAAGACATAATTTAAGCCTTCTTGCGGGTCTTATGACCATACGCGAGTGCACCTTGACACTTACCGCGCACCTCTCTCCTAATTTCATTTTAGAAAATGTTGTAGGTTCAAGAAAACTCTCGTAATTCCTTGGATAGTAGTCACCTAAATCCTTTATGTTATTAACATTACATTTTAAAAAGAGGGCCTTGCTCTTAGCACCAACCCCCTTTAGAATGTCAACACTATCGTAGTCGTTCATATATAATCCTTCTATTCAACAGACAATATATAATAATAAACCGGCTGACCACCGTCATTCATCTCAACATCGCAATCAGGATAGGCTTCCTCAAGCTTAGAAAGAAGCGCATCCGAATCCTTGTCAGAAACATCCTGACCTTTATATACGCTGATAAGTTCAGTATCCTCATCAACCATTTCTTTAATTAAGTTAAGAGTCGTCTCCTCGATATCGCTGCCGACAGTCTTGATTCCACCGTCATCCATACCCATGATGTCCTCTTTATGAACCTCAATACCATTAATCTTGGTATCTCTGACAGCATAGGTAACCTGACCTGTCTTGACATTATCGATGATACCCTTGAACGTCTCCTCGTTGTCTTCAACATCACCCTCAGGATTAAAGCAAATGATAGCTGAAACTCCCTGTGGAACTGTAGTTGTAGGAATAATAACGATATTCTTGTCCTCGGTTAAATCTCTAGCCTGATTAGCCGCCATAATAATATTCTTATTATTAGGGAAAATGAAGATATTATCGGCATTAACATGAGCAATCGCACTAAGCATATCCTCTGTCGAAGGGTTCATAGTCTGTCCGCCTTCAACGAGATAATCAACGCCCAAGCCCTTAAATATCTCATTCATACCGCGACCGATAGATACAGCGATAAGCCCCATATTCTTTCTAGGTTCATTGCTCATATCCTTGATTGCAGCAAATTCAGCCTTAGCCTTAGCTTCATCGTGAGCCTTAGCTTCCTCTAAAGCCTCAGGAGTAACCTCCATATCAAGATTGAGGCTGTCCTTGATTGAAGCCGCATGTTCCTTGGCTTCCTGGTGTTCCTCACGCATGTTGTCTATCTTCATATTGGTCAATTGACCGAATTCTATAGCCTTCTCAAACGCCTGACCAGGATGATCGGTATGTACATGTACTTTGATATAATCATCATCATAGACAAATACCAAAGAATCGCCGAGACCTAATAAGAATTCTTTAAGCGAATCTCTGTCAGAATCCTTGATCTCGTTATCAAGCATAATAATAAACTCTGTACAGTAGGTGAACTTGATATCTGCATCATAAGCAGAACCGCGTCCCTTAGAAGGTCCGTTGCCGCTCATAACACCGGCACCACGCTGCTTCTTAACACCTTCATTGGTATTAAGGAGAGCTATCTCCTTGCCCTGAAGCTTATATAAACCACCATAAAGCACAGTGATAAGACCCATTCCACCTGAATCTACAACTCCTGCCTCCTTCAAGATAGGAAGCTGGTTAGGAGTGTTGTCAAGTGCCTTCTGTCCTGCCTCAACAACCTTAACGGCAAATGCCTCTATATCCTTCTCTGAATCGACAATTCTGTTGGCCTCGTCTGCAACAGCCTTGGCAACAGTAAGAATCGTACCCTCTTTAGGTTTCATAACAGCCTTAAATGCGGATTCTACAGCAGAAGAAAATGCTTTGGTGACGATCGTGGTATCAATCTCGTCATACTCCTGAAAGCATTTGGTAAGACCTCTTAAAATCTGGGATAAAATGACACCTGAGTTACCTCTGGCACCCTTAAGTGATCCTGATGAAATTGCCTTACAAAGCATCTTCATATCGAAGTTATCAGGAAGTGCCTCAACCTCAGATACGGCTGAAAGTATGGTAAGTGTCATGTTAGAACCGGTATCTCCGTCAGGAACCGGGAAAACATTTAATTCATTAATATAATCTTTCTTAGAGTTCAAGTTAGCAGCGCCAGCTAAAAACATATCTCTAAAGCTCTTAGCGTCAAATGTAGTAGCCACAGTAGTAAACCTCCATTAACCTAATCAATCAATTACGCGAACATTATCAACACATACAACTATCTTATTAACCTTGATTCCAAGATTATGCTCAATATTGTATGTGACTGCATTGATAAGATTCTCGGTAACTGTTGTTATATTAACGCCATAGGCGACAATAATATGCATCTCTATGTAGAGCATATCATCCTTCATAACCACCCTGACTCCCTTGTTAGCACTCTCCCTCTTGAGTAGATATACTATTCCATCGGTGACATTCATAATAGCCATACCCACAATACCAAAACAATCGAGAGCAGCCATACCCGCATGCTCAGCAATAACCTCCTGCTCGATTGTGATATTGCCCAAATCGTTCTCTATAACCTTTTTAGACATAGTCATTCCTCCATAAAAAGCCAAATTAATAAGCATATTAGACTTCATTTATACTAATTATACATAATATTTAAAGAAAATGAAACATATAAAATTAAATTTATTGAAAATTTTACTTGCACTAACGTCTACAATCTGTTAGAATGTGTAATGTTGTAGGTCTAAAAAGGCTTAAATCCGAGGTTTAAGGAGGTGCAAGTTCATGGCTAAGTGTGCAGTATGTGGTAAAGGTGCTCATTTCGGACAGAAAGTGAGCCATTCACACCGCAGATCAAATAAAATGTGGAAATCTAATATCAAGAGCGTTCGTGTCGCTACTGAAAGCGGCAGCAAGAAGATGTACGTGTGTACTAAGTGCTTGCGTTCTGGTGCAGTTGAGCGTGCATAATCATATTATTGATTACTCCGGCAGGATTGTTCCTGCCGTTTTTTTTATTTATAGGCTTTCTCCGCCTGAGAATAGTTTTAATATCATCTTCCCTTAAAGGTAAAACCCCGGTAAAATGAAGGAACCATAATGTTTATGGAGCACTATGTGCTCCTCTACTATTTATTTCCATATACTTTTCGTAGCGGCGACCACCGGTCGCCATAAAAAATCACCCGACTACACGTCGGGTGAAAAAAATCAATCTATATCAACATCTTCGTCACTGATTTCATCAGCTATCTCCTCGATAACCTCAGCATCAGTCTTCTTATTCTTACCGAACCTGTCTAATATATCAGGAATCATATCCATCAACTTGGTCAGCGTCTCCTGATTCTTGACATTTACAAGGCGTGTATGACCATTCTGAATAACCAGAATAGCGCTAGGTGTCATCTTACCACCCATACCACCACCGGCTTTGTTCTTCTTGTCGCCGTTCTCAGCGTAAGCACCTGCACCGACACCGAAAGTAACGTCGACAAGCGGAAGAAGTATAGTATCTCCAACCTTAGTAGGCTCTCCAACAACTGTCTTAGTGGAAAGAAATGTATCCATTCCGCTGAATAAAGTTCCCATAGTCTGATTAAAATCTGCTGCCATTATAAACCTCCTCGTTAATAAGGACTTAACGTCCTAAAATATGTTTAGTTCTCTTGATTGTTCTTATAGTGTCAGGGCTTATAAGTATCCTCAAAGCACATCCGACAATGTATATCAAATGTATCCTGCCCTTAATATGCACATCGGCCTCTAACGCCTTGCCATCAAAATCCGGAACAATCTCAAAATGTGGCGATAATACAGGATAAAAAGCTGATATAACAGCAAGAACCTCTCCTGTTGTAGCCGGATCGTCAAAACCGTAATGTATATATCCCTTAACCTTATTAGGTAATATATGCTTAATAATATTAAACAACTGCTTCTTCACAAGACTTAGAGTATTCTTGGTAGCCTCAGCATCCCATAATCTCTTAAAACGCTTACCTTTCTTGTAAGCTTCATCAGCCTTAACCTTAATCTCTTTAATCTTAGAAATTAATGAAGATACACTGTCTACTATATTGTGAATTAAAGCTGTTAAGCTGTCAATAGCATTTTGAACTTTTATTATACCTTTTTTGATGCCCTTAAAGAAGATTGAAATACCTTTAAAGAAGGCACCTATCCTATCAAAAATACTATAATGCTCGTCTTTAAACTCTTCATCAGACGATATTTCATCTTCATCGCTATCAATCTCTTTATCGAGGAATTCTTCTACCTCATCAAGAAGCTTTATATCAACCTTCTGCTCCTCATTAGGCATAACATCTTCAGTATCTTCTAAAGGCTTATCTCCCTTAGCTATATCATCTGACGATTCATATCCCTCTTCAATGTCATCTAAAGGTTCAAGATTCTCATCTTCTATCTTGGATGGATGATCATCAACAAGCTCGTAATCACTAGAATCAACCTCGTATTCAACATCATCCTCAGCATTATCAGCCTCTTCTTTATCTTTTTTAGGCTTATCGCTGTCTATTATACTAAAAAACAAAACCTTAAGCTTATAATGAAGCTTATTAACAATGCTAAATGTTAGAAAGAATCTTATAATCGGCCAAAAGTAAGTTACTTTGACATTGACATCTAAATCCTTGCCCCCGCCATACACAATATCAGCCTTATATCTTATAGGCATAATAAGCACCAAAAGGATAATCAGTAATACAAATGCAAGAATTGACAATACTATAATCAACAGCCATCTAAGAATCGCAAGAAGTATCATCAAAATCGTCAATTGCTGACCACCCCCTTAATCATTAATACCAAGAAACTTATTAAAATCAACATCTCCAAGTTCCTTAATACAATCCTCTGTCATAAGCTTGATCAATTCATAAGCGTCATCTTTGTCTTTCGCGATACCGTAGACAGTAAGATTCTTATACACTTCATAATAACGCTGAAAAAGCAGATTGTAGTTATATATATCAAATACATCTATCCCGTTGGTAGACTCAGTGATAATATACACTCCAAGGCATGGTTCACCCACTTTAATCTTATTAATGACCTTATCCTGCTTTTTAAGCATTTGCTCACTAACATAGAGCTTCGAACTGATCTGCATAGATATCCTCTTTATTCTTCCATGATACTCTTAATTATGTCAACAGAAGCCGCAAGTTCGCTTTCATCACTACAATGAGTCAATGAATAGTTAATATACTCCCTCACTTCATCAGGCGAGTTGAAGAACACAGGTAAATTGCTGATAACCTGGCTCATAACAGCTCGATTAATAATCTTAGAATGAGCTTTAAAGAAATCATCGAAGTTCTTAATAACTTCTGCTTTCTTGGCTTCTGAATATTCCTTATCAAGAGCTACGCTCTCATCATCCTCATCAATATTGATAAAAATACTGCTCGAAACAAGCTTCATACATAGATTAAGTGACTTAAGTCCTTGATTGTCACCATGTTCAGAAAAAATGTCACTCAATATGCCCTCATAACCCATGAGTCTGTCCATAACATCTTCCTGTCTTCCCTCAAGAACCTCAAGGTACTCTGTACATCTCTCCAAAACACCAGAAGCATCTTCTAAGAAGTTGTCTCTAATCTCGTAAAGCATGTTAAGCGCATGTTTGGTAGATGCACTCTTCTCAGTAATATAAGGCTTCAATTCAGCCAAAACATAAGTATTATTGACGCACTCTTCAAGTATCATAAAGATACCGACAGTATTGCTGAGTTTATCAGCCCACTCGGTCAACAAAGTATTGATGTCATTATACTTATCCTCATCAATATCAGCGTAATCAATTGAACCGAGACCTTCCATAAACTCTCTGATGCCTTTGATATGGTCAATCTCCTTGTAATCGGTATCAATAGCAGCAGATGTCGTAACCATATAAATAAAATCATCAAGAGCCTTCTTGTCAGAATCCTTATATATATCAATACTATCACTTAAAATGTCATAGAATCTCTTCTTGGTCATCCTTAACGGAAGCTCTGAAACCACGGACTTAATCTTGTCGTTGGTGATAACAGCGTCTTCCTTAGCACCAAATATAAACTGCTCAATCTTAGATTCAAAGAATCCAACATCAGGAAGCTCGTAATTCTTAAACTTATACTCAATTCTGTTAAGTATATGCTCATGAACAGTCAACGCATCAGCATACATTGTCACAATATCCATGATATTGATAATATCACCACGAAGTTTTCTTAATGCGTTAATCTGCTCTTCGCCCTCTAAGAATAAAGCATCATTGTACTCTGTGACTAAGTTTCTTGCGAATTCATAACCGCCCTCTTCGTTTAGCATCTCAAATACAGTATAATAAACCATACCTGACTGTATAGCGGAATAATTGTAATAAAGATTAGCGAAATTAGTCACATAATCGTCAAGATACTTATCGTAAGATTTAGCTTTCTTAAGTTTATTCAGTAATTCTTTCTCGTTCATAATTATATAATAAACACTTTCATAATATTGGTGATTGAATACTTACCGTAAACACTTCCGGCAGTGATGACTACAACATCATCCTCCTCAACGAGTCTTGCCTCCTTAACGGTATCAACCGCTACGTTGAGTATCTCCTCAGAGTGTGATACATGAGGGGTCTTCATAGGAATAACTCCCCAATAAATCTGCATCTTACGAAGAGTTGTATCGATTGGAGAAAGCCCGATAATAGGGCACTCCGGATGGAACTTAGATACCACTCTTGCGGTCTGACCGGACATACTTGAACATAGGATATACTTAGCATCAACGTTCATTGCTGTTGCAACCGAAGAAAATGCTACCGCACTCGACACATCCTGTGTCTCTCTAAATCTACGTTTCTTCATATGGAAATCCTGGTCTAGATGCGACTCCGTAGCAAGCGCAATCTCAGACATAGTCTGTACTGCCTCAACAGGGTACTTGCCGACAGCAGTCTCGCCGGAAAGCATGATAGCATCGGTACCGTCATAGATAGCATTGGCAACATCTGTAACCTCTGCTCTAGTAGGACGTGGATTCCTAATCATTGAGTCAAGCATCTGAGTAGCTGTAATTACAGGCTTATAAGCCTTGTTAGCCTTCTGAATAAGCTCTTTCTGAATGAAAGGAACCTCCTCGGCAGGAATCTCAACGCCTAAGTCACCTCTTGCAACCATAATTCCGTCAGCCACTTCTAAGATTGCATCTATGTTGTCAACACCCTCTTGATTCTCAATCTTAGCGATAACGTCAATATTGTCGGCAACATTATCTTTAAGAATCTGCTTAATCTCAGTCACTGCCTCAGGACCTCTTACAAATGAAGCTGCAATAAAATCAATATTGTGCTTCAATCCAAAAACAATATCTTCCTTGTCTTTATCAGTAATAAACGGCAGATTAACCTTGACATTAGGGACATTTATACCCTTTCTGTCAGTAAGCTCGCCGCCCGCTATAACCTCGCAGTCAAGAGTAGACTCAGTCTTAGAGGTAACCTTAAGCTCGATAAGACCGTCGTCAAGAAGAATCCTTCTTCCGACCTCAACATCATCAGGCAGACCTTTATAAGAAACAGGGATAACGCCCTCTCCACCTATTATATCCTCTGTGGTAAGTCTTACAGGCTGTCCTTCCTTAAGTGTAATCTTGCCGCCCTCAAAAACTCCGCATCTAATCTCAGGGCCCTTGGTATCAAGAAGTATGGCAATCGGAGTGTTAAGTTCCTTTCTGACCTGCTTGACAAGATTAATCATATGCTCCTTGTCAGCGTATGTGCCGTGTGACATATTGATTCTGGCGATATTCATGCCGTGTGTCACTAATTGCTTTAAAACTTCTTTGTCCTCTGTATTAGGTCCTAAAGTACAGATAATCTTGGTCTTCTTCATCTATAAATGCCTCCTTAAATACGTGGAGCACAATGTGCTCCGCTACATTAACCTTATGTGGCGGCGAACATCGTTCGCCATCATTTTTAAATACGTGGAGCACAATGTGCTCCGCTACATTAACCTTACGTAGCGGCGAACATCGTTCGCCATCATTTTTAAATACGTGGAGCACAATGTGCTCCGCTACATCAACCTTACGTAGCGGCGAACATCGTTCGCCATCATTTTTAAATACGTGGAGCACAATGTGCTCCTCTACATTAACATTACGTAGCGGCGAACATCGTTCGCCATCTTTGTAATATCAATTAACATGCTGATGTGTAAACAAATGATTCTGGCAATACTCGTAATTGCCCTTGCATTTGGAACAAAATCTGAACTCTAATGTCGGATCACTCTCCTCAGTGGCACCGCAAACTGCACACTTATGTCTGGTTATGCCCTTAGGATTAATCATCTTGGTCTTGGCCTCAAATTCTCTTCTTCTCTTCCGCTGCTTTTTAGAAGGTCTGGTGCGTTTTCTTGTAGCTCTAAAGAACAAGAAGAAGTTAAGAAGTGAAACAACAATTGAAATCACATATCCCCATGCACCGACTCTGACATACTGGAATATCTCATACGCCATAAGCACATAATAGAAATATGCTAAATACTTAACTTTTAATGGTATTATAAACATAAACAATATCTGATGATCCGGATACATCAGTGCAAATGCCAAAAAGAGCGACATCAACAGATAATAACTCGTTCCGATAACTGTATTGCTCTCGCCGGTTATCAAGTAAGAAACAAGCCAACCTAAAAATGTACCGATCCAGGTAAAGAGAACTCCACCCAACATATAGACGTTATAATAAAACGTCCCCCACGTCTGTTCCATACTCGTACCTATAGACCAGTAAAACAGAATAGTTATAATAACTAAAATGCTGAAATCAGGTGGAATAAGTAAGAATGTAAACAATCTCCATATCTGCCCCTTCATAACCAGACTCATATCTAGGTTAAAGAACAAAAAAGACATTCCGTTGGTTATCAACATAATAACGTAGCCTATCGCGTACATTGCACACAGATAGGTCGTAAGATTCCTTATTGCGTACCTTCCCCATTTCCTCTCAAGCTTAGTAAGAAAGCTCTCATTGCTCATATTGAATAAAACACTCCTTAAAACATATCTTTTATCTTCATAATAACGGCCACAATTGCAGCAATACCTATACCTACCGCAACCATAATCCAGAATCCGTAGGCATTACTTGAAAGCGGTATACCGTTAAGGTTCATTCCCGCAAATGAAGCTATCATCGTAGGAATACTCATAACAATGGTTAGCACCGCTAAAAACTTCATTGTGTTGTTGGTATTGTTGGAAATGATATTGGCATACGCATCCATCGTGCTGTCCAAAATTCCTGAATAGATGTTAGCCATCTCAAGCGCCTGCTTGTTCTCGATGATGACATCTTCGAGCAAATCTTCGTCTTCAGGGTACTTCTTGATCTGGTCAATCTTAATCATACGCTCAAACACGGCTTCATTGCCACGAAGAGAGGTCGTGATGTAGACCAAAGACTTCTCAAGCTCTAAGAACTTAATCATGTCTGAGTTCTTAGCCGAGTCCTGAAGCTGTAATTGAAGTTCGTCACTCTGCTTATCGATATATCTAAGATGTTGAAGGTATATCGATGCATTCCTGTATAGAATCTGTAATATAAATCTGGTCTTCTTGAAAGTATAGAAATTCCTGATTCTTCCATCCATAAACGCAGTAAGAACCGGAGTATCAATAAGACATACTGTGAAGATAATAGTATCTGTAATGATGATACCGCATGGAATGGTGACAAAATACTCATCACCGCTTCTCTCCTCAGTGGTCGGAACGTCAACGATAATAAGGGTGTAGTTGTCTTCAACCTCAATACGCGAACGCTCCTCTTCATCGAGTGCGGCTGACAAATGATCTATATCGATGTTATGTTGTTCCGAAATCTCCTTAAGTTCAGTCGCAGAAGGTGCCGTAAGCGCTACCCAGGCGCCATCGGTTATGTCATTTATCTGATCAAATCCATCTTCCATTGTTTTAAATATTCGAATCACAGTAACACCTTCTTTAAAAACATAGTCTATATTATTATAAATACTATCTTTTCACTTGTCAAACCCAATCTTAACTTTACAATGGGGACTGTCCGAATGTTATTTAGATAAGATTTCACCACACTAATACATACCAATACATGTCATGACTTCGCGTAAGCGAATAATGACAATATACATCAAGTAAGTTAGGGCAGATTATCTATAAATTTTATGATTATTTGAATATATTTGTTTAGATGTTTTGTTGTATTTTGTATCAATTTCTACTATAATATGTGTTCGGAAGTAATTTAATTATAGAAAGCTAAAGAAAGCGAGAATCACAATGGAACGCAAATTAGGTATAGATATTGGCTCTACCACCGTTAAGGTAGCCATTATCGACGAAGAACACAATATTCTATTTTCAGATTACAAAAGGCATTTCGCCAACATTCAAGAGACATTAAAAGAATTATTAGAGGAGGGGCTTTCAAAACTCGGCGACATTAAGCTCACCCCTGCTATCACAGGTTCCGGCGGTCTTTCAATCGCCAAACACCTTGATATCCCATTTGCACAGGAGGTAGTATGTGTATCTGACGCACTTAAAGACTATGCACCTGAGACAGATGTTGCAATCGAGCTTGGCGGTGAGGACGCTAAGATTATATATTTCCAGAATGGTATCGACCAGAGGATGAATGGTGTCTGTGCCGGCGGTACAGGTTCATTTATCGACCAGATGGCGTCGTTACTACAGACAGACGCATCAGGTCTTAACGAATACGCTAAGACTTATGACACAATCCACCCTATCGCTGCAAGATGCGGTGTGTTCGCCAAGACCGATATTCAGCCGCTCATCAACGAAGGAGCAACCAAGGAGAACCTCTCTGCATCAATCTTTCAGGCTGTTGTCAACCAGACTATATCAGGTCTCGCCTGCGGTAAGCCTATCAGAGGTCATGTCGCATTTCTTGGTGGACCTTTACATTTCCTTTCTGAACTTAAGAAAGCATTCATAAGAACCTTAAAGCTTGACGACGAGCACACAATCGCACCAGAACACTCACATCTTTTCGCTGCTGTAGGTGCCGCTCTTAACTCTGACGAAGCTGAGGAAGTTACTCTTTCAAGTATCGTCAAGAAATTCGACAAGCATATCAACCTTGAGATTGAGGTTGAGAGACTTGAGCCACTTTTCAAGGATCAGAAAGAATATGATTCATTTTTGGCCGATCACAATCGTTACTCTGTTAAGAGAGGCGATTTGAGTACATACGAGGGAGACTGTTACTTAGGTATCGACGCCGGCTCAACAACTACCAAGATGGCTTTGATAGGTGAAGACGGCGAGCTTTTGTATGATTTCTACAGCAATAACAACGGTTCTATGCTTAAGACCTGCGTTTCTGCGTTAAATGATATCTACTCTAAACTTCCTGATTCAGCTAAGATTGTTAACGGATGTTCAACCGGTTACGGCGAGCATCTTGTTAAAGCTGCGTTGATGCTTTCCGAAGGTGAAGTTGAGACTATAGCTCACTACTATGCAGCTGCATTTTTCAAACCTGACGTAGATTGTATATTAGACATCGGCGGTCAGGATATGAAATGTATCAAGATCAAGAACGGAGTTGTTGACAACGTTCTCTTAAATGAAGCATGTTCATCGGGATGTGGTTCGTTTATTGAGACATTTGCCAAGTCACTCTCCTACTCTATTGAAGATTTCGCGCATCTTGCCTTGTTCGCAGACAACCCTATCGATCTAGGTTCAAGATGTACCGTATTTATGAATTCAAAAGTTAAGCAGGCTCAGAAGGAAGGCGCTACTGTTGCTGACATTTCTTCAGGTCTTGCTTACTCTGTTATAAAGAATGCCTTGCTTAAGGTTATCAAGCTCACCAATCCTAAGGATCTCGGTGACAATATCGTTGTTCAAGGCGGAACATTCTACAATGATGCAGTTCTACGTGCATTTGAGAGAATATCCGGCTGTGATGCCGTAAGACCTGATATTGCCGGTATCATGGGTGCTTTCGGTGCCGCTTTGATTGCCAAGGAGAGATATAATCCGGAGGCAGATACCAAGATGCTTGACGCTGAGGCTGTCAAGAACCTTGAATTCGAGACTACTATGTCAAGATGTAAGCTTTGTACCAACAACTGCTTACTGACTATCAATAACTTCTCAGGCGGTAGACGCTATATTACAGGTAACCGTTGCGAGCGTGGTGCCGGAGGACAGCGCAAGAAGACTGATATTCCTAACCTCTACTCTTACAAGATGAGAAGAATATTCGGCTACAAGCCACTCGCCGCAGATGTCGCTTACAGAGGCGAGATTGGTATACCTAGAGTACTCAATATGTACGAGAACTATCCGTTCTGGTTTACATTTTTCACGGAACTCGGCTTCAGAGTAAGATTAAGCCCTGTTTCAACAAGAAAGATATACGAACTTGGAATCGAGAGTATTCCTAGTGAGTCAGAGTGCTACCCTGCCAAGATTGCGCATGGTCATGTTCTATGGCTTGTTAAGCAGGGCATTGAGAACATCTGGTATCCTTGTATTCCTTACGAGGAGAATGAGACTCCTGACGCATGGGAGCATTACAACTGCCCTATCGTCACTTCGTACGCTGAGAACATCAAGAACAATATGGAGGAACTTGAAGAGTTAGACATCAACTTCATGAATCCTTTCCTTGCACTTGATGCCCCTAAGAAGCTTAAAGAGCAATTATATAAGGCACTTAAGGGAACCTATGATGACATCACTCTTAAAGAGATTTCAAATGCAGTCAATGCTGCTTATGACGAGCAACACAAATGTAAAAAAGACATCCAGAAGAAAGGTGAGGAAGCCTTAGAGTACATCAATAAGACAGGTAAGCTTGGCATTGTACTTACAGGTCGTCCATATCATATCGATCCTGAGATTAACCACGGTATTCCTGAACTTATCACAGGTTACGATATAGCAGTGCTTTCAGAGGATTCTATCTCGCATCTAGGCAATGTAGAGAGACCGCTTATCGTATCAGATCAGTGGATGTACCACTCAAGACTATATAAGGCAGCTAACTACGCCAAGACTATTGACAACCTCGAGGTTATCCAGCTCAATTCGTTCGGATGTGGTCTTGACGCTGTTACAACCGACCAGGTTAACGATATCTTGAGCAATTCAGGACGTATATACACCGTTCTTAAGATTGATGAGGTCAATAACCTTGGTGCTGCAAGAATCCGTATTCGTTCACTTATCTCTGCCGTCAAGGTTAGACACAGACATAAGATTAAGAAACACGTTGTGCCAAGTGCATATAACAGAACCGTCTTCACTAATGAGATGGCTAAGGATTACACAATCATTTGCCCACAGATGACACCTATACATTTTGATCTCTTAGAGAAGGCATTCAAGAAGGCAGGTATGAATCTTGTAACTTTACCGGATTCCGATAAGTCAGCCGTTGATATCGGCCTTAAGTATGTTAACAATGACGCATGCTACCCTTCTTTTATCGTTGTAGGACAGATTATGAAAGCTTTAGAGTCAGGCGAATACGATCTTAACAAGACCGCTATCATAATGTCACAGACCGGTGGTGGATGTAGAGCTACCAACTATGTAGGTTTCATCAGAAGAGCTCTTGAGAAGTCAGGCTACGGACATATTCCGGTTATCTCCTTCTCTGCAGGTATCGAGAAGAATCCTGGATTTAAGATTAATCCTACTTTGATTAATTCAGCTATTCAGGCTATCATTTACGGAGATCTCTTTATGAGATGCCTATACAGAGTTAGACCATACGAGCTTGAGGAAGGCTCTGCTAACGAGTTACACGAATTACTTAAGAATAAATGTATAGATGCCATTAATGCAGGCGCTAAGATAAGCACCTTCAAGAAACTATGTAAAGAAATCGTCGAGAGTTTTGACGAACTTCCACTCAAGGACATCAAGAAGCCAAGAGTCGGTATCGTTGGAGAGATTCTCGTTAAGTTCTTACCTTCCGCTAATAACCACCTTGTAAGGGTTTTGGAGGAAGAAGGTGCTGAGGCTGTTATGCCTGACCTTATGGACTTCTTGCTCTACTGCTTATACAATGCCAACTTTAAGCATGATGTCTTAGGCAGGAAGTCAGCATTTACCAACAACGCCGCTACTGCATTTTTAGAGAAATACAGATCAGCCGCTGTTAAAGCTTTAGAGGAGAGTAAGCATTTTGAGGCTCCTGTCAAGATTTCTAAGCTCGCAGAATATGCTAGGCCTTACGTCAGCAACGGTAACATGACCGGTGAGGGATGGTTCTTAACAGGCGAGATGCTTGAGCTCATCAGTTCCGGCGCGCCTAACATCGTGTGCTGTCAGCCATTTGCCTGCCTTCCTAACCACGTTGTCGGAAAGGGCGTTATTAAGAGACTGAGATTAGAGCATCCTGAGGCTAACATCGTTGCTATTGACTACGACCCGGGTGCTTCAGAAGTTAACCAGCTTAACCGTATCAAGCTCATGCTTACTACTGCTAAGAGAAACAACGATGAATAATCGATATTACATATGATATTATCAGGGATTACCCTGAATAACAATAAAGAGAGGATTTTATTATGATTTCAGCTATCAACATTACTTTAAGACTAGGTAAGAAAGCACTTTTCGAGGATGTTAACATCAAGTTTACACCTGGTAACTGTTATGGTTTAATCGGTGCAAATGGTGCAGGTAAGTCAACATTCCTGAAGATCTTAAGCGGCAAATTAGAGCCAACCAATGGTGACGTTATCATTGATCCGGGCGAAAGACTTTCTGTATTGGAGCAGAATCACTTTAAGTACGATCAGTTCAATGTCTTAGACACAGTTATCATGGGTAATCAGAGACTCTATGACATCATGAAAGAGAAAGAGGCAATCTACGCCAAGGAAGACTTTACCGAGGAAGACGGAATCAAGGCTTCCGAGCTTGAGGAGGAATTCGCCAACATGAACGGATGGGAGGCAGAGTCAGACGCCGCTTCTCTTCTTAACGGTCTCGGTATTCCAACCGACCTTCACTACTCTCTTATGGAGACTCTTGACGGTAACATGAAGGTTAAAGTATTACTTGCTAAGGCTTTGTTCGGTAACCCTGACATTTTGCTTCTCGACGAGCCTACCAACCACTTGGATCTCGATGCTATCGCTTGGCTTGAGGAATTCTTGATTAACTTTGATAACACTGTAATTGTTGTATCTCATGACAGACATTTCCTTAATCAGGTATGTACCATGATTGCTGATATAGATTACGGTAAGATTCAGCTTTATGCAGGTAACTACGACTTCTGGTACGAATCAAGTCAGCTTATGATTAAGCAAATGAAAGAGCAGAACAAGAAGAAAGAAGAAAAGATCAAAGAGCTTCAGGAATTCATTTCCCGCTTCTCTGCTAACGCTTCTAAGTCTAAGCAGGCTACATCTAGAAAGCGTGCATTAGAGAAGATTGAGCTTGACGACATGAGACCAAGTTCAAGAAGATATCCATATATTGATTTCAGACCTAACAGAGAGATCGGTAACGAGGTACTTACCGTTGAGCATCTATCTAAGACTATCGACGGCGTTAAAGTGCTCGATAACATTTCATTTACAGTTGGTAGAGAGGACAAGATAGCATTTGTCGGACCTAACACAATAGCTACTACTACCCTCTTCAGAATCCTTGCAGGTGATTTAGAGCCTGATGAAGGTACATACAAATGGGGAGTTACAACTTCTTTGGCTTACTTCCCTATTGATAACACCAAAGATTTCGATTGTGACGATACAATCGTAGACTGGTTAACTCAGTTCTCTGAGGAGAAAGACGCTACTTATGTAAGAGGTTTCTTAGGAAGAATGCTTTTCGCCGGAGACGACGGTGTCAAGAAGGTTAAGGTATTATCCGGTGGAGAGAAAGTAAGATGTATGCTTTCTAAAATGATGATCAGCGGAGCTAATGTATTACTTCTTGATCAGCCTACCAACCACCTTGACATGGAATCTATCACAGCGCTTAACAACGGTCTTATCAAGTTCAAGGGCGTTGAGCTCTTCACATGTCAGGATCACCAGTTTGTTCAGACAACCGCTAACCGTATCATGGAACTTACACAGACAGGTCTCATCGACAAAATTACCACATACGACGAGTATCTTGCATCGGATGAGATGGCGAGAAAACGTCAGGTAATGAACATGATTGAGGAAGAAGAAGACTAGGAGGACAATAATTGGACAATAGTTCAATATCAATGATTGTAACACTTGTTATACTTATACTATTATCAGCATTTTTCTCGTCTGCAGAAACTGCCTTAACAATGGTCAGTCGCACCAAGATGATTGCCTTGGCCGAAGAAGGTAAAGCTTCTGCAAGATGGGTTTTAAAACTTATAAACAACCCGAGTAAGCTTTTGTCTACAATACTTATAGGAAACAATATCGTTAACCTGTCTGCGTCAGCTATCACTACTATCCTAGCTGCCAAGATCGGTGGATACGCCACAGGTATTGCAACAGGTATACTCACACTTGTAATATTGATATTTGGAGAGATTACACCTAAGACGCTGGCAACTACCAAGAGCGAGACTATGTCAATGCTCTACTCTCCTATCATTTTATTCTTGTTTTATGCTTTAACTCCTGTTATATGGATATTAAATGCTATAAGCATGGGAGTATTCTTCATTTTACGAATTGACCCCGAAGCTAAAAAGGTAATGAGTGAGCGCGAATTAAGATACTTAGTTGAAGAAAGTCACGAAGACGGAGTAATCGAAAAAGAAGAAAAGCAAATGATAAACAACGTGTTTGATTTTGGAGATACCAAAGCCAAAGACGTCATGACGCCCAGAATTGACGTTGTTACCGTCGATATCACTGACAGTTATGAAGATATAATCAAGGTGTATGATGAACATCATTACACAAGAATGCCTGTCATGGAAGACGACAAGGTAATAGGCGTACTTAATATCAAGGATCTACTTTTTGAATTATCTTTAGATCACGAAGTCAACTTAAGAGAGATACTATGGCAGCCGTATTTTACAACCGAGTTTCAGAAGACTTCCGATCTCTTGGCAGTTATCAGAGAAGCCGATTCTAATATGGCCATTATCCTTGACGAATATGGTGCTACCGCAGGAATAGTCACCATGGAGGACTTGCTTGAAGAGATTGTCGGAGAACTGAGAGACGAGTACGATTCCGACGAGGAACAAGATCTCATAAAAGTTCAGAAGAATGTATACGAGGTTGACGGGAGCATGCGTCTTGATGACTTAAATGACTCATTAGAGCTTGATATAACCTCTGATGTATATGAATCCATAGGCGGTCACATAATCGAACTCTTAGACCATGTACCTGAAGAAGGTGAAATCGCAACAGAAGGGCATCTAAAGTTCACCGTATTATCTATGGATAAGAAGCGCATGAAGCGTGTAAGAATTGAAGTACTATAAAGAAAGGTCGATTAGGGACTATCCTTAATCGACCTTTTTTATTATAATCTTACGCTTACACCTTCATTCTTAAGGTATTCTTTAACTTCTCTAATCTCCAACTCTTTATAGTGGAATAACGAAGCTGCCAAAGCAGCATCTGCGCCACCTACCGTAAGTGCTTCCTTAAAATGCTCAAGCTTGCCTGCACCACCGGATGCAATAACAGGAATAGAAACTGCGTCAGAGATAGCCTTGGTAAGCTCAATATCATAACCTTCCTTGGTTCCGTCACCATCCATACTCGTAAGAAGAATCTCACCGGCTCCGAGCTTATTGACCTTCATAGCCCATTCAACCGCGTCAATACCAACATCAATCCTTCCGCCATTCTTATATATATTCCAACCACTACCGTCCGCTCTTCTCTTAGCGTCAATTGCAACTACTACACATTGCGAACCGAACTTCATAGCAGCGTCCGATATAAGCTCAGGCGTGTTGATTGCTGATGAATTAATCGAAACCTTGTCAGCGCCCTCTCTTAATATGGTCTTAAAATCATCAACTGTTCTTATTCCTCCACCTACGGTAAATGGTATAAACACAGTCTCAGCTACTCTTCTAACCATATCTACGACAGTATTCCTGGCATCGCTAGAAGCAGTAATATCAAGAAATACCAGTTCATCTGCTCCGGCTTCATCATAAGCCTTACCAACTTCAACAGGATCACCTGCATCTCTTAAATCTACGAAATTGATACCTTTGACAACTCTTCCGTTATTGACATCAAGACAAGGGATAATTCTCTTAGTAAACATAGTTAGCCCTCCAATTCCAAGAAATTCTTAAGTATATTAAGACCTACTGTACCGCTCTTCTCAGGATGGAACTGACAAGCGTAGATATTGCCTGAATGAACAGATGCGTCTATATCAACAGAATAATTAGTAGTAGCCGCCACAATATTCTTATCTTGTGCATCCAAATAATATGAGTGGACGAAATAAACGTAAGACTCATCAGGAATACCCTTAAACAAAGGGGAATCCGGCTTAATCTCAAGTGAGTTCCAACCCATATGAGGAATCTTTAGACCTTCCTTGTCAGGTATCCTCTTGATCTTACCCTTTAAAAGACACAAACCGTCAACATTTGGCGACTCATCGCTTGACTCAAACAAAAGCTGTAGTCCTAAGCAAATTCCAAGAAAAGGTGTGCCTTTAGAAACAACCTCTTTAATAACATCTACGAGATTATATTCTTTAAGCTTATCCATAGCATCTTTAAATGCACCAACTCCGGGAAGTATAACCTTGTCAGCTGATAGAATCTCGTCTCTGTCCCTTGTTAGGATAACATCGTATCCAAAGTGATCAACGGCCTTATAAACACTCATTATATTGCCTGCATCATAATCAATAATCGCTACCATCAGGTATCCCCTTTCGTAATAAAAGTCAAAGTCGCCGATTATAAACCGGCGACATATAATCAGTCAAATGTAAACAAAAAGTCATCATTTATCATAGACATGCTGTTATTGTCTTTAAGATTCATATTGGCTACATAATCAAGAACAGTAGTCGTGTAATCCTCCTGATCAAGCTTGGTCCATGCATTGACAACCTCCATGCTGAGTCCGTAGTTATCCATAAGTTCCTTCTCAATCTTCGCATGAAGTCCATCAAGATCGGATGAAATACCCATAGCCTTGGCCTCTTCATAGTGCTCATTGTACTTCCTAACTCCCTTAATAAGCGAATCCAAGGCGTTCTCGTACATCTCAAGCTTAGAGAAGTTGTTATATGAATCAATCTGCTGTTGAACATACATGACGCACAGAATCTTGTCCTTAATCTCTTGATCTCTATCCTTGATATCAACGCCAACAATCTGATCGTAAGCCTTGCGATACTTCTGCATCTCAAAGTAGTTAGTCGCCCTTGCGATAACCATATGGTAGTTGAATTCATTGGTTCCCAAAACTACTGTAGCTGCAAGCACTGCAAGTATTACAAATGTTGTCACGACCTGCTTAGGATTAATCTTCTTCTCCCTAGCGTCCTCAGCCTCTTCCTCAGCAGCAATCTTGGTTTTCTTGTCCTTAGCTACCGCCTTCTTAACAACAGCAACTTCCTTGGCCTGACTCTTCTTTAATGCCTTGGCCTCTTGAGCTTCTTTCTTCTTCTGTTCTTTCTCTTCCTTGGCCTGCTCTTTAGCAGCTATCTTAGCTTCTTTGGCAGCCTGCTTAGCAGCTAACTCTTCTTCGGTAGGATAATCTCCCTCCTCAGGTGGGCCAAAGAGAAGTAATACCATCTTCTCTTTGAAGGAAAGCTTCTCTTCTGCTTGTCCTTCACCGCCGCCGTTATCACCGATAAACTGGTTAAGATCAACATCTTTAAGGGAATCTTCAGCTGCACCTTCAACACCTTCTTGCGCAACCTTCTCCATTGTGCCGACTATATCATCATTGGCAAAAGCTTCCTCTATATCGGCAATAATATCATTCGGATCCTTGTCCTCAGGCTTAAGCTTCTTGGCAGCCTTCTCTAACTTCTTGGCTTCCTTGGCAGCTTTCTTGGCAGCCTTCATCTCTGCCTTCTGCTTCTTCTTAAGCTGTCTCTTAGAAAGAGTTGAATCATCATTCATAAGGTCACTATCAACATTAAGACCTTGTGTCAAATCCTCTGTGAGATCAATCTCATTAAGAAGATCGTCTGATATATCTACATCCTTGAACTCTCCAATATCAACATTAGAGATATCAACCTTAAACTCTCCCTTAGGTTCAGGAGCATCCTGTACTGAAGCCATCTCCGATACATCTATATCAGGCATATCTGAAACTTCAGCATTACCGGCTGCACTGTCGATGATAGAATTCATGTGCTCTATAGCATCAATAGACTCGTCCTGTACTTCAGCTTGCTGAGGTTCATCAGTGCTAACAGCTTCACTTTCTGCCTCCGGTATCTCTTGCTCAGCAGCAGGGTCAGAAGCCTCAGGCTGTATATCAGCCTCATGTGGAACATCAACACTACCTTCTGAGATATCAGACTCTTCTAAAGGAGCATCGCTAACTTCCTCTGCAGGCATAGAAACTTCTGGCTCCGGTTCAGCCTGCTCCACCTCTTCCTCAACCTGAATAGAGATTGACGAGTTGTCCTCAGTGGCATTAGGAGGCTCAGATGCGTTAGCCTCTTCCTCAGAGAAAATGTCATCAAGCATGTTGTTAAGACGATCTTCTTCATTCGATGCTTCTTCCTCTGTTGAACTATCCTCTTGAGCAGCAGCATTAGCCTGCTTCATAAAAGCAAGTGCCTCAGCTTCAGCCTTCTCCTTCATTGTAAGCTCTTTCTCAGGCTCTTCACTAGGAGCATCAGAACTGTCTGACGAGCCTGACTCATCCCCCGGTCCACCTAAAATCTTGTCCTCTGCAGCAAGCTCCTTATGAGCCTTCTCCTTATCTTCCGGGCTCATGCCAAGCAAATCATACATTGCATCATTTGCATCATCTAATGTATTCAGTTGTTCAGTTTCGGGATCGTAATCTGCAAAAATCTCCCCGAACTCAGTCAAATCATTAGCATCAGCCATAAGTCCATCCCCACACTATATAATAGTATATATATAATAAATAAAACCATAATCATTCAACATTGTATCACAAAATAAGGGCTTATGCAAATGCATAAGCCCTATATTTTGAAAATATGACTAAATTATTCGCTGTCATACGTCTCTTTAATGAGATTATCCATAACACCTACAAGCTTACCAATCTCTGGCTTGGTAATCTGTGCATTAACACCTAAGCTCTCTCCCTTACGACGCATCTCATCATTGATAAGAGATGAGAATATCATAATCGGAAGCTTATCAAACTCATGTCTGTCTCTTATAAGCTTACATAGACGATGTCCATCCATAAGTGGCATCTCAATATCTGTGATAACAAGCTTAACATGATTGTAAATATCATCACCCACATTATTCCATTGTACAAGCTTGTCCCAAGCTTCCTGACCATTGTTGCACATAATAAGGTTGGTGTAACCTGCCTTATGAAGTGAATCCTGGATAAGCTTGCTAAGAAGTGGAGAATCCTCAGCGATAAGTACCTTAGAATCGTTACGCTCGCGCTCTCCCATCTTGTCAATGTCTGACATCTTAAGAGAAGTCTCAGGACTGATATCTGATACAATCTTCTCGAAGTCAAGAATAATGATAAGCTTATCGGTAAACTTCAAAATACCGGTAGATGCACTGTTCTCTGTAGAGTTAACTGTACGATCCGGCTTGTTAACCTCTGCCCAGGATACTCTGTGAATACCAACAACCTGATGAACATGGAATGCGATATTCAAATTATTAAAGTTGGTTACAATGAGCATGTCAGTTGGATTCTGCACTGAAGGCAGACTAAGCGCTCTTGCAAGGTCTATAACGGTAATAATATCATCACGCGGCATAAACAGGCCTTCGATAAAAGGATGTGCGTTAGGTACTGGTGTAATCGGCTGATATGATAAAATCTCCCTAACCTTAGCTACGTTAATACCGTAGTGATTGTTACCTATCATAAATTCCAAAATCTCTAACTCATTAGTTCCACTTTCAAGTAAGATATTAGTCTCCATCAAAAGCCCTCCTATTGTTTCATTTATTGCAAAGCCACAGAAATCTCTGATTGACCATTGCTGACATTGAATGTTGCGCCGTCACCCGGCTTACTTATACCCTGAGGCACCTCAAATATCGCAACTACATTACGACTCTTACCAGCCTTAATGCTTCCCTGGAACACTGATATGTCATCATCAAGAACTGTAAGCAATGAATATGTAGTACCTGTATCTAGAGTTACCGAATATCTGTAATTGTAATCAAGCATATTGACAGATGCTGTATCCTTGCCTATATTCTTGAGCTTAACCTTGACTATCAGGAGCTGACCACCGTTGATAGGTGTAATATCAGCACTACTTGCGTTCTTATCACCATATTTCTTGGCGAAATAATAGCCGTTGTAGGTTGCCTTAAGATTAAGCTTGCTAAATGCAGATGAAAGATCCTTGGTTACATTGGAAGTAGGGACTCCCGGTCCACCGTTACCGTTGCTGCCTGTCTGATCACCATCAGATGAGTTACCTGAGTCACCTGAACCACCATCTGAAGAATTACTCTCTGTAGTTGCCTCTGCAAGAGTCTCAGTAGTCGAAGGTTCTTCTGTTGTGGTAACATCCTCACTAGCATCAGAACTCGAATCGGCACTCGCATCTGCGCTCTCCGGCATTATAAGCCTTCTGTCATATTCAGGGTCACCTTGGAGTACAGTATGAGCCGCATATTCTGCTATAAGTGAACTCTCCTCCTCTGTGAGAGGATTCTTGTCACCACAACCATATAGAACGCTAACAAATAGCACTGTGGCAAACAATAATACTATGCGTCTCATGTTATTCCTCCTTCATACTTCTATATTTTAACACTAATTCACAAATCTATCAAGAAAAATGTCATACCAAATGAACAAAATATACAAAAATTTTCATAAAAAACTTACAACACGCGTAAAAGCTGATAATAATCATATCAAGATATCTGCTCATCAGAAGCTTTAGTATCTTCCTCTCCGTTGATATCCAGGTCAAAGTAGAATCTGACGCCACCTTCAACATTTTCAACACCAAATGCCTTATTGTGTGCGCGCATGGTTGCAGCGACGATAGAAAGACCTATTCCGTTGCCGCCGTACTCACGGCTTCTTGCTTTATCAGCCTTATAGAACTTGATAAAAAGCTTGTCTATATCCTCATCAGCTATATGCTCTCCGGAATTCTCGATGTATACTCTTAAAGCATCTTCAACGGACTCGGCATATATCCTAATCATCTTATCTCCCGACAAATGATTCAGAGCATTGTTGAAATAGTTGGTAATTACGCCCTCAATGCCAAACTCGTCTGCCCAACAGTACGTATTAGGTTTAATCTCAATGCTGACATCTGCCTCAGCTTGCTGAATTAAGATATCTGACATCATAACAACGTTGCTAACAACCTCGTAAAGGTCAAACCTCTCGATAGTAAGCTGATTATCGCCATATTCAAGCTCAGTCAACATTAGAAGATTCTTGACCATCTGATTCATCTTAGAGGATTCATCAATTATGACATCGCAGTAGAAATTCTTGCTCTCCTCATCATCTAGGACATTGTCCTTCAAACCTTCAGCATACCCTTGAATTAGCGCTATCGGAGTCTTAAGTTCATGAGAAACATTTGAAACAAATTCTTTACGCATCTCATCAATCTCGTTCTTTTTCTCGATATCCTTCTTAAGCTCGTTGTTGGCAGTCTTAAGTTCGCTGATGGTCTCCTCAAGCTTGTTAGACAGATTATTCATACTAGAGCCGAGCTCGCCTATCTCATCATTGCTGAACTTGGTTACCTTGGCATCAAAATCAAGATTACTCATACGCCTTGCTATCTCTGCCATCTTAGAAACCGGCTTGGCGTAAGTATTACTGACAAGAAACATTATAATACAACCGATGATAATCAATATCAAGCCTACATACATGGTAAACCTGTTACATATGGCCGCACTTCTTCTTATGCTCTCTAAAGGAGTCTGAATGACGATTACATGCTCATTGTCAAGTGTACCAATCAAGTCAAGATAATCAGATGATGTCCTGTTATCATGTGTCTTCTGAATGACATAAGAGCCTTCATGAGTATCCGAAGCCTTATGATATATCCAGTCATCCGAGTTGTGCTCGCTTGCTTCAACATTTGCAGCAAGAGAAAACAGCGTCTCCATGCTTGCAAATCCTAAATATCCATCGTTAGATGTTGAATAATCAGGTACAACGCTGTTCTCATCAATAAAGCGACCGATAACAACTTCAATATTACTGTTGGTGTAATAATTCTTCGAAAGAATCTCATATATATTCTCTGATTCACCAAGCATATTGTTAATCTCGTCGTAAGAGTCCATAAGAACGTGTCTAACCTGTCCAAGATAGTATTTTTCAAGGAAAACCATACTCACAAGCTGCGTAACGCCTACCCAGCATACCAGCACTATTATAAGAGTAAGTGTAAGTTTGGTTCTTATCGAGCCCTTCTTCTTAGAAAATGCCATTTAAACCACCTCGAATTTATAGCCCATACCCCATATAGTCTTGATGTAATCACCCTTGTCTCCAAGTTTACTACGCAATTTCTTGACATGGGTATCTATAGTTCTTGCGTCGCCGAAATAGTCGTAATTCCATACGTTGTTAAGGATCTTCTCTCTTGACAATGCAACGCCCTGATTGACAATAAAATAATTAAGAAGCTCAAATTCCTTGTAAGACAGCTGAATAATCTCACCATCAATTCTAACTTCATGAGCAGCTACATCAAGTTCAATACCGCCCGCAACAAGTTTCTCGGTATTCTGCTCTAATCCGGCTCTTCTAAGAAGCGCCTCTACCCTTGCAACAAGTATCTTAGGACTGAACGGTTTAGAGATATATTCGTCAACGCCGAGCTGAAAGCCTAACAACTCGTCTCTCTCTTCGGTCTTAGCTGTAAGCATAACAATAGGCACCTTAGAATACTGCCTAATCTCCTTACACACTTCCCAACCGTCCATCTTAGGCATCATGACATCAAGAATAACAAGATCGATGTCATTATATTTAAAGAAGATATCAACAGCCTCTTCACCATCTGCCGCCTCAACAACTTCAAAATCTTTCTTGACAAGGAAGTCTCTAACAAGCTTTCTCATTCTCGATTCGTCATCTACCACTAATATCTTAAGCTGATTCATAGCGAATCCCTCCTAATAGCATAAAAAAATATTCTGATGATAATTCTATCATCAGAATATGACTAATCTGTGTCTTTATCTATACCTAACTCAACTTCTTTATCAGCTACTGCAGCCTCTCGCTCTTCAAGCTCTTCCTCCCACTCGGAATACTTGCTGATAATTCTGTCCTCATACTTGATGTATCCTGTGTTAGGAGCAAAGAAAGCTATCAAAAACATACCTACTATAATAACTATAAGCCCTACTATAAGAATATTCCTGCGCTTAACAGCTGACATAAGTTCTCTAACTTCCTTAAGAAGCTGTTCGTGAGTGAATTCATTCTGCTTCTTGGCTAACGAACTGTTCTCCTTACGCTCAACCTTGATATTAGGGATGTCTGCTTCCTCAACACCAAACTCATTAATGAGCTTCAGTCTCAACTCCCTCATAAACTCAACGCCTATAGGTGTAACAAGCATATTCTTAGAAACCAAGCGCTTGTAGATCGTAAGAACACTGTCTTTATCGTTGAGATTCATCTTAGTGCGTATAGATGTGATGTTCTTCTGCTCTCTAATAGCTAAATTGTATTCTTCTCTTGTTGAAAATGAAAAACCGTCAACATAGAATGTATCCATATAATCTCCGCCTAATAAAGCTTATGAAGCCTCACCGCTTGTTGTAACATCACCTGCAGAAACATTGATGTTATGCTCATTAGCAAGAGTCACAATATCTGCTCTATGCTGCTCAATCTTGGTCTTACCCTGAGTTATGAGCTCGTTGGCAGTCTTAGCTCCTTCAGAATCGTTACTTGTAATAGCATCGTTAAGCTCAATCATACCCTCTAACTGATCCTTAGCACCTGAAAGATAAGTCTCCTTAAGGGCTTTAACCTCATCAGTAGCAGGTGAAAGAGCCTCTAAATCCTTAACAAATGTAGTGTAAGTAGGGATAATCTCATCATTAAATGCAGAAGCTATCTCCTTACGCTTCATATCTGCAATACCGTTAGATACTTCGTTATATCTCTCGATAGCCATCGCTTCATTGCCCTTGATAGTAGGCAAATCTGTCTCTACATACTTAATCAGATCCTCCTGTACAGGATCCTTAACCTCTTCGCTACTCTTAGACTTACATCCAGCCAAACTAAAAACCATTAAAAAAGCGAGCATAAGCGCGCAAAATCTCTTCATGATGTGTTACTCCTCATTGTTATATATTTAAGCGTAAGCTTAACATGTCCAAAATGGACCAGAGGGGAATCGAACCCCTGTCCGAAAACATATTCACCCAAGTATCTCCCATTACAGTCTGTTGTTTAGATTCCCTGCATCAGTCGCCAACAGACAGGCTAAAAACACAGGTAGCTTCATAGTACCTCTTAACATTCAAAGCTTTATGTTAAGCGTTCCCCACCGGGTTTGAAGCCGGTACTTGGATTGGTAGGCACACCCAAGCCGACTGCTACCTAAGATTAGGCAGCGAAAGCTAATTTATTATCAGCGTTTAAATTTAATTCCGTCGGATTAACGTGGTGTCCGGAGTTCCACGAATGGCTGCTTAGACTTCAATATCCCCGTCGAAACCAGTACTAGCCCTGATTTAATGTGTACTGACATGAAACCTCGTTCACATCAGTACACTATATAATAACGCAAGAATCAAAATCAGTCAATATCATTTGAAAAAAATCACTTAAGATTTCTAATCTTGAAATCTCTTGCCGCCTCTCTTGCCTGGTCTTTCTTGGCAATCGAGTCTCTCTTGTCGTAAAGCTTCTTACCCTTTGCAAGAGCAATGCTTACCTTAACCTTGCTCCCCTTAAAATATACCTTTAAGGGAACAATGGTATATCCCTTAACCTTGATTGAGCCTAAAAGCTTTCTAATCTCGGTTTTATGGAGAAGAAGCTTTCTCTTTCTAAGCGGATCCTTATTAAAGATATTGCCCTTCTCATAAGGGTTAATATGCATCCTGTTAATATAGACCTCTTCGTTGTCGATACTGATAAATGCTTCTTTGATACTGCACTGCCCCAGTCGAAGCGACTTCACCTCAGTACCACAAAGCGCAATCCCCGCCTCATAGGTCTCCTCTATAAAGTAGTCGTGAAAAGCCTTCTTATTATTAGCGATAAGCTTCTCACCTGTCTTATCTGCCATGTCTTCCTCCTAGTCCTCTTCATCTTCTACAATAACAAAATCAATAGTTCTGGTCTCCATATCAGCATTCTCAACCTTAACCTTAACACTCTGACCTAAGATATACTCCTTCTTGGTATCTTTACCGATGAGCTTATAAGACTCCTCATCATAGTAATAATAGTCGTCAACCAAAGAATTAATAGAAACCATACCTTCAACAGTATTAGGAAGTTCCACATACATACCCCAACTTGTCATGCCGGAAACAGCACCCTCAAATACCTCTCCGATATGCATAGTCATGTACTGAACCTTCTTAAGCTTGTCAACCTCTCGCTCAGCCTCATCAGCTCTTCTCTCGTTCTTGCTCGAGTTCATGGCTACATCGTTAAGAATCTTCTCATAGTGAGCAATACGCTTGTCATTAAGCTTGCCATTAAGCTGCTCCTTGATGATTCTATGAATCTGAAGGTCAGGATATCTTCTGATTGGCGAAGTAAAATGACAATAATACTTAGCCGCAAGACCAAAGTGACCTGAGCAGTCAGTTGTATACTTAGCCTGCTTCATTGACCTAAGTGTAAGCCTTGAGATAAGCGCCTCCTCAGGTGTTCCCTCTATCTTGCCAAGAAGCTTCTGGAACTCCTTAGGGTGAATCTCCTCCTGACTATCCTTGATAAAGTAGCCGAAATTGGCAATCATGGTAGAGAGACTCTTAATCTTCTCTGAATCAGGCGATTCATGAGTTCTATAGACAAATGGTAACTCAAGCCAATAATAATTCTCTGCTATAGTCTCGTTGGCCATGAGCATAAAGTCTTCAATAAGCTTGGTTGCAGCGTTTCTTTCATAAGGCTTAATCTCATAAGGCACACCCTTCTCATCAAGAAGAATCTTGCTCTCAGGGAAGTCAAAGTCAATAGAACCTCGCTTCATACGGCGGTCTCTTAAAAGCTCAGAAACCTCCTTCATAAGCTCAAACATAGGAACAAACTCATAGTATTCCGCAATAGTATCCTGATCATGATCGGTTATTATAGCATTTACCGCTGTATAAGTCATTCTGCGATCAATATTGACAATCGTCTCTGCGATCCTGTGATCGTATACCTTACCTTTCTTGTCTATCTGCATAATGCAGGAAAGTGCAAGCCTATCAACACCCTGGTTAAGCGAACAGATACCGTTAGAAAGCGCATGTGGAAGCATAGGGATAACCCTGTCCACCAAATAGACAGAAGTACCGCGCTTAAGAGCCTCCTTATCAAGTGGCGAGCCCTCAGTAACATACTCACTTACATCAGCAATATGCACACCAAGCTCATATCCCTTCTCGGTGCGCTTAAGATGTATCGCATCATCAAGGTCCTTGGCGTCCTCGCCGTCAATAGTAACCATCATGACGTCTCGTAAATCAAGCCTGTCAGAATACTTATCTGTATCGACGAAATTTGGAACACCCTCAACCTGCTTCATAACCGACTTCGGATACTCGTCAGGTATGCCAAGCGCCCTTACAATGGAAATGATATCCACGCCCGGATCATTGACATGCCCCAAAATCTCGATAACCTCTCCTTCAGGATTCTTGTCTCCCTCACCGTAGCTATGAAGCTTAACAACAACCTTGTGACCGTCTACAGCATTAAGCGTCTTCTCAGCCGGAATATATATGTCTCTGTTAAACTTACTTATATCAGACTTAACAAAGCCGAAATTGCCTGATTTCATGAAGGTTCCGACAACCTCAGACATTCCGCGCGCTATAACCTTCTTGATAACACCTTCTCTACGCTTACCGGATCTTGCCTCCTTGTTAATCTTAACAAGAACGGTATCGTTGTGCATTGCACCATTGACCGCATTCTCAGGTATGAAAATGTCATCCTTCTCGCCCTCAATCTCCACAAAACCGAAACCTCTGGCATTGCCGATAAATATACCTTGAGCAACACCCGCTTCAGGTTTCATGTACCTGCCCTTAGAATCAACCTCTAGCTTACCCTCTTCTACAAGTTCGTTAAGAATCTTCCTCAAAACTCCGCGATCCTCATTGTCAACTTGAAGTATAAAAGCAAGCTCCTTAAGCTTCATAGCCTTATACTCAGGCTCACTTACAAAATCTATAATCATCTGACGTCTCTTATCATTAAGTTCCATATCCATATCAGTCACGCCCTTTCAGAATTATTTACTCTAATAATACCATAAATGCTTATCATTAGACACCCCTAAAATCATGTTCCCTTAAGCTATGTACCCAATGGGGACAGTCTCATTTTTTAGTTAATAAAAAAGGTCGCCCAAAAAGGCGACCCTAACACACATAAACAATATCACAATATATTAGTTTAAGAAACTCATATTAAGTGACATAGCAATAACGAAGAACAAAATACCAAGTACAACGGTAGCAATCTCAAGCTTACCCTCAACAGTATGTCTCTTGTTCTTGCTGTAATATGTATCACCAGCCTGACCGGTAAATGCACCACCGCCAAAGCCGGCATCCTTGCCTTCCTGCAATAATACTATAACAACTAATAATACGCACACAACCATAAGTGCAATCTGTAAAGCTAATTTCATAGTTAAAAATCCTCCTAATCTGGTATAACAATCAAGCGTGAGGTTAATTGACAGTTATATCCACATAATACATAAAAAACCACAAAACATAATATAACACAGTAAATGATATAAATCAACCTAATTTCTAATAAATTTTATATAGTATTTATTATAAAAATTGTCAAAAAGGCACAAAAAAAACGCGGGTGAAACCATCCACCCGCGTAAAAAGCATTAATTAGTTAGGAAATACAATATCCTTGAAATCAGGTTTAAGTGAAGCACCACCAATTAAACCACCATCAATGTCAGGCTTAGCAAGTAACTCTTTAGCATTGCCTGCATTCATAGATCCGCCGTACTGAATGCGAATTGCATCAGCAGTAGCCTCATCATAAACTTCCTTAATGCACTCACGGATTGCTAAACATACTTCCTCAGCCTGGTCAGCAGTAGCAGTCTCACCAGTACCGATAGCCCAGATAGGCTCGTATGCGATAACACAGGTCTTAGCCTGGTCAGCAGTAACGTTCTGGAAAGCAATCTTAATCTGCATTCTAATCCAATCAATGTAAACACCCTGTTTACGCTGTGTAAGTGACTCACCACAGCAAATGATAGGGGTAATATCATGCTCTAAAGCCTTAAGAATCTTCTTGTTAACTGTCTCATCTGTCTCAGCAAAATACTCTCTTCTCTCACTGTGTCCGATGATAACATACTTAACGCCTGCATCAACGAGCATGTTAGGGCTTATCTCTCCTGTGTAAGCTCCGCTCTCCTCAAAATAAAGGTTCTCAGCACCTACGCTAATCTTGGTTCCCTTAACTGCATCAACAACAGGGATGATGTCAATTGCAGGTACGCAGAATACTACGTCTACCTCATCAGTGTCAACAAGTGCCTTTAATTCGTTAGCCAAAGCAACTGCCTCAGAAGGTGTCTTGTTCATCTTCCAGTTGCCGGCAATAATCTTCTTACGTGCCATTATAATCTAATCCTTTCTGGTATTACTTATCGTTAGCAGCAGCTACTCCAGGAAGCTCCTTACCCTCAAGGAACTCTAATGAAGCTCCACCACCTGTAGAAATATGAGTCATCTTGTCACCGAAGCCAAGCTGGTTAACAGCAGCAGCTGAATCACCACCACCGATAATGGTAACAGCGTCATCGCCAAGGTCAGCTAAAGCCTTAGCAACACCGATTGTACCCTCAGCAAACTTAGGCATCTCAAATGCTCCCATAGGTCCGTTCCATACAACTGTCTTAGCATTCTTAACAGCATTAGCGAAAAGCTCAGTTGTCTTAGGTCCGATATCAAGACCTTCCCAATCTGCAGGAATCTCTCCACGACCAACAACTTTAGAGTTAGCATCGTTAGAGAAATCATCAGCAACAACAGTATCTACAGGAATAAGAAGCTCAACGCCCTTCTCCTTAGCCTTGTTAAGCATCTGAAGTGAGTACTCCTTGTAGTCCTCCTCTAAGAGTGACTTACCAACCTCTTCACCGAGTGCAGCCATAAATGTATATGCCATACCACCACCAATGATAAGAGTGTCAACCTTGTCAAGAAGGTTCTCAATAACTGAAATCTTAGAAGAAACCTTAGCTCCACCTAAGATAGCAACGAATGGACGTGTAGGATTGTTAACTGCATTACCGAGGAAATCAATCTCCTTCTGCATTAAGTAACCTACAACTGCTGTATCAACATAATCAGTAACACCAACATTAGAACAATGAGCTCTATGAGCTGTACCGAACGCATCATTAACGAATACATCACAGATTGAAGCAAGATCCTTAGAGAATGCCTCTCCGTTCTTGGTCTCCTCAGCACGATAACGAGTGTTCTCTAAAAGAACGATCTCTCCGTCCTGCATAGCCTCTACTGCAGCCTTAGCATTAGGTCCTACAACCTCAGGATCAGCAGCGAACTTAACTTCCTGACCTAAGAGCTCAGCAAGTCTCTTAGCAACAGGTGCAAGTGAAAGCTCTGGCTTTGGCTCTCCTTTTGGCTTGCCAAGGTGTGAACATAAGATAACCTTACCACCGTCAGCAACAAGCTTCTTGATAGTAGGAAGTGCAGCAACTAAACGATTCTCATCAGTAATCTTAAGATCTGCATCAAGAGGAACGTTAAAATCACAGCGAACAAGGACTCTTTGGCCCTTTACATTGATATCATCAACAGATTTCTTGTTAAGCATTATTAATAAGCTCCTTTCATATTAAGAAAAAATAGTAAAAATGGGTCCGGCCCAAATGACCGGACCCTCAAGGTCTTTCGAAATGTGTGCAAAACCCTGCTATTAAGCAAGCTCTGCAAAGTACTTAATAGTACGAACCATCTGAGAAGTGTAGCTGTTCTCATTGTCATACCAAGAAACAACCTGAACCTCGTAAAGATCATCAGCGATCTGTGATACCATAGTCTGAGTTGCATCAAAGAGTGAACCATATCTCATACCGATTACATCGCTAGAAACGATTGGATCCTCATTGTAACCAAAGCTATCGCTGGCTGCTGCCTTCATAGCTGCGTTGATATCTTCAACAGTAACGCCTGCCTTCTTAACAACAGCTGTTAAGATAGTTGTAGAACCTGTAGGAACAGGAACACGCTGTGCAGATCCGATTAACTTACCGTTGAGCTCTGGAATAACAAGACCGATAGCCTTAGCAGCACCTGTTGAGTTAGGTACAATGTTAGCAGCACCTGCACGTGCACGACGAAGGTCACCCTTACGATGTGGTCCGTCAAGGATCATCTGGTCACCAGTGTATGCATGGATAGTGCTCATAATACCGCTCTGGATTGGAGCATACTTGTTAAGTGCGTCAGCCATAGGAGCCAAGCAGTTAGTTGTACATGAAGCAGCAGAAATGATAGTATCATCAGCTGTAAGAGTCTTCTCATTAACTGAGTAAACAATGGTCTTAAGGTCGTTACCGGCTGGAGCTGAAATAACTACCTTCTTAGCACCGGCGTCGATGTGAGCCTGTGACTTATCTTTAGAGCAGTAGAAACCTGTACACTCTAAAACTACATCAACATCAAGATCCTTCCAAGGACAATTCTTAGCATCTGCCTCAGCGTAGATCTTAAGTGTCTTGCCATCAACAGTGATTGTGTTAGCATCATCATCAGCAGAAACTGTGTGCTTACCCTCACCGATGTAACCTGCATATCCACCCTGAGCGGTGTCATACTTCAAAAGGTTAGCGAGCATAGAAGGCTTAGTGAGATCGTTGATTGCTACAACCTCATAACCCTCAGCATCAAACATCTGTCTGAATGCAAGACGACCGATACGTCCGAAACCGTTAATTGCTACTTTTACTGCCATTTCTTAATTCCTCCTAGAAATAAATAATATTTGACTAAGGGCATTGCCCCTAATCAATCATAGATATATAATACCTACTTTTAACGAAAAATTCAAGAGCAAATTAGTCATATTAAAAACTATTTTGCCAAATAATGATAAAATCCCTTAGCGTACTTAGACGCATACGCCTTAGCCTCTTTGTAATTCTTGACCACCTTAGGCTCGTGGAGTTCGTCCGTATCCTTATCCTTAAGGCCAACCGTGAAAGTGCCGTCATCATTGGCTACATAGTCAAACTCAAGGTCCTGAAGCTCCTTAGGGAGCTCACTGAGTTTCTTCTTCTGAATTGCATCTTCAATGAAGCTAAGTATAAGCAACACAAGGAAAATTGCACCTATAATATAGAACAGCTTCTTCTTGGTGATTCCGGTCTTGCCGAAGTTGGTTAATACAATACCGTCAATCTTAGAAAGCTTGGCCGGACCTAAATCACGACAATCGCAGCTCTCGTTACGGTTATCTCCCATCGCAAAGAATTCATCATCCCCGAGTACAGTAGGCTCTATCTCGCCTTCGTCAGGTTCCATAGGCTCTCTGATGTACTTCTCTTCATCAACAACTTCGCCATTAACCTTCAACACGCCTTCGTGCATCTCAATTGTCTCGCCCGGAGTTGCAACACAACGCTTAATAATAAACTCATCAAGCTCGTCAGCCCAGAATATAACGATGTCGTTATGCTCAAGCGAAGACTTAGCGTGCCATTTGAGGCAAATGCCGGTATCTCCGTCTCTAAAGGTATTCTTCATAGAATCACCTTCAACACTGTAAAAACCTATAATAAACTTAGAGACAATAAATACAGCTACAACCAACACAAGTAAAAAGCTGTAGAATAATATGTCTCCCTTGGTCATAAGCCATTTAGAAGGCTTATGAATGAGGTAATATCCTTCACTCACCATCTTGGCAGGGTCCTCATCCTTAGAAGAATTGTCTGTAGCCGCATCATCAGCCACCTCAGAAGTCTCTAAAGTAGTATTCTCTTCTTCCTCAACAACATTGTCAAGTTCTAAATCCTTATTCTCATCCATAATAATAAACCTCTCTCATATTACCATTTAACGACAAAATCGCCCTTCAAAGTCAAAGAAGCCTTGTCAAGAGCCGCCAATATAACAGCATCCATGTCGTAATATTTATATTCACCAAGTCTTCCACCAAATATAACATTGCTTTCCTTGTCAGCTAAAGCCTTGTACTGCGCGTACAACTTGGCATTCTCATCATCATTTACAGGATAGTAAGGCTCAATGCCTACCTCCCACTCGCGGCTATACTCCTTACTTATAACAGTCTTAGGAATGTCATCACCGTTCCTATCCTTACCGAATTCAAACCACTTATGCTCAATAATCCTTGTGTACGGAGTCTCAGAATCAGTGTAATTGACTGCAGCATTGCCTTGATAATTAGGCATATCAAGCACTTCCGTCTCGAATCTAACCGAGCGATACTGTAACGCACCCAACTCATAGCCAAAATAAGCATCTATAGGTCCTGTATAAACAACCTTGTCAGCTAAACTGTCATACTCTTCTTTATTCTCGAGATAATCCGTAGAAAGTCTATACTCAATACCTTTAAGCATATTGGCAACCATATCGGTGTATCCGCCAACAGGAATACCCTGATAGAGAGCAATAAAGTAGTTATTGTCAAATGTAAGCCTGACAGGAAGCCTCTTAATAATAAACGCAGGAAGCTTATCACACGCTCTGCCCCACTGCTTCATTGTGTAGCCTTTGATAAGTTTCTCGTAAATATCTGTACCTACTAACGAAATCGCCTGTTCTTCAAGATTCTTAGGCTCTGTTATCCCTGCCTCTTCCCTCTGTCTCTCAATAATAGCCTTCGCCTCATCAGGAGTCGTAACTCCCCACATCTTATTGAAAGTATACATATTGAAAGGAAGTGAATAAAGCTCTCCTTTATAGTTAGCAACCGGAGAGTTGGTAAACCTATTGAAAGTAGCGAATCGATTGACATAATTCCATGCTCTCTCACTGTTAGTATGGAAAATATGCGCGCCATAGCGATGTACAACGACGTTCTCAACCGACTCGGTATAGACATTGCCACCTATATGGTCTCTCTTATCAATAACTAATACCTTTTTCTTAGCGTCAGCAGCCTGCCTTGCAAATGTAGCACCATAAAGTCCGGCCCCAACAATCAAGTAATCGTATTCGGACATATTCTCTCCCTTTTTAAGATCCTTAGTCACTTCGTTCCTCAGGATGACATTATACTACCCTGTCATTCTGAGCGCAGCGAAGAATCTTTATTATTTCTTCTTAGACTTACTGTTCTTGGCACTCTTAGGCGCTTCCTGAGCCTCAACCTCACCAACCTCATTGAGCTCCAAGAGTCTCGCCTGATATATCTGATCCCTGTAAAGCGTAATTATCAAATAAAACATAGGCACAGTCATAGAATAAGGGTTACCAACCATAGACTGTCCAAGATAAGCAAATGCTGCAGCAAGATAAGCAACTCTCTCAGTAGTCCATCCCTCATGATTCTTAAAGAACGGAACAAGCATAACTACCCAAAGCGCTATACCGAATACCATTCCCCAGATACCAAGGGTATTCATAATCTCCAATATACCATTATGACAAGTTGCAAATGCAAGGTTACTGTCATCAATAAACTGATATACCTTCTCAGTAAGTCCCTCTCTAACCATGTGAGGTCCAAGTCCAAAGATCTTATCGTCACCGCTAAGGCTCTTAAAGAGTTCGATTCCACCCTTCCAGATGCCACCACGACCGGTACCGAAATCATTGGACAAGTTATTCATAATGTAGATTGCTGCACCGATGAAACCTACAGATGCAAGAACAACGTAGATCCAAGCAAATGCATTCATGACTTTCTGGTGATAATTAATCTTTGATTTCTTCATAAGATAGTACAACAAACCAAATACGATAAGAACAGGCACGCCTACCCATTTATCAATCATTTTGTTTGTTAATTCTTCGGTAAACAACACTCTTTCTGCTGAAATCGCATGCAACAGTCTTAAGAAAGTCATCTCTGCTCCAACTATAGCTAAAAGCAAAAACGCTCTAGAGCATCTTTCCTCATCCTCGAGTGCATACTTGGCAAATATAATAGACATAAAGAATAAACCAAACGCAAGTCCATCTGAATGAGTAGTCAATACACCCATAATAGCAAATACAAGGTGAATAGTCATTGCCGGCATACGTTTTTCATCCTTCTCATTCAAAAAGAGGAAGAATACAACCGAGGCGAAAATAGAATAATACGCTGAAATACTGTCTACATTCCCCAATGATGCCGAGTATGAATAATACTGCTCTTCTATAATCATAGCATGTAGATTAAACACATCAAATGAGCAGAAGTTAAGGAACATCCAAAAACCTATAACATCAGAAACTATAAGAACAATGTCCCAAATCTTCTTCTCTGCCTTTATATGTCTTGAAGCAAAGAAGTACATAACAGCCAAAAGGCCAAGTTTAAGAGCTCCGTTATAAAAACCTTTTTCTCCCGAGAGGCACAACTTATAATCAGCAGATGTAAAGCAAGCTATAGCCATACCAAACACAAGCGCTAACACAATATAATCCATAGGATGCCAACGTTTAAATGTAAAATCGAACTTGTACTCTCCAGCAAGCAAACCATGAAAATAGTAGCAGAACACACCTATTAAAGCAATATAAATACATATTGAAGCACATTTACCTTTAGATCCAATCATATTAAGATAAGCTTGACTGTCATAGTACAAAGGTAATACAATCATGATTAAAAAGAAGAACATCCTTGAGACTATTCTTCCCAACTTCTGATTATCTGTCTCTAAATCAACATTCTTCTTTTTCTTCTTAGTTTGAGTAGCCATCATTAAATCTCCTTAACTAAATATCTAATCGTAGATTTCACAACATTCAATATTGTAGACCAAAATCGAATACAATGCAAGAAAAAACGTATCACTTCAACATTTTTCGTTGAAAAAAGCAGTGAAATGATATATTTTCTTATATAACTATTCAATTTAGTTTCTATCCTATTAAATCAATAAATTGTTTTATAAAATCAATAAGATACAATGGAATGTTAAGAACTCTTCCATCGAAAGATAAATTCAACATTGAGGTTCGTATCATAACGCGCGGATTATATTTCTCTCCAAACGCCTTCATACTTGCAGATTTAATATTTGAACCAGACTTGACCTCGATAGGATACACTTCGTCCTTGTACTGAATCAAAAAATCCATCTCATGCTTAGCATCCTTCCAATAACTCACCTCAAATCCATTTGCTACTAAGCTTTGATATACATAGTTTTCAGCAAACGCTCCACTAAACTCGTTAAAAAGACCGTCCACGCCTATAGCATTCTCTATACCACATTTACTACGAAGTAACCCAACATCATTCATATATATTTTAAATGAAGACAAGTCATAATATGAACTCAACGGCAAATCAGGCTTTTTAACATTATATACTTTATCTAAAAGTCTGGCATTCACAAGCCAATTAAGAGCATTTTCATACTCACGAGCCCGCGCTCCAGGCTTAATAACGCTATACAAGAATTTTTTATTCTCTCGTGAAAGTTGCGACACTACTGAACTCCATATATAATGAATCTTTGGAATATCACTATTATCAGGATATTTACCCATATCCCTCTCATAAGTTGTCAATAACTCATGCTGAATATCATTAACTTCATTGATATCATTATAATTCACCCATGAACCAACAGCTTCAGGCATACCGCCAGTCATAAAGTATATCCTAGCCTTTTCTTCCAATTGATTTAAAACAAGTTGAGGAAGATTATCTATATTATCAATGGATTTTATATAAGAAACTAAATTATCACAATCAGTTGCACTTAGATATTCACAAAATGTCATCGGATACATTGACAATACATTAACTTTTCCAACCGGAAACCCCTTACCAAGTGATAGTCCAAGAAGAGATCCGGCGGCAGCAACATAAATCTCGGGTAACTCTTCACAAAAATACTTAAGCGATCCTAATGCAGCTTGACATTCCTGAATCTCATCTAAAATAAGAAATGTGTTATTATCAATAGTCATCCCAGATAATAATGACAACTGTTCAATTATACGCTTAACATCCTTAGTCCGCTCGAACAACTCTGCGTAATCATTATCTTTATCAAAATTAATATATATACATTGTTCAAATGTTTTACCAAATTCTTTAAGAATCCATGTCTTACCTACTTGCCTGGCTCCCATAAGAACAAGAGGCTTCCTCCTATGTGAATTCTTCCACGAAACAAGGTCGCTCATAATGCTTCTATTCATATAACCACATCCCTTTAGTTTAAAGTATTTATTGTAATTATATCAGATATAATTACAATAAACAAGAAAAAGCGTGATAATCATCACGCTTTTTCCAGAAATTATGTGATAATCATCACACTTTTTCCGGAAATTATGTGATGATTATCACACTTCAGCCGATTGTTAACTATAACATACTGATTAAATAACAAAATCATCTAAAAATAACGTGGTATCTAATCACTTCTCAACCTTCTCAAAATCACTTGCAGGATGCTTACAAAGCGGGCAAATAAAATCATCCGGTAATCCCTCACCCACGTACTCGTAACCGCATATCTTGCATCTCCAAACAGTCTCACCGCTCGATGTCTCTCCAACCTTCTCAGGCTTTGGCTTAATATTCTCCTGATAATAAGCATAAGTCGCAGAAGGCACATCCGACAACACTTCCATCGCAGTAGGAACACCGATAAAAAGCGTATGTGAACCAAGATCAATCATTTGCTTAACCTCTATCGAGAAATAAGCATTAGTCCCCTTGGCAATGTATGGCACTCCGTTCTCTGCTCTAACACAGTCCGTATAACCCGCAAACTTATCTACATCTCGACCGGATTGAAACCCGAAATGCTTAAACAAATCGAAGCTTGCGTCCTCCGCAATCACCGATATGTTACACACCTTAGTCTTCATCACCATATCATGCGTATAATTCGCCTTATTGATTGCAAATGATATCTGATTCGGACTGGAAGCCACCTGCATCGCAGTATTCGTAATGCATCCATTCTCCTTATCACCATCCTTAGCCGTCAATACAAACAAACCATATGACAACTTATACATCGCCTTTTCATCCATAGTAAACGCCTCCTAATCAAATAATTCTTAATCAACCTCTTAATAACATGTTACTACACTCATTACAAGCCCGTAATATTTAAATGTCCGCTTGCAATAGAGCCTTTATTACATTAATCGTCATATCCACATTACTCATAATAACCGCATACTCGAATTAATTATACACTAATCATCTTGATTACATCAACTATAAAGAATTGCATATATGTTAACTCGTAACAATTATAAAAATAGCATCTCCTTAAGGAAATGCCATTCACACAAGCTTTAAGAATACTACAGCTTACCATATATGTCATTCTGAGCGAAGCGAAGAATCTTTACCCCATCAATTCACATCCAATGAAATATTAACTTTATCGCACAACGGCTTTATCAACTTGATAAACCATCCGGTAAGGAAAGAATAGATTTTGTAAACGATATAGGATGCCAAATATAAACTAACAGCAACAAGAAGCTGATGAACAAATATTACAATTACTCCCTCTTGAGTCACTTGTTCGATTTTGACTTTTGAAATAAACATCTCATGTAATAAAAAACAAGTAAATGTAGCTTTAGCAAGTTCATTGATAATCTTACTCTCAAAGCTAATCTCCGAGAATAGTTTAACAACAAGTGCAGACATTACTATTATTAACGGATTATTGTAATGCCATGTAACAATACCTTCAGACCCTAACTTATGCTCAATGATTGATATAACCAGCATAACAGCGATTATGACAAAGATCAACGCAACTGTTTTGAGCCTATCTATTTTAATATCACTTTCCCTTATATAAGCTCCTATAAAATATACCAAACTAAAGTTAACGATTGTATAGCCGGCTTGACTTCCTTTGAGACCAACAGGATTAAAACCTCCAAAGTCAATTGCAACCACGCTCTCTACATAATCAATTCCAATAGTCCATACAGAAAACATCAGAAACAGAATAAAAACCAACTTTTTCAAGCGTTCTGTTCCCAATTTATGAATAACAATATTAAAATACGGCGATATAAGGTACAACACAGAATATAGAATCACAAAATAATTCAAAGGTATCATATTAACTATAATACCACCAAATGACACTACACCACTTGGAATAGCAACAACAAAGTATGCAACCAATTGAAAAAGTATTACCTGTAGAACAAGCTCTACAATTCTAACAAATCTTCTTTGCTCTGTCTTACACAAGAAAAATGCAGAAATCATTATAAAAACATTAACAGCACAGGCGAAAACATTCTCCGTAAAGAACAGATACATTTGACTAAAACTGCCCTCTTCCACGAACTTAAACGCTCCACCCATAGACTCATTATTGTAATGAAGGATAACAACTCCCATTATAGCTATAATCCTTAAAAGTTCTATGCTTGAGTTTCTGGTATTAGACATACCTGCCTCCTAATACTCTGTTTTCATCACAACATACCAAATATAATCAGAATTATCTATACTAACTGTGTCTACATATTCATTAATATCTTTAACTCTTTGATATCCGTTCTTATCATAAAATCTAACAGCTCTTTTGTTAGCTGAATCGACATACCAATATACTAGTTTTAAATTAAGTTCATTAAATGCGTACTTGATAATCTCGCTCATACCAAACTTAGAATATCCCTGCCCCATAGCACACGCTCTAATAGTAATAGCAAATTCAGCAGATACTCCATCACAGTTCTTTAATGACACAGTTCCCATGTACTCATCTTTATCATCAACAACCGCAAAATGAATATTCTTACTATCAGATTGAGCAACATCTATAAAGCAAACACAATCATCTATTGTTTTACTCGAAAAATCAGCCTTCATATACTCTACTACGCTTTTGTCATGCATCCACTCAAGCATATATGAGGCATCTTCTGGTTTTAGTTTTCTTAGTTTCATTATAACCTCTTTAAAAATCACATATAAATCAATTATATTAACATACAATAACCACAATGACATATTATAGTTACAATAAACTAAATTCTATTTTTTCAAAATATCTCTTTTTAACACTCTAAGATAATCAATCTTATTCTTCCGGTTCAAAAATACAAAATCCGGAAAAAATCTGATCATAGATCTTATATAATTATTATAGCCAATAGAATCATCATCACTTGAATATGTCATAAAAAACTCAGCAACCAAAATATTATAAACTAAATTATAATACAATGTTTTTCCAGCACACTTCATATGTTTTTTTAATGTTTTTAGCTGATTAGAAATAAATCTTTTCCTTCTATCATCAATAGTTATGTATATTGATGACATTGATAAAGAATTCTTACGATAATATATAAGCTCCGCATCAAAATATCCCCATTTCACATCATTTAAACAGCTTGCACGCAACCACATATCCCAATCTTCAAAGCAAATATCCTCATCGTATAACCCAATCGAATCATAAACGCTTTTTTTCACAAACACTCCTGGTGCAAATATAAAATTACAGGTATAAATCCTTTTAAATAAACCTTCAGACAATAAATTTGGGGCTTCATCATATACAGAATTTATTATATCAATGTTATCTAATGTTGAATTCTCTGACACTGCATATCCATTACTGACACATATATCACAATCGTCATTAGTTTCCATATACTCCACATACTTCTCTATTGCATCATTTTTCAGGAAATCATCACTAGCAATAATCTTAATATATTTACCATTAGCTACTTTGATCATATTATTAAGATTCTTAACCAATCCTTTGTTAATTTCATTTCTACTAATTACACAAGACTCAAATCTCTCTGTAAGACTTGTATAATATTTTTGTACAACATTCCAACTTTCATCAGGAGAACAGTCATCAATAAATATTAATTCTATATTGTTATATGTCTGAGAAATTAAACTATTAAAAAAATCACCCAAAAAAATTTCATGATTATAACATGAAACAAGTACACTAACTAAAGGATTTATCATTATCACACAGTCCTCCAATAAATTAGAACATCAATAATTTATTATTCTGACGCTGTCACGTATTCAACCGCATTTACAAAATTAGACACGAATGCTTCCTTGCCAAATCTACTAACAACTTTCTCTCTAATATATTTTGAATCAAATGTAATCTTGCCACACAAATAATCTGCTAAACCCTGTGCAAAAGATTCGATATCATTTATATCATATATCCTGCCAACGCTGTCATCAACGTAATCTTCTACACCTCCACAACGCGTAGAAAAAATAGGAAGGCCACAGCAAGCAGCTTCAAGCACAGATACAGGCTGTCCTTCTTGAATAGATGTAAAAACAAATGCATCAGATTTCATTAACTCATCACATATTTTATCATGAGGTAATTCAGGAATTAACTCAACTCTATCAGAAAACTTTGACTGCATTATCATTCGTTCAAACCCGTCAGGATCCTTAGAATATCCTTTGTTAGAAGCATATCCAAGGATGCAAACTTTAAACGGTACATTACAGATCTCAACCAATCTATTCATAACATTTACAAACATTTTGTAGTTTTTGTAAAAGGAATTAGCTGCAACTATAATAAATCGTTTAACATCTCCATTACCCGAAGTTATTTTAAATGCATCCTCATCAACCAAATTCCCAATATAAAAAGTCTTGGGCAAGTTAACATTTTGCATCATAATTTGCCTTATCTTATCATTGCTTATCGCTAAAAAGGCGTTTGCAGCTTCAATTGCATCACGATCTTTTTTTTCTATTACACATCCAATCCATGGAAATGGCGCGTGTTCACTGACAATGTAAGGCTTGTTAGATAATTCAGATAACATTTTCAAATAATATGCGTCTTTCTGAGCATCAACACAATAGAATACATCAATATTTTTATCAAGTTTATCCCAAAGCTTTTTTATCATCTTTGATACACATCTGTGTTTTACAACTGATATCTCACCTAATGTACCAGTAATTTTACTCAAAACAATTTTACTCAAATTTACAAATTTATTTGCAAACATAGTATGAATTGGAACATTAAATTTAAGACTATACTCTTTAATGTTTCGTTCTTGATTATTCAAAGATAATTCAATAAGTTTTCTTGGGAAAAATTTAATATTTTCTGAATAATTTAAAACAACGAAATCATATTTTTCTTCAAGAGCTAAAGCTTGTTCTCTAAAAAAAAGACCTTTATATGGATTATCCGAACTTGGATACCAATCTGTAAAAAAACATATTACTTTTTTATCCATATCATTCCTCACAAAACAACTAAAAACTATTAACCAATCGAATAACTTGCTCTATCTCATCATCACTCATCCCATAATACATAGGAATACTAAGTTCAGTTGTACTTATCTCCTCAGCCATTGGATAATCGCCTTCAGAATATCCAAGATCCTTATAACAATCCTGTAAATGAACCGGAATCGGATAATGCTTATTAGTCCCAATTCCATTATCATTCAAATATTTCTCTAGTTTTTCCCTATCTTCACATCTAATTCCAAACACATGCCATACCGGTTGACAATAATCAGGAACAGTAGGAAGTATAATCTTAGGATTATTAATCTCGTTAAGATATCTGTTCGCTATTCTTCTTCTGTCTTCATTGGTTTCATCAAGCATTCTAAGTTTAACACGCAAAAAAGCAGCCTGCATCTCATCAAGTCTGCTATTATTACCCTTATAAATATGATGATACTTATAATCAGACCCATAATTACCAAGAGCACGCACTTTATCTGCTATCTCAGAATCGTCTGTAACCATAGCACCGGCATCACCTAACGCGCCAAGATTCTTACCAGGATAGAAACTAAAACCTGCTGCATCACCAAATGTACCAATCTTTTTTCCTTTGTATATTGCTCCATGAGCCTGAGCACAATCCTCAACAACATACAAATTATGCTTCTTAGCAATGTCCATTATTGGATCCATATCACAAGGTTGACCATAAAGATGTACCGGCATAATCGCTTTAGTCTTAGATGTGATTCGTTCCTCAATCTTATTAGGATCTATATTGAATGTATTAATATCAGGATCAACTAAAACAGGCGTAGCTCTAACATAAGTTACAGCGAGCGCGGTTGCAATGTAGGTATTAGCAGGTACAATAACCTCATCACCTACGCCAATACCTAATGCTTTAAGTGACAACATTAGCGAATCAAGGCCATTGCCTGTACCTACACAGTATTTGGTATTACAATAATCTGCAAACTCTTCCTCAAACAAAGAGTCTTCTTTACCGCCAATATACCAACTACTCTCATATACTCTTTCAAACGCTTCTCTTAACTCTTTATCTAAAACCTTTTCAAGCGGTTTAAAACTAACAAAAGGTACATTCATAACTATTCCTCACTTTTGCTATTAACATATTCTAAAAACTCGTCATAATCTCTTATGTAATCAGATTCATCATAAAGTTCAGATGCAAGAACCATTAAAACTGCATCACTTGAGAAATCAAACATCTCTCTCCACATATCATTAGCGACATAAAGACCTTCGTACGGTTTTTCTAAAGGAACAACCTTCTTCTCGGAGCCATTATCTAATCTAATCTTGCAACTTCCATGAATACATATAAGAATCTGCTCAAGAGACTTATGAGCATGATGCCCTCTAACCACACCTTCAGTGGTGTCATACATATAATATACTCTTTTAATTTTAAAAGGAATATCCTTAAACTCTTCTAAAGCCACAAGTTGTCCTCTATCATCACCATGTGGCTGAAACATATACTTAATTACCTGCATAATCACTTCATCCTCTAAATTATTATAATATATCTATATATCTTCTTAACCATTAAAATACTAATACTGTTAAGCAACTATATCTTTTAATCATTCGACAGTCTGGATTTTAAATATTTTTTTCCACTTATGATTATATCAATATACTTTAACTTACTTAACTTTCTCTTTTCAAAGTATCCAGATTTTCCTAATCTATAAAACTTTAAATATCTTTTTTCGTAAAAAGTTAAATCCGCTTCATCCAAAACATTAGTGTAAATATTATAATCTTCAATCAAAAACGGATTAGTATTAGCTGACGATACCCCTCCATCTTGATACCAAATAGATACCCTGTCATACATCCTATGTATAGTCAACTCTCTTAAAGTCTTTTCAATAAAAGGTCCGTCTTCCCATAATCGAAACCTTTCATCATAATAATTAATACTCTTAATATATTCTTTCGAATAATACATTGCACTACCAGATGCAAAATCATGCCATCTTCCAGAAACTGCATACCAGTGAAGTTTTCTCCGGCTTGCTTTGTTTAGTTTTTTTACCTCATCACGCCTTGGGACACATCCTACCGGTTCGAAATCATTTTTATAAAGCATTCGACTAGTAACAATAACCTCGCATTTAAACCTTAAAAACTCTTTAACAATATCCGTAACGACATTATCATCATAAAAGACATCATTACATGACAACGGCAATATATATACTCCATTAGATTTTCTCAAAGCGTTATTAAGATTTCTTACTGTTCCAAGATTCTCTTCATTATGTATAATCTGAATATTCTTGATATTAATTCCGCTGTTATTATTAATGTAACTCAACACACTATCATAATCAAAATTATCCGATGAATCATCAGCAATAATATACTCAATATTAGGATAGTCCTGCGCCAACACAGAATCAATAGTATCAAATAATTTATCAAATTTCCTATAAGATGCAGTTATTACAGTTACAAGTGGAAATGCCTCGCCCATGATAACCTCACAATCATACATATTTGCTAATTTCTAAAGTCATAATTCAAAAAGCTTTATCGTTCCCTGGAAATCTTATGATTATCAACTCTATAAACCATATCGCACCCTTCAATAGTCGTAAGCCTATGTGCTATAATAACCATAGTCTTCTTTCCATGCAAAGAGTTAACAGAATCCATAATCGCTGACTCCGTATCGTTATCAAGAGCTGAAGTAGCCTCGTCAAACACTAACAACTCCGGGTTATTATAAAGTGCTCTAGCAATTCCTATACGCTGTCTCTGACCACCTGAAAGCCTTACGCCACGCTCTCCTATACGAGTGTTTATGCCGTCAGGAAGTGTATCGATAAAATCCATTATCTTTGCATCTTCTAGAGCCGCCTTAACTCTATCGATATCAATATCATCTTTATCAATACCAAACGCCACATTTGCAGCAATTGTGTCATCAAGCATAAACATCATCTGAGGAATATAGCCAATTTTACTAATCCAACTGCTCATTCCATCTTTGATATTTACCCCATCACATAAAACTTCTCCCTTATCCACATTCAGCAGTCCTAACAGTATATCAACAGATGTTGTTTTACCAGAACCTGTTGTTCCCACAATACCAACAGATTTACCGGCAGGTATAATCATATTAGCATCAACTAAAACCGGACTTTTAGTATTAGGATAAGAATAAGTTACATTCTTAAGCTCACATTGCTTGTTTAATGTGAGTTCCTTATCAGAATCATCAACTGCGTCATCATTCTTGTCATTTCTAATTGACCTAACAGTCTCATTCAACGCTGTTAAATTAGGCTCATTAAATGGCAAAGCGTTAAATGCCGCGCTGATACGATTAGCAGACGGAAGCATTCTAACAGCTGCTATTGCAAATGCAGATAACTGTGGCATGAGCTGTTCTATATCTTTACCAAAGAACAACAATATAGATATAAAAGCCAACATAACAGATATAGTAACTGATTCAATAATTAATCTTGGAGCATTGTTTAGAACATTACAACTACGATTAATTTTTGCACCTTCAACAGCATATTTCTGATAATTCTCAACAAAAAAGCTTCCTTTGTCAGAAACCTTAACATCTTTTATACCGTTAACAGACTGTATTATCCATGTATTACTCTTAGCATTAATTGTTCTCTGTCTCTCTCCGTACTTAGCCATAATCGGTTTAATAACCTTGGCAATAAGCAACATCTCAAGGCAAAGTGATACAACAACTACTAAAGCCATAATAGGATTAATAATTAGTATAGCTATAAACATTACAAGTGTTACGATAGCTTCGGTATATATCATCATAACATTGTTAAGCATCGCAAAAGTGCCATCAACATCAGACAATATAGTTCTCTGAACTTCACCAGTTGTTATATTTAAAAAGTATTCATATGGTCTTTTTAAGATTGCAGTCATAATCTGCTTCTGAAGTAATACCTTATTATTACACAGAAATCTCTGTTGAACATAATATTCAAAATATAAGAATAAATCCTTAACAATATATATTATTATTAAAGCCACAAGCATAGCAATCAAAAAAGTCTTAGAAGTATGCAAATCGAGTATTTTACATATTAACACTGCATATTTGTTAGTCTTAAAAAAATCAGGATTAAGCATATTAGTCATAACCGGTACAATCAAAGAAACTCCCAGTGTTTCTAAAAACGCACCTATTATCATAAGTACAACTATAATCGCAATCTTAATCTTCTGTGTTCTATCAAGAACTTCATTAAACTTTCTAAACAAAAACATCATCTTCACCAAATATCAATTTATAATATTTTTTTTATCACACCTAAATGATCTTCATAAGAATACCTATTAACATATTCTTTATATGAAGCTACTGCCATATCTGCCCATTTATCGTGATCATCAAGTATAGTCTTTAAGGAATAACAAAAGTCTTCATCACTACTCAACATTCCAAATTCATCTTTAACAATCTCAAGGTTAAATCCTACAGGAGACGCAACAACCGGCACACCCGCAGCCATATATTGGATAAGCTTAAAGCCGCCTTTCCCTCTTGTAAATTCATTATCAAGTAACGGCATAATTCCGACGTGACATCTGCTTATACATTTAACTGCTTTTTTTCTACTCCATTTTAACGATATAATATTCAGATTATTGCATTGTGTTTTATATTTAAACGGCATATTGCAAACGACATACAGATTAACTTTAACCAACGACTGTTTAGCAAATCTTTCTATAGCAGGAATTATCCTTTCTACATTATCTAGATTAGATGATGTACCTGACCATACAATATCAACTTCACTCTTTAATTGTTTCTTTCTGAATTGAATACTTTTTTTAATGTTAATTCCTGAGAAATCGCCATCTGTCGTCGGTAAAAGTATAACTTTACTCTTGTGCTCATCAGGCAAAGTATTCTTAAGGAATTCATTAGTCACAATAATATTGTCACTATACTCTAGAAGAAGATTTTTCTCAAATACTGATATTTCTTTAGCATAAATAATATTATCATCAAAATCCCATATAACTTTAGAATTGCGATATAATCTTCTTAAAAGAGGTCTAATAAACAAGGGAGTGCGTCTGGGAATTGTAGTTCTAGAAACTATAATAACATCAGGTTTTCTAATGAAATCATTAAGAATAAATAAAAGCATTCTAAAAACCATACTAAGATACAAAACGCCCATAGCAATATATCTTAACATCCCGCTTCTGATGCTCATATTTATCTTGAACATAAAATCACTCATAAGATCATGACATAGTACATCATACTCTTTAGCATCATTATTCTTAAAATACTGATACACTCTATAATAGCATGACGGACCACTATTGTGATTTCTTACATATATGCTTATCTTCTTCAAATCTCTATCCTTACAACTACTTTTTATATGCTAATCCTTTAAAAAATCCTTTAATTCTCATAAAAACCTTCTTGAATTTGTTCTTTTCCAAACAAACCGAAAAAACCAATTCTTTAAATTCCATACCCAAACATTGCTTAAGAGTATACCTATCCGGATGTCTCTTATGAAGTATTACTCCATTCCTTGCCATGTAATACTGTCTCCATGCCGGATGGTTTGTAACCATAACATTCCTGCCTAATAATCTGCCTGTGGTTATCCTCCCCAGCTCATGCAACAATCCGACATACGGAATTCTTACAATCCTATATCCGGCGTCTTTAAGCGACAGGCAAATGTCAAAATCAACTTTATCTATGAACATGTCATCAATATAACCGTCAGTATCTTTATACGCTGAGACCTTCATAAAAAAACCTGATGTTAGACATATGTCCACATCAACGATATCATTTGCCTTATTCGATTCTGCCTTGTCCTCTTCAACATTTCTATCCTCTACTTCACAGGTCAAGGCTCCTAACTTATCTATATCTATGTATTCAAGGTAACTATCTATCAGCCCTGGTTTAGCAACACTATCCTGATCTAAAGATAATACCCACTCAGCTCCGACTTTATCAGCCCATTCTGTTCCGATCCTCAGTGCGTATGCTATACCTTTATTCTCATTAAAATGATCTATACTAACATTATCAAAATGATTACTACTGATGAATTCATCTATGACTTTAGGATTCTCAGATCCATTATCTAACAACCTTACTTCATCAACCTGATTGCGTATAGCATTAATATTCTCATCCAGTCGTTCTAAATCAGGATTATATAACACGATAATCGCTACACATTTCATAACCAATACACCTTTATTTAACAAATGTTGCCGCTAAAACAACACCTATTTTAATACTTTCCAAACAAAATCAGCATTCCAAATGCTTTGTCATCTCCAGGTCTCTGTCTGTATATTCCGAGCTTCTTCTTAAGACCGATTCTCTTAAGCATGCTGTTCTTAGCAGCGAGAAGCTTCTTAGCCTTTTCAATCTTATCGTTAGCCGGAAATCTCTCTTCATAGATTCTGACAAACTCACTAAGCTGCATACTAATCTTATTCTTAGATTTGCTATAGTTAGCAGTTCTTGTCTTCATCTCTGATACTCTGTTAGTATCATTTCCTACAGCATTGCCCTCATGTTGTCTATAATATAAACTTGGTGTCTCATCAAAATAATGTCTACCAAATGCAGTCGCTGTAAGATATATCCACCAGTCATGCATATAAGTATAGTTAGGAAATTCCTTGATAACTATATCGCGCAAAAGGTCATTAAACACTGCAGTACAGCCATAAACTACATTCTCTACCATAGCATTTTCAAAAGAAGCCCTGACATTCGACCTATCTATCTCACTTTTGATTGGTTCTAAATTCTCATCAACAAGAGTAACACTACTACTGTATAAGTATGGCATCCTATTTGAAAATGAATCAATACTCTCTATAGCTCTACTTAGCTTATCCTTCATCCAGACATCGTCCTGATCGGCAAATGCATAATAGTCAGCTCTAGGACACTCCTTAAGCAGAGTGAAGAATCCCTTAATTACGCCGATATTCTCGCCCTTAATAAGAGTAATCTTATCATTGTAAAACCTTATAAGGTCATGAATCATGTTGGTCGTCTCATCTTCGGAACCATCGTCCCTTATTATAAGCTGAACATCCGCCAGACCTTTGGTAATACAATCCTGAGCAAATATCGAATCTATCTGCTCCTTTAGATACTTCTCACCGTTATACGTTGTCATCAAAACGTTAATTGTCTTCATAGATTTCTCCCAATCTTACTTATTATATCATTTACAATATACTTGTCAAATCAATCATACAGAGCCTTAATCTCTTCTCTGACCTTATCTTTACTGAACTTCTCAATCTTGTATTGATTGTGTCTTCCCATCGCACCAGCGTTCTTATCAGCAAGGATACGCCTTATAGCCATAGCCCATGAATTGACACTTCCTGCATCTACTCTTATTCCGCCGTACTTGTCGATTAAGTCTTCATTCCCCCTAATATCGGAACAAATGACAGGGAGACCTGAAGCCATAGCTTCCATAAGCGACACATTAAGCCCTTCTCTGTAAGAAGGAAGCAGATATACATCAGCAGCTTTCAAAAGCTCATCAACATCTTCTCTAAAACCAATCAAGTGAACATTATCATTAAGACACATATTATCAATCTGCTCAGTCAGATAATCTCTAAGCGTGCCTTCTCCTGCAATGAAATAATGTATATGCTTCATCCCCATTTCATTCACCAAAGTGTCAAGCGCCCTTATTACTGATATATGATTCTTGTTATCGTTAAGCTCACCAACCGACAAAAGCATTCTGTCGCTAAAATCAATTCCAAGCTCTAATCTCTTCTCAACTCTGTTTATCTCAATCTCTTTAAACCTGTCAACGTCAACTCCAACACCATGAATGTACCTGACATCCGTGTCAAAGTGCTTATATGCCCTGTCATAGTCCTCAGTGTTAATTGTAACCAACGTGTCCGTATAGTTACTTAGATACTTCTCAATCGGGTAGAACATAAGCCACATCTTAAGTGGCGCCCCCTTATAAAAATGAAATCCGTGAGCCGTATATATGACCTTAGTTCCTCTACCTCTCGCCTTCTTAGCTGCAAGTCTCGTTAAAGCCGCAGCAACAGGCGTATGACAGTGAATAATATCGAAATCATAGTGATTAATAAGCGCATAAAGATGTCTAAACGCCTCAACATTGGCAAATGATAACGGACTCCTTGAAAACCCTATATCATGCACCTTTACAGGCACGTCAAATGTCATATCTACCTCTTTGATGCTCTTATTGGTCGCGATATGAATCTCATAACCTTTATCATGTAATATCTCAAGGTCGTTCTTTAAAAAGCCAAAAAAACTAATATTTGTTGTAACAATCAACGCTTTATTCATCAACATCACCTGTAAATACTAATTCTTCTTAATAACTCTAGCCGGGCATCCTACCGCCGTACAATCACTTGGAATATCATCAACCACAACTGCTCCAGCCCCAACAATTGAACGCTCGCCAACACATTTGCCTTGAATAATCTGCATTCCAGTACCCAACTCACTTGCATAACCAATCTTAGTCATCCCAGATACATTTACACTCGGATAAAGAGTCACGTAATCACTAAGAACCGAGTCATGTCCAATAGTGCAATCAAGGTTAATAATAACATGCTCTCCGATAGTAATATTTACGGTAATAATTGTCTGTGCGCAAATGATAGAGCCCTCGCCAATCTCAACAAGTTCTGACATTTCAACTGTTGGATCAATAAGAGTTGCAAATCTTATATCCGGATTGATGCTCTTTAATTTGGTGATAATCTTCTCTCTAACTTTAGAGGCTCCAATTGTGCATACGTAGTAAGAATCCGGATAATCATTAATGCTTTCTGACTTACCGATAACCTTATATCCGTTAATAACCTGTCCCTGAATTTCATCATTATCATCCATAAATCCTAATATATTCCATGTAGGTTCAACCTTATTGATACGCTCAATAAGCCAGGCTACCTCTCTTCCGAATCCACCGGCACCGAATATAATAATATCTTTCATCATTCATTCCCCATAAATTCTTCCATAGTAGCGGCCGTATCAGAATTGATACCATCTCTGTTTAGCACAACTTCCACAGTCTTAAGGATAATCTTTAAATCGTGAAAAAATGTTACATTGTCAACATATTCCACATCTAAATCAAACTTATCATTCCACGATAATTGATTCCTGCCGTTAACCTGTGCAAGCCCGGTAAAGCCCGGTCTTACCTCATGTCTTCTTGCCTGTTTAGCATTATATCTAGGCAGATATCTTACAAGCAAAGGTCTAGGCCCTACAATAGACATATCTCCCTTAATAATATTGATAAGCTCAGGAAGCTCATCAAGTGAAGTAGCCCTTAACGCTTTACCAAATGAAGTAAGTCGGTCTTCATCAGAAAGAAGCTCGCCGCTCTCATCCTTCTCATCAGTCATCGTTCTAAACTTATAAAGCTTAAATACCTTGCCATCTCTACCCGGTCTCTCCTGAGTGAATATAGCTGGCGCACCAAGCTTAACTCTCACAAGAACATATAAAACTGCCATTACCGGACTTAATACGATAAATGCCATCGTAGCAAGAAAGAAATCAAGTCCTCTCTTTATGTACTCCTCATAAATACCCTTGTACTCATGCGGATGCTCACCGTTGGCACTCTTGACAGAATCATCAACGGTATTGCCAAGCATATCAAAGAAACCAATAATCGTGCTGATAAACAATACCTTTGGAATCAAATAAATAACCAGTTTAATAAACTTCTTCATAAAATCACCTGAAACATCCCTTAATTATCTCAATTATAATACTCTGCTCTTCTTCGGTCATATTGATATCTGACGGAAGGCATAAACCTCTGTCAAATATATCAGCCCCGACATCATATGCCTTATCTCGTTCAATGTACGCATTACTCTTGGCTCTCATATATCCCTTAGCCCCGACAAATGCGTGATTAGCGTAAATAGGCTGCATATGCATAGGCTTCCATATCGGACGTCCTTCAGCATTGTACTTAGATAAAGTCTCAAGAATCTCAGTAGGGCAACTCTTGCCACTCCGAGAGACATATAAAGCTTCTTTATCCGATCTGACCTGCTTACACATATAATCTTTATCTATTATAGCACAAGAAAGCCAGTAATTAGGCTCCATCTCACCCTCAATATAAGGATTCATCGAAAGGGGAATATCCTTAAAGCCCTCTTTATATCTCTCAAATATCGCCTTCTTCATAGCAATATGCTCATCAAGATGTAGAAACTGTCCTCTTGCAATACCTGCAATAATATTGCTCATTCTGTAATTATATCCAAGTTCTTCGTGCTGATACCAAGGTGCTGCCTCACGGCTCTGAGTGGACCATTTTCTAACCTTGTCAGCGTCCTCGTCATCATTTGCAAGAAGCATACCACCTGACGAACCGGTTATAATCTTATTGCCGTTAAATGATATTGCGTTGTAATCACCAAAAGTACCTGTCTGCTTGCCCTTATACTTAGCACCTAGCGACTCAGCAGCATCTTCGATAAGAATAGCATCATGCTCTTTAACAATAGCTCTGATCTCGTCTAGTTTGGCAGGAGTACCATAGAGGTTAACTATAACAACCAACTTGCAATCAGGATAGATTGAAAATGCCTGTTTCAAAGCCTCAGGATCCATATTCCATGTATCATACTCTGTATCAATAAATACAGGTTCTCCGCCCTCGTACACAATAGGATTGACTGTCGCGTCAAATGTCATATCTGTGCAGAACACCTTCTGACCTTCAAGAGCTCTAGAAGGTTTAGCCCCCGGATTAATCTTAAGTCCGGCAAGCTTGCATGCCAGGTGAAGTGCCGCTGTACCTGATGATAAAGCAACCGCATTGTTGACGCCTATATACGAAGCGGCAACATTCTCTAATTCATTGACATTCTCACCTGCAGTAGTAATCCAATTCTTGTCAAATGCATCATGTATGTACTCAAGTTCTTCGCCGTGCATCTTTGGTGAAGCAAGATATATCTTCTTATCAAATGGCTTAATATCCACCATAATTCCTTCTTTCTATATTCCACTTGGATGATACGTCGGAACAACCTCGGCAACAAGCCTCTTGATTGCAGGGCTCTCGCTCTTACAAGCCGACTCAAGTCTCTCGAGTTGAGTCTTAAACAATTCATCATCCATCTCAATAGGCTTACCAATATGAATAAGCTTATTAGGAGTTTCTTTAAGTCCCTCCTCATTCATAAGCATCTCTTCATATAACTTCTCGCCGGGTCTTAATCCGGTATACTCAATCTTGATATCAACATCCGGCTCGTATCCAGAAAGCTTAATAAGGTTCCTTGCCATATCGTCAATCTTAACCGGATCTCCCATATCAAGGACAAATATCTCTCCGCCTTTAGCGTATATTCCCGCCTGCAGCACAAGAGCTACCGCCTCCGGAATAGTCATAAAATACCTGATAATACGCTTATCTGTAACTGTAACAGGCCCACCTTCAGCAATCTGCTTCTCAAAAAGCGGAATAACGGAACCGTTACTGCCAAGCACGTTTCCAAATCTAACCGCAGCGAACTCTGTATCTGTCGTACGATTCATCATTTGCACAACCATCTCGCAAAGCCTCTTAGAAGCTCCCATGATATTGGTGGGATTAACAGCCTTATCAGTTGAAATGAGAACAAATCTCTTAACACCATACTTAGCAGCGGCCACCGCCATCTTATAAGTACCCAAAACATTATTCTTGATTGCCTCGTTAGGCGAATCCTCCATCAACGGAACGTGCTTATGAGCAGCAGCATGGAAGATAATCTCAGGTCTGTATGTCTTCAAAATATCGTTAACCCTGTTGGTATTCCTTACGGAGCCGATAAGCGCCTCAACATGCACATTAGGCAAATGACGCTTGAGTTCCTGCTGAATCGCATACGCATTGTTCTCATAAATGTCAAATATTATAAGTATGTCAGGACCTTCCTTGGCTATCTGACGACACAACTCACTTCCTATCGAACCGCCGCCACCGGTGACCATAACGACTTTATTGGCAATAAAATCATGTATCTCATCGGAGTTGACAACAACCTCATCTCTTCCGAGCAAATCTTCTAACTTAACATGACGAAGTCTTGAAACGCTGACCTTTCCGTCAACAAGCTGATCTATCCCCGGCAGAGTCTGAATCTCGCATCCCGTCTCCTGGCAAATGCTAAGAATTGCTTTACGAACCGACGAATCAGCCGCAGGAATCGCAAATATAATCTTATCTATCTCATATTGCTCAACCATACTGATAATGTCATGCCTGCTTCCAACAATAGGTACACCATCAATGGTCTTACCACCAAGCATAGGGTTATCATCTATAAAACAGCAGAGCTTACCCTTAATCTTATCATTGAAGATTATCTCGTGCGCAATCATCTTACCTGCAGAACCTGCGCCGATAATCATGACATTTTCACCGCCATTATTAGAACTCTTCTGGTTAAAAAGCTGTTTCATAGCCCTGGTAAACCTATAACCGAATCTGACAGCCATGACACCAATACTCATAAGAATAAAGCCAAACACCCAGAACGACTTCGGCATAGTAACTTCAAGATGCTTATATATCTTCATCATGATAAATGCAGGAATCTGAGTGACAAATACAGCCACTATAACTCTATACATCTCGACAATACTGGCATATCGCCACACGCTCTTATATAATTTAAAAATTGCGAAAATGATAATAGAACATAGAGAATAATATGGAATAATTCTATAAAATCCATATTTAAACTGATCAGGAATGAGGTTTAAATCAAATTCAAATCTTATGAAAAGCGCAAGAAAATACGCCGCCCATATAATTAAGAGGTCAACAAAAATAAGTGCTATAGCTCTAAGTCTCAGCACGTTATTAAGAAATAAGCTGTTATCTTCTTTATTATCACTCATAGGCGAACTCATAACATTACCTCTATCTTTACACAGATATAGTTATTATAGCACTTTTAGACATATAATACTACTAATTTTTCTTTCCTCCGTAGTGGCGAACGCTGTGCTCCTCTACAATTAGATTATGTCATCCTGAGAGTAAGAGAAGGATCTTTAATACTTGATACTTCCTTCCCACGCATTATCCTCACCCTCAAGGCTCTCAAGCAAATCCGGCCTCTTAAGCCTAGTATTCTTAAGGCTCTCCTCATGTCTCCACTCCAAAACCTTCTTGTGATCCCCGGAGAGAATAACATCAGGCACTTTAACGCCCTTATACTCAGCAGGCCTTGTGTACTGCGGATACTCTAAAAGTCCAGAATGAAAGCTCTCGTAAACAGCTGAATCATCATTATTAAGAACACCGGGAACAAGTCTGCTAACCGCATCTGTGATAACCATCGCAGCCAGTTCTCCACCGGTAAGAACATAATCACCAATACTAATCTCATCCGTCACAATCATATCGAGGATACGCTGATCAACGCCCTCGTAATGACCGCAAAGTATAATAATATCTTCCTCTTCAGAAAGCTCTTTAGCTATTCCCTGGTTAAAAGTCCTACCTTGTGGCGACATGTAAATGCATCTAATCCGCTTACCGTTCTTATAGCCATCCTCATCATACCCTAATCTTTTGATGATATCGTGATAACACCTGTCAATTGGCTCAGGCATCATAACCATGCCCGCACCGCCACCGTACGGATAATCATCCACCTGCCCGTGTTTGCTCAATGAAAAATCGCGAATATTGGTAGCATTTACGCTAATTAAACCATTCTTAATCGCCCTTCCGGTAATACTCGTATTAATTCCATTCATCACCATATCCGGAAAAAGCGTCATAATCTCTATATTCATGGTATCCTACTCCTGATTTTTAAGTAAACCATTAAGTAATCTAACATTCATTCTATCATTTTCAACATCAATCGATAAAATGCAGTCCTTGATGGCAGGAATCAAGACTTCTTTCTGAGGCTTGTGCTTAGCATCGCCCGGAATAATCCTGTCCTCTTCAAGTTCGACGACATAGACATCATTAGCCCCTGTGAAAAGCACCTCTTTAAGGGTACCAAGCTTAGACTCCTCATCATAGACCTCTATTCCAATCAAATCAGCGACATAGAACTCATCCTCATGCAAAGGAGTCGCGTGTTTTCTGTCAACATAAAGCTCGGCGTGCTTATAAGAAAGCGCCTGATCCATGTCGTTAATCTCTTGAAACTTAACAATTGCATATTGCTTAAAGAACTTCACCTGTTGAAAATGAAGGGGCATCCGCTCACCTTTCTTAGTTCTAAGCTCACATTCCTTTAACTTCTTATATCTCCTAACATCATCCGTAGTCGGATAAATCTTAACTTCTCCTCTAACACCGTGAGAATCAACAATCTCACCAATCTTAAACTCTGATTCCATATAAACTCCAATCTAAAGATTCTTCGCTTTCGCTCAGAATGACATAAAACTCGTAAAATAAGCGCTATCAATAAGAATACCATATAAAACATATAAGTTCAACACATTAACCCGGTGGTTCCACCACCCTGTGCCCGCTTATGGGCGTGATATTAATTAGTAATTATTTTATTCGAAGACAAAAGATTCTTCGCTTGCGCTCAGAATGACACAAAACTCATAAAAAAGCGCTATCAATAAGAATACCAAATAAAACATGTAAGTTCAACACATTAACCCGGTGGTTCCACCACCCTGTGCCCGCTTATGGGCGT
>CAMVPR010000006.1 GCA_947169385.1 uncultured Lachnospiraceae bacterium | reverse complement strand
AAATGCAACAGACAAGAAGGAGCCTTTTATCAAGAGTCTTAAAGAAGGCTGGAATGTTATTGTTACCACCGAAGGAATACTTGCAGTTGTGATTATAGCTGCATTTATCTCACTGATGATTAGTGTATTTCAGGTGCTTGCAGAGCCGTTTATTTTATCATTTGCAGATGCTAAGACACTTGGGGTTGCCGAGACTATGTGTGCTGTTGGAATGTTGGTGTCTGCGATAGTACTGGGTGTGAAGGGAATTAAAAGCGGCTTTGTTAATAAACTTGCGGTGTCGTTTATATTTGCTGGAATAGCGATATTCGGATTTGGAATGGTTAATAATATCGTGGTTGTTTGCGCATGCGGATTCCTGTTCTTTGCGATGCTTCCGATTGCCAACAACTCGCTTGATTACCTCGTTAGAACTAACATCTCTGACGAAGTGCAAGGGCGCGCATGGGGTGTTATCGGATTTATCTCGAATCTCGGTTGCGTTATCGCGTACGCTTCATCCGGAGTTCTTGCCGATACAATCGGATATGTTACCGGCCTTGGCGTCGGAAGAGGTTCTGCTCTCGTGATGCAGGTGGCAGGCATTTGCCTGATTATAATCGCTGTCAGCATTTTCGGGATGAAGAGCATCAGGAAGCTTGAGACTGAGCCGGTTGTAACTGACTCCGTTAATCCGGTTCAAGACATAGCGTAGGAATAGCTTGTTTGCTAATCTACTTATATACTCCTATATACTTTATATATTCTTATATACTTCTATATACTTTTCATACTTTGTATCGTTTTACAGAAAATGCAGACAATACATAAAATACAGAAAGTGTATACTAATACAGAAAATACATAATTGACATAAAACTATATTTTTAGTATAATTAACAGAAAAGAAGATTTGGAGGATGTAGTATGATTTCAAATCCATTTTCACCCATATTTGGCGGAAAGCCTGACGTGTTCTTCGGGCGAGAAAGACTGTTAAAAAACTTTGATCAGGCAATGATTGATGTTGGCAGTGATAATCGCGCTATATTTATTACAGGAACTCGTGGTAGCGGTAAAACAGCTTTACTAGAGCAGTTATCAATTAGAGCATCATCTAAGAAAAGAAAAGTTATAGATTTGGGACCTGAGAATACGATATCACAGCTTATTTATGAATTAACAGGTTATGATGAAGTAACTAAAACATTTAACCCACAAGCTAATGTGAGTGTGCTTGGAACCGGAGCAGGTATAAGCGGTAAATCTGTTTCTAAAACGGCTCGCATCGGAAGAGAGAATTTGCAAACTATTTTTTTGGAGGCGTGCTCCAATTATAAGAGCGGACTTTTGATAACTGTTGATGAGATACAAAAAGTTCCGATTGAAGATATTTCTTCTTTGTGTAACGCATTTCAAATGTCATCGAGAAAAGGATGCGACGTCATGTTGGCGGTAGCAGGACTACCTTATGCGTATTCTAGAATTATAAGCCACGAGGGATGTACATATATGCGTAGAGCTACGCATGAAGAATTGGCGTTATTTACATGGGAAGAAGCAAATGATGCACTGAATAAAACTTTTTCTAAGATAAAGGGATTGAGCGTTAGTGATGCAATAATTGATAGATTAAATCAAGTATGTTATGGCCATCCGTATATTATGCAGCTTCTAGGCTACCATTTAATTATACATATTAATGATCATATTACCAATAAAAATCATCGTGTTACAGACGATGAGGTAGAGGTTGCGATTTCCAATGCTTTATTTTCATATGAGCAACGTGCATTAAAACCATTGATTGATGAATTGCCTAATGGAGAAAAAACATATTTGGTCAAAATGTCAGAAAGTTTAAAATCTGATCGATTGGCTGATACTTCGGAGATTGCAAGTAGAGCGGGTGTAACACAGAATAAGTTAAGCAGACAGAGGGCTTATCTTATAGATCATGGAATAATAGCATCTCCTGAAAGAGGAAAGGTTATGTTTTGTATTCCTTATCTTGCAGACTATGTAGTAAAAGAAGGACATACATCTGATGCAATAACAATTGCTAGGGAGAGAAAAGTGTAATTGCTGTTAGCATTTTCGGAATGAACCACAGGGACGGACCCAATGTCATTAAGATAAGGAATTTCATTACTTAAAATGTCATCCTGAGCGGAGCGAAGGATCTTTGACCTTCTTTAGAAGGTCAATGCTTCTTCAAGCTTTAGTATTCATAAAGTTACGGTAACTATTATCCCTCATTTCATTCGGGATAAAGATTCTTCGCTTACGCTCAGAATGACATGTATTTGGTATGTATTAGCATGTTAAAAGCTTAACTAAATGACATTGGGACGGACCTTGTGGTTTAAGCTAAGTTTACAAAAAAGTTCTGCCATCTGTTGATGACAGAACCTTATTTTAAAGCTATTTTACCTTAATCATTACTTTTACTTTATTGGATGCTTTATATTTGGCACTTTCCTTAGCTTGGATTGTGATTTTATAAGTACCTTTTTTGGCTTTCTTTTTTATAGTAACTTTGCCTTTTTGTGTGACCGAAACAACCGAAGGCTTGCTACTTTTATAGGTTAAAGCAGTTTTATTGCCATTTACCTTGATTTTAAAGCTATATTTCTTCTTTAGAAGCTTTTTGGCTTTATATTCTTTTAAGACAGGTTTCACCGTTATAGTCTGTTTTGATTTTGTTTTTTCTTTAGCATCTGTATCGGATGCATCAGAGCTTGCATCAGCGCTTGTTGGAACTGTTATAGCATCTGCGCTTGATTTAGCAGCTTCACTACTTGCTTCAGATGATGCTACTTCTGCGTCTTTAGATGCATCGGCGCTGGCTGCATCCTTGCTTGCTTCGGCATTTTCAGAAGCTTCTTTAGATGCGACATTAGCATCCTTTGATGCGTCACCACTCGGCGTATTATCAACAGTAGGAGTTGATGGTGTATAGCTTGGTGTATAGCTTGGTGTATAAGGTACATATTCATCAAGCTGAACAGGAGCATCGGCAGTATGCTGTGCACTCGCAAGTGCTGCTAATGTGTCATCCTTCTCACTTGGAACATCCTTGTCGTCAGCAACAAAGTATGTTGAGAAGCTTCCTGTCTCGGCTGTAAATGATCCTTCTATACCGCTTGAAGACAACTTCTCTACAACACCGTCTTCTCTGACATGATATAAAGCCTTGCCGGTAATTCTTGCACCCGGTCCGTCAATATATAGATTAACAGGCCTTGCAGGCTCAACAAGATTCTTATTATCCTGAACGAGAGCTATATCCATGATGGTTGCGCTTGTTACATTAAGATAACTCTTAATAGCATTCCACCATGCATTAGGGTCCTTCCATGTTCCGGCATTTGCTTCAGTATGAGTCTTTCTTCTAACCATCGGGAAGACGCCACCACCAGCAGACTCAGATACGTTGATGTCAAGAGCGTCAACACAAACTTCGGTTGTGTCGTCTGCGTAGGTATCAACTGCGTAGGTATCAACTGCGGAAGAGGTACCTGATACGCGTTCGTTATTCTTCTCACCACCCATGATTACTGAGTAGCCGTTAAGGTTATCTATCTCGCTTGGGTTAAGATTTTCTCTTGCGCCAAATACGAGATGTTGCTGCCACATACCTTCGTCAAATGGCTGGATGGAATTAATAAAGCTTCCGTTCTCAATTATCGTTTGTCCTTGTCCTATATAGGTTCCGTAAAATGTGATATCGGCTTCATTTTCCCTATACGCTGTGTTAGCAAGCTTATCAAGGCTCATACCCTCTACACTCTTATTATTGCCAACTATAAGAGCCCCTTGATAAGTATCTGTAAGACTGACATAGCCTATATTACCGTTAACACTGACGGTAGCGTTGGTATAAGAAGAGGTAGCTAGTGGCAATGAATTCGAGTCCCTTGCAAAGTCTTCATCTTGGAAGACTTTCTTCGTCTCGGCTAAGGTAGGATTATTAGGATACAGCTCTTCTAGCGACCACCAATAGATTCGCTCGCCTTCACTATTAAGCCAGTACCTGCTATTTTCAGCGTCTTCATCGATATAAACTGTATGTAACGGTGCAGGAACAGCCTCCTTCGTGTATCCCACATACTTGCGCTCATCTTTTGCAAATTCCTCAGTTCTATATCCTCTTCCCAAAGTCATGCTCATAACATCGCCATTGATTGTAACTGAACCGTATGGTCCCCATACACTGTATAAGTCTGTGTTAAATGTTCTTGCTACATTAGCATGATATTCTCCAGGAGCTATAATTGCGGTTCCGTCGGTAGGCATATTAGTCCAAGGACATGAATTAACGAAGCCTCCGCCTATACCGAATTTGGTTGTAAATGCTGACTGACATGTTGCTCCTGTACTTGTATTCTCAGGATACTCATCATAGACAAGATAGCTTACAGGATGACCTCCATCTTCGGTAAGAGCATTACCATCCTTATCAAGGTGATAGTATTGATAGAATATATGAGAACCTAGCGGGTTACCATCGCTATCATATATACCTCTGTATGTCCACCACTCATCAGTGGAACTACTCCAATCACCCGCATTTTGGTCTTGTATCTGGGAATAATTAACATTAGGGTACATTACTGAACTGCTGTAATAATATACCTTGCCAAGATAAGTGTTGCCGTCAGCAGGAGCTTTGTATAACTCTGTACCGACTGCATCGTCTAGATTGTTAACGTTACCAGATACCCAGAGAGCGTCCGGTACTCGAACTGTAACATCGGCTAGGGTTGCGAAATATGGTTCGTCATCACTTTCATCTACAGTGTCATGTGTGTTTACCCCACTCCAGCCTATTGCAAAACTTTCCTCCGTATCGCCTGGGGTAATGGTTACTTTCTTTACGTAGTGACTAACTCTCAGAACTTCAGTAGTTTCGGCTTCAGTAGTGCCAGTTTCAGAACCGTTACCTGAAGCAGGAGTTAACTCTCCAAATTCTACTGTAGATGCTATCGCAGCATTGGTAGGCAACCCATTATCGCCAAGAACCTTAGCCTCAAGGTTTACATCATAACTTCCTTCGAATTCGTTACCACAGTACGAATAATAATGAACGTAATACGTCAGCGGAGTTCCTGATTTCGCATTAATCGCCCCGCGATAAATGTTGTCTTCAGGATCATTAGAATTCCCAAAGACGCGCTCTGCACTTGAATATGCCACATCACCATCACTTGTCGACAAAAACACGTCCCAATTGGTGTTTATATTCCTTCCTGTGTCGTTAAACGCTTTCGCCTCTGTATTATTACCTACAACCCCACCCATCAGGCTAATGCACATAATCGCAGTCATGATATAAGCTTTGATAATTCTTTTCCATGTTCTAACCATAAATATTCCTCCTTGAAAAATATAGTAAAAAACCGTCACGATACCCTGTCAATAGTAGATTTATTCTATCAGAGATTGTTTAATATTTGGTGTGCAAGTATGCACAAAAAAAGGTTAATTGGAACCATCCCAATTAACCTTTTTAATATTATAATGTATTCATACTTTTATACCTTTATTTTTCCTTTGAAACCGCCTTTTTTAAGCAGTTTCTTATATGCTGACTTTTTCTTTTTAGGAACCTTAGCCTTGGCTGATTTCTTGATACCGCTAAAAGCATTCTTTCCGGCACTCTTTAGATTGTTGGTCTTAATTGTCAATGTCTTGATTTTAGTGCAGCCTTTAAACGCATCTGCAGCAACAGAAGTAACCTTAAATGAATACCCGTCGATAGTAACAGAAGCAGGAATTGTAACGGAAGCCGCATTCTTGCCCTTACTTACTGTTGCGCTGTCAGCACCGGTTACGGAATAAACGATTCCGCCTATTGTGTCTGTTGAGCCGACTGCAGGAACCGGAGCTTTTCCGTCGATGAAGTTAACATTGATATGTAATTCATCATCCCATCCGGATGCTTCGCCGTCATTTACATCATATGTCCTGTATCTTATGCCAAGATCACACCATCCGTCTGAATTAGGAATGTATTTGGCATTTATCTTAAATATCAAGTGGTTTGGATTGCTTACTGACCACGGCTTAACAGTAAAATACTTGCTGTAATCATCATTGTTAATCTCTGAATCGGTGGCAGGATTATAGTATATCATGCTGTTTATGAGGGTTTGGGCATCTGCTATATATCTTCCAAACTCCCAGTTTGAGTCAAAAAGGTGAAGATAAGCTGTTGTCGTTCCTTCTTTATATACATTCCATCCATCAATAAAATTGTCTATTGCAGGCTCGGGTGATGTATATAGACCCGAATATAAACTAGGTACTAAAACAAGCTTATTGTTAACAGATGCTCCGTTATAAGTGATTAATACCGGCTCCATACTGTTTGAACGTATATTTAATATTCTCTCATCGCCTGTCCAATGCTTACCAATAGTAACTGAGGAATTTGAAGTGCCATCCAGATTGGTTATAGTTAAATCAGACGGGTTAACATGAGTAATCTTGTTGCCGTCCTCAATATAATCAAACCACAATTCGTCCCCGGCTGCGTTGAATGAAGGACCCCATCCATCCTTAACTCCTTCTGTGAATACATTACTGTCATTACTAAACTGGTAATCGATAAAGTTCCCTGCTCCATCTACTAAAACAGTATTTCCTTTATCATCAACATCGGTACGCACAGATGCCGGCTCCATCTCCCAGTTATAATCAATCCATGATGACCTGTATAAACCAGTTGTTGCCGGAAGGTTTACACCGTTAGCTGCTGCACTGGCTACAGTGGATTCACCTGTATATGCAAATGCTGATACAAAGGCAAAGATTAACAGAACAGCTACGCTCATAATTCGTTTCATTTTCATTCGCAAAATCCTCCTTCGTTTAGTGTAATATCTGCTTAATCAGTTTTTTGGATACTTGTTCAATCCCTTCTATTAATACAATAGCTTCCCTTATAATAAACAAGTATCTCGCGATTGGTATAATGATTAAAGCAGCTGCGAGTGTTTAATAATTTCTTCGCGCTTCAAATATGATATCAGATTGTACATGTTATTTGGTGTGCAAGTGTGCACAAAAAAGGTTAATTGAAACCGTTCCAATTAACCTTCTTAATAATACAGTATATTCACGTTCTTTCATTCCAAAAAAGCCAAAAAAGAGATTTCTCGCCTACTTCCTTAAGAAGCTCTTCTAACCTGGACTCGTCAAACCTTCTCTCTATTGCGTATATTATAACGGCATCGAATCTTATCTTCGCATAAAGGAGCGTATTGCCGGTGATATACAGTGCTCTTTGAGTCTCCTCATAATCAAGACCAATAATGACTGCAAGCCTCAATACAAAGACACGGGTTGGAACACGGGTGCCGTTAAACATCTGGTAGGTGTACGACCTTTCGTACCCAAGCTTGGGGATAATCTCCCTGATTTTATATCCCTTGTTCCTGATAAGCTCATTCAGATACTTAACAACATCTATATTATCATTGTTGAAATATTCCTTTGGAAATTCATCTCTGCCTTTTAAGGCATTCATAATCTCATCAGTATTCATATCAATCATATTCTAAATCATCCCCCTTCATAAATCAATCAAAATTACTTTTATTACGTTAAAAATCATAACAAAAAACATGTTTTGATTGGTGGGCAATTCTGCACACTGTTGCATTTTTAAATGAATTATTGTATGCTCTTAATCATGGATACGGATACATTTATGAATATGAATTTAATACAGACCGATGAGCTAAGTAAAGCCATCCCTTTTATCAAGGATAAGGGATATACGGTTAAGTCTCTGCTTCGTAAGAGCAAGTCGAGCTTAACCTACCAGGTTATCGGAGAAACGGATAGTACATTTTACATTCTAAAGGTGCGCTCTTTAGACGATTATACACATATTGCAAATGAAGCAGATATGTTGAAATTACTTAACGAGAACAGCATTGACGCGCCTAAGCTTGTTGATTACGGGAAGACAGACAATGCATCATATCTGATTCGTGAGTACATCAAAGGCGAAACTTTGTCAGAATACGCAGACAGGGTTGGAATCATCAGAGAGGATGAGCTTATTGATATAGGAATCGGTCTTCTTAAGCAGCTTGAAAAGCTTCAGAATCTTCGCACACAAATCATACATAGAGATATTAAACCGGAGAATATAATCATTGTAAATGACAGAAAAACTACCGAATACATGCTTATCGATTACGATACTGCAAGGACATACAAGGAGGGTGCAACTTCTGATACCATGTTTATGGGGACACTAAGCACCGCTGCTCCCGAGCAGTTTGGTTTTACCCAGTCAGATATAAGAACGGATATCTATGGAGTTGGTAAGACTCTTATATATCTGGCATGCGGGAGTTATGACGAGGAGAATCTTAAGACAACTGATTATTCTAAGCGCCTAAAATCCCTCCTTCTTAAATCCATCAGTGTAGACAAAAGATTCAGACCAAGGTCAGCTAAGGATATGATTAAGATGCTTCTTGATATTAGACGCGTATCTAATGTTAAATCTAAGCTCTTCAGTGTTCCTGCATTTCTTGCGGCAATATTTATATGCTCTGTGATTGCATTTGCGATTGGGTATTATCTTGCTGATAATAAATCACATACTCCGGTCAACAACAATATCGCGGAAGATAACAAGCATATTCCTTACGTTTCAAGTGACCCTGAATATGTGTACTTTGAAGGTTCTAAATCTATGGAGAATGCTGTGAGAACTGCACTTAACATAAAGAACAGTGATGAGCCGATAACATTTGACGAACTTAAAAATATAAGGATGATTTTTATTGTGGGGATGGATGCGTATACGGAATACTCAAAATATCAATATATCGAGTGGCAGGACGAGTTTGTAAAATTAGATGAGAACAAAATGGATGTATGTTTTTATCCCGAGGTAAGCGAAGGCGATATAAATGACCTTTCCCTGATAAAGTATATGCCTAATCTTAAGAAGCTGTTTATCGGACATCAGTTGGTTAAGGATATCTCGCCAATTAAGGATATTCCGCTTGAAAGGCTTTCTATTGTTGATTGTCCGGTAAGTGATCTCTCAGCAATCAATACACTTGATAATCTACACAGCCTTGTCATTGCTGATTGCCCTGTAACTGACCTGTCCGGAATAAGTGATTTAAAAAGACTTGATTACTTAAGCCTCAACATTCTTAATCTTAAGACACTAAAAGACATTCCAAAATCAAGGTGTGATTACTTAAGGATTGACGGTGTAAATGTTGATGATATGAGTTATGGCGAGATTGGGAAGATTAATAATCTAAGCTATCTTGAACTATTTAATGTCGATGGAGATGCGATTAACAGTCTTGGAGATATGAAATACTTAGAAACCTTGTGTCTTGGCAGAATTACCATGAAGAATGGATTTTTAGATTCCGGTTATATGAATAATGTAAGTAATCTCCAATTGTACAATTGTACTTTTGCTACTGTCCGTGGTCTTATGGAGCATTTCCCGTCTCTTAAGACTATCACTTGTAAAGAGTACCAGCGTAACCAGATTATGAGAGAATGTCCTAAGAATAACTATGAATGGGAAGAACTGCCGGAGTGAAATTTTATCTATCGAAATCTTATGAATTATGGTAAAATATCAGTTAGATTTATTGTCGATTTTTATTACAGATAATTGGGGTTTTTATGTTTGGAAAGAAATTCGAATTAAATGATCAGACTATGACATTCATTGAAGCTCTGGGAAGGCATATGCCGGGGGGCTTCTTGATTTATAAAGCTGAGGGTGATGGAGAAGTTATCTACGTCAATGATGCAACAATCAGACTGTTTGGATGCAATACTCTTGAAGAGTTTCGGGAGCATACCGGCAATACATTTCGAGGGATGCTTCATCCGGATGATTATGCTGCCGTCGCAGATTCTGTCAATGACCAGATCAGAATGAGCAGTGAGAATATGGACCACGTTATTTATCGCATTATCCGTAAGGACGGAACAATACGATGGATAGAAGACTATGGCCATTACACCGGTACTGACAGTATTGGCGGTATATATTATGTATTTCTCGCTGATGTAACCGAGCAGTATGATCCGAAAGAGCGTAAAGATCTTAAAGAGCAATTGATCAGCGAGCAGGTCAGAAGTGAGCAGCAAGACAAGATGATAACAGCTCTTGCTTCGGATTACAGGAGTGTATACCACATAGATTTAGATCTGGATGAGGGTGTGTGTTACAGATCGGATCCTAATGACCACAATCAGTCGCCGGTGGGAGTAAAGTTTCCGTATCACGAGCGCTTTAAGGGGTATGCATTACATGTGGTTGACGAAGCTTATAGAGAAGAGTTCCTAAAGTTCATAGATACTGACAATATAAGGAGAGGTCTTGCTCTAAAGCCTATTATAGCATTCAGATATTTAGTTCACAGAAACGGCAAGGATTATTACGAAATGATTCGTATGGCGGGAGTGAGACATGCTGCCGACAGAGAAGATCATATTGTTCATGCTGTAGGGCTTGGGTTTACGGATATTGATGTTGAGATGCGAGACGAGATGGCCAAGAGCCAGGCTTTAAGTGAGGCGCTTTTTGCGGCTCAGGAGGCCAACAGGGCCAAGACAGCGTTTTTGTCGAGTATGAGTCATGAGATCAGAACGCCTATGAATGCGATAATCGGTCTAAATAACTTAGCTCTTCAGAGAGAGTCACTAGATGCGGATACAAGGCAGTATCTTGAGAAGATTGGAGCCAGCGCTTCACATTTGCTTAATCTTATCAACGATATTCTTGATATGAGCAGGATAGAGTCCGGCAATATGATTCTTAAGAGTGAACCTTTCTCGTTAACCGATGTTCTTAAGCAGATAAATGACATGGTTATGACTCAGTGCACCGATAAAGGGCTTAGATATGACTGTAATATAGAGGGTGACTTATCTGACGATTACATGGGAGATGAGATGAAACTTAAGGAAGTGCTCATCAATATTTTAAGCAATGCCATCAAGTTCACCGATGCTCCGGGAAATGTTGAGCTTAAGGTAGAACAGACGGCGGTTTTTGAAGACCAGTCAACCCTTAGATTTACTATACGTGATACGGGGATAGGAATGGATAGTTCGTTTATTCCGAGGGTGTTTGAGACATTTTCTCAGGAATACAATGGAAGAACCAACAAGTACGGAAGTACCGGGCTTGGTATGGCTATTACCAAGAATATTGTCGACACAATGAATGGCTCGATATCTGTTGAATCAGAGAAGAATGTCGGAACTGTTTTTACTGTCACCATATCATTTAGGAAATGCAAGACCGGGATTAACAAAACGGATGGTGGAGTTAATCGAGAAACAGCTAATCTTGAAGGCAGACATATACTTCTTGCAGAAGATGTGATTATAAATGCAGAGATAATGAAGGAGATGTTAAGCGTAAAAGGCGCAATAATAGATCATGCTGAGAACGGAAGACAGGCACTGGATATGTTTGAAGCAAGTGATGTTGCCTTTTACGATGCGATACTTATGGATATACGTATGCCTGAGATGGACGGTCTTGAGGCAACGACTAAGATACGATCTCTGCCAAGAGAAGATGCGGATATAGTTCCGATTATAGCTTTGACGGCTAATGCGTTTGACGAGGATGTTCAGCGTTCTCTTCAAGCAGGAATGAATGCACATCTGTCTAAACCTGTCTCGCCGGAGCGGTTGTATCATACGCTCGGAGAACTTATATGGGAATATGATATACAATGTAAAGGAGAATGATATGATAACATTAGATGTTTTAAAATCACTTGGAGTAGATACGGACAAGGGGCTTGCCATGTGTATGGGTAACGAAGCGCTGTATCTTAAACTGGTTAATTCTGTACCTACGGAGAAGAGATTTGACGATCTTGCTAAGGCGATTGACGAGGGCAACTTGGATGCTGCCTTTGATGCGGCACATGCGCTAAAGGGAGTGCTTGGGAATCTTTCGTTGACTCCGCTTTACGACAAAATAGCGGAGATAACAGAACTCTTGCGTGGTAAGGCTGATGCAGATTATAAAGGACTTATGGCTGAACTTATCAGCAAGAGGGATGATTTAGCGGAGTATTGTAAGTAATGGACTTAGTTATTGTACATAAAGAGGGATGATGGATATGGGATTGTTTAAGAAGAGATCGTATTCGACGGGATATAAGAAGTCAGGAATTCTTTCGGCTGCCGTTATCAGTGTTATGGCTGTTGCTGCCATACTGATAATAGGAACTATGTGGACAGGAAGAAGTGCAAGCAGGGACGCGAACAAGGCGGTTAGGAACGTTAGCCTCCTTTACCTTGATGAGCTCGCCGGAAGGCGTGAGCAGGTTGTTGCGCAGAATCTTGAGAGATACGCAGAAGATTTGGATACAGCTGTCGGACTTCTGAATAAAGATGATCTTTCGTCGGTAGAGAGTCTTCAGTCATATCAGGCTAGAATGAAACAGCTTTACAATCTTGAGAAGTTTGCATTTGTTGATGACAAGGGTACCATTTATACATCTAGAGGAACCAGGAAAGACATCGATATCTATAATTTTGACTATAGTACGCTTTCGGGTACAGAAGTATCAATCAAAGATGAGGATGACGGAGACAGAAAGGTTATAATTGCTGCCCCTGTTGATCGATTGGATTTATGCGGCAACACTTTGGTTGCGTGTTTTATGGAGATGGACATGAATCATTTCCTAAGTAAGATATCGCTACAGACTGAGAGCAACAATACCACGTTCTGTAATATATATAAAGTTGATGGTACATCGTTTACAGATCTTATTCTCGGTGGGCTATCAGCTGAAGACAATCTTTTAAGTGCAATGGAAAAAGCTGATTTTGAGTCGGGATATGACTATGAGACCTTTAAGGAAGAATTTACCGGACACAGTGGTGGTATTGTTTCATTTTCATACGATGGAATACAGGAGACGCTAAGCTACACTCCTATACATGGAACAGACTGGATGTTGACTTATCTTATTCGAGAGAGCGTGATAAGCGACCAGATAGACAATATCTCTGAAGGAATTATCAAGAGGAGTCTTATATTATCCCTCATAACAGCTGTTGTTTTGCTGGCAATAACCATATATCTCGTTATACAGACGAGAAGGACCGTCAAGCTCATTTCTGAGAGAGAGACGGCAGAGATGCTTCAGCAGGAGCTTGAGGAGAGAATAGCTCTTCAGGATGAGCTTCTTGAGCAGGAGCAGATGAGTCGAAGGCAGGATAATATGATAACCGCTTTGGCATCGGATTATCGTAGTGTTTATTATATTGATCTTGATGATAATCGTGGTATATGTTACAGAAATGATAATAAAGGCGACGGAGATATGCTTAAGGCCGGTGATAACTTTGATTATAAGGAGAAAGTTAAGAACTACGCTGATAAATACGTCACTGAAGAATACCGCGAGGCGTTCCTTAATTTCACCGATCCGGAATCAATTAGAGAGAATCTAAAAGATAATGTGATAATCACTTTGCGTTATCTTGTGAAGAGAAATGGTGAGGAATCGTATGAGATGCTCCGCATGGCGGGAGTACGAAAGCCGGATGAGAGAGGAGATCACATTGTTCATGCGGTCGGAGCCGGATTTACGGATATTGATTTAGAGATGCGTGAGGCTCTTGCCAAGAATCAGGCGCTATCGGATGCGTTAGATACCGCAGAGGAAGCGAGTCGAGCTAAGACGGCATTCTTATCTAATATGAGTCACGAGATAAGAACGCCTATGAACGCAATTATCGGTCTTAATATGTTGGCACTCAGGAATAAGGAACTTCCGGCAGAGACTGTAGGATATCTTGACAAGATTGGAGAGAGTGCAAGGCATCTATTGGGACTTATCAATGATATCCTGGATATGAGTAGGATTGAGTCAGGTCGAATGGTGCTCAGAAAAGAAGAGTTCTCCTTCCGTTCTATGCTTGAGCAGATCAACACAATGGTTATGTCTCAGTGTAGTGAGAAGGGGCTTAAGTATGAGTGCAGTGTGACGGGAGGCGTTGCTGATTTTTATATCGGTGACGACATGAAGCTTAAGCAGGTACTCATAAACATCCTGTCCAATGCCATAAAGTTCACGGATGCACCCGGAAGTGTGAGGCTTACAGTAGAGCGTACCAATGTATTTGAAGGCAGAAGTACACTGAGATTTGTCATAAAAGATACCGGTATTGGTATGGATGAGTCGTTTCTTCCAAGTATCTTCGATTCATTTACCCAAGAGGATAACAGTCGTAACAATAAGTACGGGAGTACCGGACTTGGAATGGCTATTACCAAGAATATTGTGGACCTGATGAATGGAACCATATCTGTCGAATCTGAGAAAGGTTCGGGAACGCAGTTTACAGTTGTAATAACACTTAACAATTGTGAGAATTCCAATATTGACAGCAGTTTTATTAACCTTAAGGATCTGCGTATTCTTGTGGTAGATGATGAAGAGGTGGCAGCGGAGCATGCAAGACTTGTGCTTGATGAGGCCGGTATTAAGTCAGACATAGCTCTTTCAGGCGATGAGGCGCTTAGTATGCTGGAGGTTGCGCATACCAAGCAAGAACATTATGGACTTGTTCTTCTCGATTGGAAGATGCCTGAGATGGACGGATTAGAGGTTGTAAGGCGTATCAGGGAACGCTACGACAGCGAGACGACTGTAATAATACTTACCTCATTTAATTGGGATGAGATTATGGACGAAGCTCTTCATGCCGGCGTTGACAGTTTCTTGTCCAAGCCTTTATTTGCTTCAAATGTTATAGACGAGTTTGAGAGGATAGCCAGAAAGAACAATCCGGGCGGAATCGTCAAAAGACATAAGATAGATCTAAACGGCAGGATAATACTTCTTGCAGAAGATATGGAGATAAATGCAGAGATAATGAAGGAAGTTCTGGCTACCAAAGGCATAGTGACGGAGACCGCTGTCAATGGTAAGGTCGCTCTTGATATGTTTAGGGATAGCGCTGATTCGCATTATGATGCAATATTGATGGACGTCAGAATGCCTGAGATGGATGGTCTTGAAGCAACGGCTGCAATCAGGTCACTTGACCGAGAAGATGCTGCTACTGTTCCTATCATAGCGTTGACTGCGAATGCATTTGACGAAGATGTTCAGAGATCTCTTCAGGTAGGTATGAATGCACATCTTTCTAAACCGGTTGAGCCGGAAAGGTTGTACAGTTGTCTTGAAGAGCTGATAGGAATTCGAGATGAGCAGAAAGGGGAATGATAGATGTACAAGGTACTTGAGAGTGTTAGAGGTAAGAGGAAGGTCCTTGTGGTAGAGGATGAGATGATTAACCGTGAGATTCTCGGTAATATGCTTAAGGGTGAATATGAAGTAGTCTATGCCGAGAACGGACAACAAGCGGTTGATATTCTTCATATGGACTACGATACTATCTCGTTGGTATTGCTCGATCTTATGATGCCTGTTATGGGTGGCGAAGAAGTGCTTAGGCTCTGCAGGTCGGACAACAATCTGTCTCAGATTCCTGTGATTGTGATGACTCAGGATGAAGATGCAGAAGTGTCAATCATACGCGCAGGTGCAGATGACTTTATTAAGAAGCCGTACAATATGCCGGAAGTAGTACTGGCAAGGTGTGAGAGGATTATAGACCTCTACGAGAAGAAGAGACTCATAGATTCAGCGGAGATTGACCCTCTTACCGGATTGTATTCAGGTGAGTTTTTCTTCGAATACATAAAGCAGATGGAGAAGTATAGTGACATTAAGATGGATGCTATCGCTATGGATATCGAGCATTTCCATCTTGTAAATGAGATATATGGACGATCTGAAGGAGACAGGATTCTTAAGAGAATCGGATCGATGATTATGGCTGAACTTGGTGATAGCTATGGTATCGCCTGCAGGGTGTCCGCTGATACATTTTACATTTATCACCAAGGTTCGGGTAACTATGGAAAGCTTGCCGAGAAGATATTGACAGATATAGCTGCCGTGTCATTTGAAAAAGCCAAGATAAGGCTTAGAATAGGTATCAACAAGAATGTTGACAGAAATGATCCTCCGGAGCAGTGGTTTGATCACGCTAAGCTTGCGTGTGATGAACTTCGTGGTGATTATACGAGACAGATGGCTTACTATGACAGTGTCACGCATGACAAGCTTCTTTACCACGAAAGGTTGATACGAGATATCGATACCTCTATAGCCAATAAAGACTTTGCGGTTTATTATCAGCCTAAATATAACATTGAGGGAGATGAGCCGGTGCTTCAGAGTGCGGAGGCGCTTATCAGGTGGAATCATCCTGAATTTGGCATGATTAGTCCGGGTGACTTTATACCTTTGTTTGAGGGCAATGGTCTTGTTCAGAAGCTTGACCGCTTTGTCTGGGAGGAGGTTGCGTCACAGATAGCTAAATGGAAAGAGCAGTTTAAGGCTACCGTTCCGGTTTCTGTAAATGTATCTAGGATAGACATATTTGATCCGGAACTTGAGAACAGGCTTCTTGGAATGCTTGATAAATACGGCATTACAACCAATGAGGTTCTTCTTGAGATAACTGAAAGCGCATATTCAGACAGTGCCAATCGATTAATCGAGGTTGTTAATAACCTGAGAGACAAGGGCTTCAGGATTGAGATGGATGATTTCGGCTCGGGCTACTCGTCTCTTAATATGCTCACAACAATTCCTATAGATGTGCTCAAGATGGACATGAAGTTTGTCCGCAATATGTTAAATGACGATAAGAGTCTCAAGCTTTGTGAGTTGGTAATGGATATATCAAGATTCCTAGGCGTTCCGGTTGTGGCAGAGGGCGTTGAGGAGAAAGCCCAACTCGACAAGCTAAAAGATATGGGTTGTCAGATTATCCAAGGATACTATTTCTCAAAGCCGTTACCGGCAGAACAATTTGAAGAATTGCTGGCTAAATGATTGCGATTGCTAACTGATCAATGGGGACAGGTCCGCTAACTTACCAGTGGGGCCTGTCCCCACTGGTAAGTTAGCGCAGTGTAGCTCTTTTGTTGCCCGCTATGTGGTATATTAATGCAAAGTAGCAATATTAAGAGTTTTTATTCATTGGAATAACTTATACATAGGGAGGTAATGGTTATGCCAAAAGGTAATATAGATATATTTACAAGAGATGACTTAAGAAATATGAATCTTATCGGTGAGTTTGTGCTTGACAATTTCTTGCATGATACTGTACCTCTGAAGTATAGACAACAATTATTGGCTAAACTTTCTTTTTTTAACTTGTTTATTGTGGCTCCGGACGAAGCTAAAGAGTTGTATAAGGAGGTTCTTCCGGAATATTGTGAGAGCGTTAAAGATAAGCAATTGTCACTGTATGACGATGAGAAGAATATGCGTGAAGCAGAAGATAATCATCCGGATGGTCACTTCTTTACACCAAACATTAATAAGTATTTTACAAACAAGAAGCTTAATGAGCCGATAGAATATATGGTTGGTGCCCTTAAGGAGATTTCTGATTATCTTGATGAATATATCAGCACTGCCCAGTTGACTGAAAGAGAGAAGACGATAGTATTATTATTCAGGGAAGCTTTAGATGATTTCACACTTAAACGCAGCCATATTAACAGTAAGCGTAACAATACTTCGTTCGGTTATGCGATAAGCAGTTTTATAACCGGACTTCCGACTAATAAAGTGTCATTCAGAGTTGAATTTGATAACGGGGGTGGATTAATTCCTTTTTTGGATGGTGAAGATGAATATAAAGATTGGAAGACTGTATACGGTGCTATAAAGGATACTCCTATCGATAAAGTATACTTAAGTTGTTATAACGTTACTAAGAAGTATAGAGACTTCATGAGCAATAAGGATGCTGACAGAGATGACATGATTAAGGCATATGAAGATCATGCCGTAGCCTGCTTTAATATGCAAGAGATGTCTGAAGAATATTTTAACAGCATCAATGTAGATGGCAAAGTATTTCAGAATGAATGGGATGAGTTTGCCAAAGGATCCAGAGCACCTATTTATATGCATTCAGAGGCAGTGGCGAGAGTGGCAATCTTAAAGGCAGGATATCCTAAGTCTGATATGGTTATGCTTTCGCAGTTTTACATGCAATTAATTAGGGATAAGCATTTATATGAATTAGGTACAAATGTAAATGGTTTAGAAGATTATAAGAGAAAGCTTGAACAGTGGAACAAGGTAATCGCTCCGGGAGCAATAACTGCTGAGGAGAGAATTAAAAGAATTACCGAGTTAAAAGAATTCTGTCAGAATGAGCCGGGTAGCTTCTATAGGAAGTTGACATTTTCACTAAATGAAGTAATTAACACTGAGCTTTCTCCATACGAACTTATGGGTATTTCAGGAACTGTAGCAGACTATTACAATACACTCAACTCAGAAGAGTTGGATCCTAGCCATTTAAAGTCTTCTTCACAGTATAAGCAAATGAAAGAGGCTTTAAGCAAGCTTAGTGGCATTGACAAGGCTAAGTACCCTGAACAGTACAAGAGACAGTTAAAGATTGCTATTGATAACACCAAGAGTTACATAGATTACAAAAAAGATCAGAATCGTAAGGCAGGCTCTAGTCATACTCGTTCTGCAAGGGAAGAGAAGAGGGTTAATACTGCAGGCGCGATTCTTGATGGCCTTAACAGAATGGAGAAGGAGATTTATTTCCTTGAGCATTCTATGGATGAGCGCAAGGTTATAGATAATATTGAGTATGCTGAAGCTAAGGACTTTACCGAGGCTTATGAGAAGTTGACATTTGCCAAATCTGACCTTTTAAATAAGCTTAATGACATTAAAACTAAACTTCAATCTACCCAGCAGAACAAGGACAGTAACTTTGGTAACCAGGAGGCTAAGGAAGGTTCTAAGTATTATCAGGCACTTACCAATGCTGTCGAGAACAGCATAGTTACTGTTACTAATCCTAATAGCACATTAGATGCGATTAATGCGGCATTTGACAAGTTAAATGCAGCTGCTAAAGATTATAAGAAAGACAAAGAAGGCATATTCGGAGCACCAACTGAAGGCAATGCGGGAATCAGATACAATTCTTCAGTGGAGCTTGTTAGTGAGATTCCGACTGTTAGGTATGTATTCTCTGACATTTATAATGCATTTGACAAATGTAAAGATAAATACAATATTCCTTTTGGTGAGAAGTCATTTGCAGACATCGAGGATGCTGCGACTTCTGTTTATGGTAAGTATGTAGAGAACTTTAAGGCGGAGCCTAAGGTTGGTAATGCCGATATGAACAGCAAGATGGATAAGCTTAAGGAAAGGGCGAAGATTAAAGGGGAGATTCGCACCAATTTAGCTTCGCTATGTCCGACGGTTGTAGATAACTATAAGTCTGGAGTTAAGGCAGATTATTATGTGGCACTTAAAGATGGCCTTAGCACTTCTGAGTTGGCACTTTGGTTTACAACTAAGAAAATGTTAGATGTAATCAATAATCCTAATGTCAGTGATGATAAACTTGCTGAATGTTCTGAGATATTGAAAGACGGATCTTTCAACGATATCGTTAAGGATTTGAGTTCGAGCTCAACTTTTAAAAGGATAGTTAATGCAGATCCTAATTTGGCATTCAGCAAGTGGATACCTATTGACAAAAGGACGGACGAGCTTGCTGAGGAATGTTCTAACCGTCTTACGGAATTCCATAATAAAACTATGGTCATATCTGAGATGGACGAGAAGGGACAATACGTTGATATGACGGTTCCGTGTGGGAACGCTCGTAATTACATAGGTACCGGAGATGGCTTTTATGACAGGGCGGCTGACTATACAGTTAACTACATGCTTGGTCTTCCGGCTTGTAGAAACATACTTGAAGAGATAGCCGCAGGTAAAGCCAGTGATAAGGAAGCATCTTTAAAATGGTTAAAATCAGGTCTAAAAGAGTTCTTTGCTAAGAATAGACATTTTCACCCTGCCAATTATCTTGAGGATAACGAGGGATTAGAGCAGATTAGAAAAGTAATGGTTGAGAAAGCCAAAGAATTGAAAGATGTTTTAGTACTGGATACGAACAATGATGATGAGATGGAAGATGACGGTATTGATAATAACAATAACGTCAACAATAACCCTGAAGATAATAACCAGGCTGTCAATGGCAATGAAGCAGAAGATATCAATACTAATGTTAATAATAACGTTAATATAGAGGAGGAACTCGATCCTAAAAAAGCTCAGATTATTGCCGAAATCAAAAATAACAATCCTAACAAGGTTGTATCATCATTGCTTGGTAGGGTTAAGAAGGGTGACATTTTAAACGATAATAACGCACCTACAGAAGATGGTGCGGTCGTGACAGAAGTACTTAATTCACTCTCTAATGAGGAAAAGCAGGAACTTTACAACAATATTGTAATGTTCAAGACATTTAAAGTATGCAATCTTGGCTTCCAGGCGAATGTGGAATCCGTACGTGCTAAACATAATTTAACTTCAACCCACAAGTTAGAAACTAAGTATAATTTTGATTTTGGCGCAGCTAAATATAATTATTCCCTTATTGATAATGCATGCTGCTATGCTACCAAGTTATTAAGAACTCAAACCATAGAAGAGATTGAACTACTTGATAAGCTTATTAACAGTGATTTTTTTGCAAATGTCAATATTAAAGAGAAGGATGTAGTTAATGAATTAATATACGAAACACCATGGAAGCTTTCAGCCGGTCACACATCTGGATACTTAGCAATGATATACGGAGTAGGTAATAAGACTAAAAATGCCACGCCTTTAGCAAAGGTAGACATTAAGTTAGATGGCAATAGAGTTAAGGTTAAATCGATTGATGAGGATTTTCTAAAAGAAGAGGATAGGGTTCATCAATTTGTTGATTCTATGAGAAGGTCTGAGAACGAAGAAAGAAAGGTGTTGTACGCGAATTTAAAGCAAACTGTAAGTAGTGGTAATGCGACGGATGATAAGATATTCGGAGAGCTGGCTTCACTTGTAGCATTTTATGACGCTGATTGTGATTCAAATGTTCGTTTACGTGAACATAAAATCAGAAACGAGCAGGACTATAATAAGAGACGAAAGTATATTGAGAAGAGAACCAAAGATATAATGGAAGATCCTGCCTTTTATGCATTTGTCAAAGAAACCGAGGGTATCAAGAAATTGATAACGGAGAGGCCGACTAAATTCTATAATGAATGGAACGATTACAAGAATACGATAAACGAGAGATTCAATGATGTGATTGGAGATGAGCAGGATGTAATTGGCTTCCCCTTTGATATTGATTTTGATATTGAGAGCGTTCGGGATCAGTGCAAGAAGACTGCGGAGAGCATTGAAGTTGTGTATGATAAAGGAGAATTTTTCAATGCGCCTGAATTAGCCAAATACTTTGTTGCTAAGATGATTCTTGAACCCGGTGCTAAGCGTACTTTCTTTGGTAAAGGTATTGATTGGAACGACAATAATAAGGCTAAAGCAAGAGGTAAGTTGAAACCGGACAAGAACGGGCTTTATGACCGAGAAGAACTTATAAGCATTGTTAAGAAGATGAGAGATGATCTTTTGACAGACAAGAGTTTTCTTAATATAGTTGCTAAAGGGGATTCTATAGAGAAGATGTATGCTGATTACAAGAATGAGCACAGAGTGAAAACTAATGCTATTTCTGATGCAACTACGATGAGCAAAAGAAAAGAAAGATTTTCGGTGACAGATAAGATTACTCTCACAGATGATGAACTTAATTTCTTTAAGCGTACTAAGGATGATCTCGATACCCTGTATCGAAGTGAAGGTAAGTACAGATCTAAATATATGAAGAAGTTGTATGAAGAGCTTAATGAAGTACTCGAAGAAGTTGCTGATAATATATATGCCGGCAAAGGAAATATAGTGAGTGCAGAAACGGTTTTGAAACTTCAGGACAAGGCAGTTGATTATTTTCAAGAGAGAAAGGGAAGGTACTTCTCGAAACCTCTTACTGACAGAGGAGAGGCTAGGTTTCAGATTGTTGAGAACTTGATTCATAAAAATGATGAGATTATGAGTAAGGCTGAACAGGCCAAGAAAGCCGCTTCCAAGAAGCAAGTTAAGAAATCTAAGGACAATGCATTAGGTAAGTAATTCTAGTTTATAGGTATCGTTAACCAAAGGGCGTTAGTGAGTAGTCGCAAACGCCCTATTTACTTGCTTTTCGTAAGCTTTGGTGAAGAGTGAAATTAGTTGACTCGACATGCTATATGGGGTATAATTAATTTATATTTAATGAAAATATTATTAAGAGTAAGGAGGCACTGACTATGCATGAAGGCAGAAAGACCAATCTTGCGGTCAAGATATTGCCTGCTGTAGCAATTGCATTACTTGCTGTCAGCTTGGTGAATATTTTATTTGCAAGAAACAATCTTAAAGAAGAGGTGTTATCAACCACATCTATCGAGGACGAGAAGTTAGTTGAGGCATATAAGATGCAGCTTGAGACACTTAGAGCAACAACACCGGAAGATAAGCTTATCGAAGCTTATCAGGAAGCAATCGATAGTATTGCAGCAGCTAATGATTTTGCGTACGTGTTATACATGGAGGATGTTGACGGCAAAGTTACATCATTAGCTCACTCTAATCATGACAGAATAGGTATAGAACTTGATGATGCAGGATCGATAGCTGCAGCGAGGGACGGCAAGAAGTACTGTGACTATTACACATCAGATACCTATGGACTTGTACTTGATGTTTTGACTCCGATAACCGACGGTGGTAAGACAATCGGAGCGGTTAACATCGGTGTATCTGTCAACGAGAAGGCTATTAATGGACTTATCCGTAAGGCTGCGACACATCAGACAATTATGAGTTTAGTCTTGGTGGCAGTGGTACTCGTATTAATGGTTGTATACATGATTTTCGTTGTAATCAATCCAATCAAGAAATCTACTGCTTCACTCAATGAGATTATTGATGAGATTGAAGACAATCGTGGAGACTTCTCCAAGAAGGTTTATATCAGTGGTAATGATGAGATCGGAGATCTCGGTAAGGGTGTCAACAAGTTCATTGGCGTACTTGATGAGATTATCAGTAAGATTAAGTCAGCTGCCACAACAATCAATGATACTAACAATGCTATAACATCAGCTGTTGTTAGCTCCAATGACAACGCAACTACAATCTCTGCAGCTACAGAAGAGCTTCATGCTACTATGGAGGGTGTAAGTGCTTCTACCGAAGAGATGATGGCTTCATCTATGGAAGTTAAATCTAAGGTTGAGCAGATTGTCGAAGAGACTGAGGACGGAACTAATTACGTTAATGAGATGCAGAAGCGTGCCAACGATATCAGGAATGAATGTATTACCAAGCAAGAGAACATCAAGAGTGATCTTGAGAGAAGTACCGAGTCTCTTAATCTTGCTATTCAAGATGCGCGTCAGGTTGATGAGATTAACGCACTATCTAATGACATTCTTTCAATTGCGTCACAGACTAACCTTCTTGCATTGAATGCTTCTATTGAGGCAGCAAGAGCGGGTGAAGCAGGACGTGGTTTCGCGGTAGTTGCTGAAGAGATTTCTAAGCTTGCTGATGATTCAAGAACATCGGCTACCAATATTCAGAAGATTTCTGCAAATGTTGTCGAGGCCGTTGAGAATCTTATGAGTAATTCAGAGAACCTCATCAAGAATATGGGTGTTGTTATTGAGAATGACTACAATAGCTTTAAAGAGATGGGCGACACCTACTATGATGATGCCGATCAGGTTCAGAAGTACTTCAATGCTTTCAGTACTAATGCAGAGACAATCAATCGTTCTATGGATGAGATGACATTGGCTATAGAGAATGTTACCGAGAGTATTACTCAGTGTACGGTTAATACAAGTGACATCGCTAATTCAGCTGAAGATATGGTTACATCAATCTCAGAGATTCTTGCGTCAAGCAATAATAATACTGAGAATTTCAAGGAACTTACACAGGAGACAGAGAGATTTATATAATTCTCCTAACAGAATAGTAATGTCAACATGGCGGCGATTAGTATCGCCGTCATGTTTATGTTTATAAGATAAATTTGTAAATGATAGCTCGATATTCTATAATTATAGATATGTTTTGTCAGACAGATTAATGTGAGGTGTAAGATGAAAGAATATTTTAGAAAAGTAAGAGAACCTGTTGTTAAGCCTTCTATGCCAATGAAGATTTTTAGGACGGTATTGATAGTGATACTGGGTATAGGGATCGGAGTGCTACAGAAGTACTTGGATTCTACGGCAATCAATGAGCTTCCTAAGTTTGTTGAAATTCTTGATATTGTCAATTTCTTTGGAAGACTTGGGATATGGATATTGCTTGGCGTTGCTATAGCGGTGCATGCGAGTACTCCACTTAGGGCTTCAATTAACACATCATTGTTCTTCCTTGGTATGCTTGGAGGGTATTATCTATACTGTCAATTTGCTTTAGGCTTTCTACCGGTAAGATACATGATTGTGTGGATTGTAATAGCAATTGCGACCCTTGTTATAGCGTATGGAGTCTGGTACTCTGTTGGCTATGGCCCTGTATCTATTGTGCTTTCAGCGATCATATTGGGAGTTTCATTTTCACAGGCATTTTTAATTACGCAAGGATTTCAAGTTACTCATTTACTAGAGGTTATATGTTGGGTTATAATGTTAGTGGTATTGAGACGGACACCTAAGGAATTCATAATACAGTTTGTGTTATCAATAGGAGTGGCGGTCTTATATCAACTGTTTATTCCTTATTGGGGATGATATTTTAATTGTAAAGGAGATTTAATATGGGACCTTTAGGAATTTGTTTGATTGTTATCATTTTCTTAGTGTGTAGTGTTATCGGATGGTATATATCCATCTCTAACAGCGTTAACAGAGTTAAGCTCAAGGTTGATGAATCGCTTTCGGGAGTTGAGATTCAGTTGAGGCAGAGATACGATGTTTTAATGCAGGGCAAGAAGGTTGCTGAGCAGTACGCTAAGCATGAGCAACAGGTATTTGAAGGTTTAAGGCATCTTAAAGAGGTGCCGACCAACGCAACTGTTGAGCAGATTAACGAAGCTTCGACGACGCAAGAGCAGGCTGTAAGAGGATTATTCGCGCTTGGGGAAGCTTATCCTGAACTCAAGAGCGCTGAGATTTTTAACAATCTAATCGATAAACTCTCAGATCAATCACAGCAGTACTCTGCAGCGAGACGCGCAGTTAACGGTAACATTACCAAGCTTAATACATACGTAGTGACATTTCCTTCATCTATCGCGTGCAGCATGAAGGGCGTAACTAAGATGGATTATATCCACGAGGAGAATATTGAACAGATCAAGAATATTGATATGACTATGAATATCTAAGGTGGATGCTTATGGAATTAAGTTCATTTAGAAAGAGGATACTCAACGGAGAAGTGCATCTTGCAAGACGAGAAGCATTGATTAAAGAGTATGAGCACTTTATATCGATTGCACCAAAATCGCCGCTTGAGAAGCTTGGAATTAGCAGGTTTAGGGAGCTGCCGCAGGATAAGAAGGGTCTGTATCTTCTTATTTTCTTTATTCTTGCACCGATTTGGTTGCCTATGATTCCGATGTTTATTGTGGTTATGGCCTTTGTTGTGGTGGCTTCAAGAGGGAGCGGATCGCCTGAATACAAGGCATATGATTTTGGCAAGAATATAGTCGAGCCGATACTTAAGCTTTTTGATGAGAAGATGGAGTTGCGCAACTATCTTGATTCTCATGATTTGGTTGATACAGACGTGTATTACAGTCAGGCGTTAGTTGACGCATATCTAATCAATCCTGTAAAGAGTAAGTCGACATATGACTATCTTTCATTTGGATCATACAACTGGAAGGATGCCTCTGATCCGGATTCCTTTGATTTTAGTGGGTACAAGGTTTATCATCAGTATGAGGATAGTGACGGAGATACCCATGAGACGGTTTATTTTATCGGTGGTATTTATAAGTTTCACTTGAGTTTTACAATAGACGGAACGGTTAATATTATGAGTACTTCCACCAGTAAGACATTGTTTGGTGAGAGGGAGAAGAACAAGTTTAAGAATATCAAGGATAAAGAGATAGAGGTTATTGACACCGAGAATCACGCATTTTCGGAGCAATTCGACACTATAGCAACCTACGATAAAGATGCGTATAGATATCTCACTCCGACTATGATAGAGAATCTTCTTGAACTTAGAAAACACTACTATTTTGCAATATGTATTAAGGGTAATGTTTTGACGATAACCATAGATAACAATGGGTATAAGGGGGCTGATCCATATTCGTTTGGTGAGACCACCAAGCCGTTATACGGATATGGGGATCCTGAAAGGGAGATTGACAGGCGTGCAGACAGGGTGAGACAAGCGCTTATCTCTATCTATGAATTAAGAGATTTGATATGTTTCTAATGTTAAATTTCAAATAATTTAAATTTATTGTTGACAAATATTTTCAATTGTGTATAATGATACTCGATGAAGGCAATGGCGTCTTAGAGATTACTCTAGGGCGCCATATTTTTTTGCCAAAAAATATTAAAGGAGATGTTGCTATGGATAAGGTTAATGTACCTGAGCTATTTGGCGCGTTGGTTTTCGATGATAAGGAAATGAAAGCCAGACTATCAGATGATGTGTATGCATCACTTAAGAAGACTATCGATGAGAACGAGAAACTTGACGAAAGCGTAGCAGATGCTGTCGCATTGGAGATGAAGAATTGGGCTCTCGAGAACGGAGCAACCCATTTCACACATTGGTTTCAGCCTCTTACAGGAGTTACAGCTGAGAAGCATGACAGCTTCATAGAGCCTACCAAAGATGGTGGAGTTGTAATGAAGTTTTCAGGTAAAGAGCTTATCAAGGGTGAGCCTGATGCATCATCATTTCCGTCAGGAGGATTAAGAGCTACATTTGAAGCAAGAGGATATACAGCGTGGGACCCAACATCTTATGCGTTTATAAAAGATCACACACTCTGCATTCCAACAGCCTTCTGCTCATATTCGGGAGAAGCACTTGACAAAAAGACACCGCTTTTAAGGTCAATGCAGAGTGTCAATAAACAGGCACTTAGAATACTTAAACTTTTTGGTACCGAAGCTAAGAACGTTAGAACAAGCGTCGGACCTGAGCAGGAATATTTCCTGGTAGATAAAGGTGTGTTTAATCTAAGACCTGATCTTAAATATACAGGAAGAACACTTTTTGGTGCGATGCCACCTAAAGGTCAGGAGATGGATGATCATTACTTCGGAGTAATTAAGCCAAGAGTTACAGAGTTCATGGAGGATCTTAACCAGGAACTTTGGAAACTTGGAATACTTGCTAAGACAGAGCACAACGAGGTTGCGCCTGCACAGCACGAGTTGGCACCTATTTACTCAACGACCAATATTGCTACGGATTCTAACCAGGTAACTATGGAGATTATGAAGAAAGTTGCTGCTAAGCATGGCATGGAGTGTCTTCTTCACGAGAAACCATTTGCCGGAGTTAACGGTTCCGGTAAGCATAACAACTGGTCAATCGGAACAGATACCGGTATCAATCTTCTTTCACCGGGTAAGACACCTTATGAGAATGCACAGTTTCTTCTGTTCCTATGCGCAGTAATTCAGGCGGTTGATGATTATCAGGATCTTTTGAGATTGTCTGTAGCAACAGCAGGTAACGATCACAGGCTTGGTGCTAATGAGGCTCCTCCTGCAATCATTTCAATCTTCTTAGGAGATGAGCTTACAGCTATCCTGGATGCGATTAGAGAGGATAAGCCATATAAGGGAACTGAAGAAGTTAAGATGAAGCTTGGTGTAGATACACTTCCAAACTTCAGAAGAGATACTACCGATCGTAACAGAACTTCACCATTTGCATTTACAGGTAACAAGTTCGAGTTTAGATCACTCGGTTCATCTAACAGCATTGCTTGTTGTAACATTATGTTAAATGCAGCAGTTGCTGAAAGTCTTAGCCAATACGCTGATGAGTTGGAAAAGGCTGACGATTTCGAGACGTCACTTCACAACCTTATCAAGAGAGTTATCACTGATCATCAGAGAATCCTCTTCGATGGAAACGGTTATGGTGATGAGTGGGTTAAGGAAGCAACAGAGGTTAGAGGGTTATCTAATCTTAAGACAACTGCTGATGCTATGCCACATCTTCTTGATGAGAAGAATAAGAAGATGCTCTTAGCACATGAGGTGTTTACAGAAGCAGAGCTTCAGTCAAGATGCGAAATTATGCTTGAGAATTATGTCAAGACAGTTAATATTGAAGGACTTACAATGGTGGATATGGTTCGTAAGAATTATCTTCCGGCTATTGAAGGATATTTATATAGCTTAGCTAAGACTGCGTCATTGATGAAGCAGGTTAGCAGCAATGTCAAATGTAATTATGAAGTTTCTACAATGGAGAGATTATCAGAATTAACAGACTATGTTTTGGATTCTGTAAAAGACTTAGAAAAGGCACTTTCAAAGTTAAAGGCCTTAGAGGATGTCTTCGAATCATCAGCATTTGTAAGAGACGAATTACTTCCTAAGATGGAGAAACTTAGAAAGTATGTAGACGAGGCAGAGATGCTTACACCACAGAAAGATTGGCCGTTCCCAAGCTACGGACAGCTTCTCTTCAGTGTTCAATAATAGGTATCAACATAATACATAATAAATGGACAAAGGCGTTCTTAAGGTAATACTTAGGAGCGCCTTTTCCAATCTCAAAGGAGGAATTAAACTATGACGGAAGAAATAATGAGTGCAATAAACGGGCAGGTATTCGCGGTCTGGTTTTTGATAGGAGCAGCGTTGGTGTTCTGGATGCAGGCTGGATTTGCGATGGTTGAAGCAGGTTTTTCAAGAGCGAAGAATGCGGGTAATATTCTTATGAAGAACCTCATGGATTTTTGTATTGGATGCTGTATGTTCATCCTAATTGGTTTTGGATTGCTTTTAGGTGAGGATATGTTAGGTTTTATAGGAAAGCCGGGATTCGATATCTTCACTGCATATCAGGACTTTGATTGGTCTAACTTCATCTTTAACCTTGTGTTCTGCGCAACCACCGCAACTATCGTTAGTGGTGCGATGGCAGAGAGAACCAAGTTCTTAAGTTACTGTGTTTATTCCGGTGTCATTTCCGGACTTATCTATCCGATCGAAGCTCACTGGATCTGGGGCGGCGGTTGGTTAGCCGAGATGGGCTTCCATGATTTTGCCGGATCATGTGCAATCCACATGGTAGGTGGTGTTGCAGCTTTAGTTGGAGCTAAGATGGTTGGAGCTCGAATCGGTAAGTTTGAGAAGAATGGCGCAGGTGCAGTTACCAAGGTCAATGCATTTCCTGGCCACAACATCGTAATCGGTGCTCTTGGTGTGTTCATCCTTTGGCTTGGATGGTATGGATTTAACGGAGCAGCCTGTACATCACCTGAGCAGCTTGCTTCAGTTTTCGTAACAACAACTATTGCTCCTTCGGTTGCAACTGTTGTATGTATGATATTTACTTGGATTAAGTATGGTAAGCCTGATGTTTCAATGTGTCTTAACGCATCACTCGCAGGTCTTGTAGCGATTACAGCACCTTGTGACGTTACGGATGCATTTGGGGCACTTATAATCGGAGCTGTTGCCGGTTTATTGGTAGTATTTGGTGTATGGTTCCTTGATTTTGTCCTTCGCATCGATGATCCTGTTGGTGCTGTTGCAGTCCACATGATTAACGGTATCTGGGGAACTATTGCAACCGGACTTTTCGCAACAACTTCAGCACCGGGTAATGATTCGTTAGTAGGTCTTTTCTACGGCGGAGGTACACATTTGCTTGGAGTACAGGCACTTGGAGTTGTAACAGTAGCAGCATGGACAGCAATTACAATGCTCATAGTATTTGGCCTTATTAAGGCAATCTTCGGATTGAGAGTAACTGAGGAAGAAGAGCTTGAAGGTCTTGACTCAACCGAGCATGGTCTTGCATCAGCTTACTCAGGATTCAGTATTGTGGATATGTCTAACGCAGGTATGCTTGAAAATGAGAATACCAGTCTTGGTAAGGAAGCATTTGAGAATACCTCCCTTAACAATTCTAATTATGAAAATGCTTCTGAGGCGGAAAAGAATGCGTCAGTTCCTGTTGTCAATGCGGCTGCTGAGATGGTGAATGCAGGTGTTGTATCTGATAGCGGAATTAATAAGGTTGTAATTATAACCAAGCTTTCTCGTTACGATAAGATCAAGAAAGCGCTTAACAACCTCGGAGTTACCGGTATTACCGTAACTCAGGTCAGCGGATGTGGTATCCAGAAGGGTGCCGGCGAGAAGTATCGTGGTGTTGAGATGGACGTTACGCTCTTGCCTAAGATTAAGCTTGAGGTTGTAGTAAGTAAGATTCCTGTTGATAACGTAATTGAGGTTGCTAAGAGGACTTTATATACAGGTAAGATTGGAGATGGTAAGATATTCGTTTATCCTGTAAGCAGGGTTGTTAAGATTCGTACAGGAGAAGAGAACTTCGATGCTTTGCAGGATGTAGAGTAACCGTAGCTTAAGCACAATGTGCTCCAAAATGGCGAACAATGTTCGCCGCTACGAAGTATTGTCATTCTGAGCGAAGCGAAGAATCTTATAAACCAGAGGGTCAGAAATAAAAGTGTCATTCTGAGCGAAGCGAAGAATCTTTTTAGGGAACTTTTTGATGTTGAAAGGCATAAAAAGTTCCCTAAAATTATGTTGTAAAGCCACAGGATGCGTCCCTCTGGTTTTTTGACTTTTGTCGTTCTTTGCTGGCACTCAAAAATAGTTTATCTAAATACAAAAAACAGCATATAACGGGACTGATTTAAGGTTATCAATCATACCAAAGTTATTCTCAGATATCCTTATAGAATATTCCGGAGAGTGTTTGGCAATATAGTTCTTAAGACTGGTTGATCTTTTATGCCTTCCTGACTTAATCTCAATTGGAACAACATTTCCTTCTATATTAGTAACAATATCTATCTCCATACTATCAGAAGGCTTATAATAGAACAAATCAGAGTGCTTTGATATAAGCTGTTCAAATACATAGTTCTCAATTACAGCTCCTTTATATATGTTATTGTTGGAAACACTTAAATCATTAGGATAAATGCCGCACATTTTACATAATATACCAACATCTGACATATATAGCTTAAAGCTGTCTTGATTAGCGTAGGATTTAATTGGAGTATTAGGTATTTCCAATTTATTAATCTTATATACCATTCCGGATGAAGCCAGCCAATCAATAGGACCGTAATAATCCCTTTTGACAGCGGTTTCCTTAATTTCTTTATACTTAAACTTAGGATTGTCCCTGGCAAGTTGTCTTGGTATACTTTCATATACAGCAGATATCTTAACTGTTTCAGTAGCGTTGATAACATATTTAGACATGTCTGCCAGATATGCTAATCTAAGAAATTCAAGATAATCTCTGTTAAATAGCATGATATCTTTATCATTTGCCACATAATTCATTACTACTTGCGGCATACCTCCTACAATAAGGTAATCATGGTATAATCCAAGGGCTTTATTATGAATAGCTTCCGGAACAAATGACATATTAGCATAGGAATTCTTTATGCACTCTACCAGGTCATGCTCATCGCACGCGAGCAAAAACTCCTCGAAATCCATTGGATACATACGTTTAATGTATACTTTGCCAACAGGAAATGAAGTCTCAAACCTATTAATCTTTACACCAAGAAGGCTTCCTGCTACTATTATTCTGTAATTCTCCTCTGCCTCACAAAAATACTTTAGTGAAGTAAGTGCCCTTTCACTCTGCTGTATCTCATCTATCACAATAGTTGTGTTAGTATTGATCTTTTTCCCTAAAATAATTCCAATATTTGTAAGTATGGTTTTAGGGGATAGATTTCCTTCAAATACTGATTTAATATCTTCTCTTTCTTCAAGATTGATATATACATAATCTTTATATCTGTCTTCACAGAATTTTTTAATGAGCCAAGTCTTGCCAATCTGTCTGGCCCCCATTATTAACATAGGTTCTTTGATGTTATTATCTTCCCAAAAAGATAGTTCTTCATAGAATTTTCTGTACATAAATGCATCCCTCCCGGATAGTTGCAGTTACATTATGAGTTGCATTAAGTATGGGCATAGTATAACACAGACTGAAGGAAGTGTCAAAAACCTGAAAATATTCATTTTATTTTCGAAATTAAAATGAATAATATCAGGACTTTTGCACTTTTGGAGAAAATCTCTCTTATAAGCCTAGGAGATAACACCTACAAATGTGTTGGTTTCTTTATTCATAATACATAAATGTTTTTACTTCTACGCTATAATAATTCATTACAATGACACATTCTGTCCTTGCAATGAATTATAGTATAATTCAGTAACTGATAGTTTTTCCATTGGAGGTGTATTAGTATGTTTGAAGAAGCGGAAGTTATTGACACATGTTATGTAGATGATGATAGTACAGGAATAGGAATTGGAGGTGTTATTTTAGCAGGTGCAGTAGGAGCTTTGCTTGGTGCTGGTGTATCTATGTATTTGGCTAACAGAAGGTCTGGTGAGTATACATCGTATAGTTCCGATAATTTGAATAATGACGATAGTCATATTAAAACAACTACAGATTCGCATAGAGTTTTGACTTATGAAGATTGGGAAAGATTATCTAAATCTTTGAAAGAATACGATGAGAAAAAGAGTACAGCATTTATTGAGGTAGACATTGATGAGTTTGTAACCAATAAAAGAGAATGTTTAAAGATAGACTTTCTTAAACTTACCGGTGTAGCACCTAAAAACTGTGAGGATTTGTTTTGTGACTTGGACGAGTGTTTCTTTGAGGGACATGAGCTGGACCTATCCGAATTAGATACTAGTAATACTGAGAATATGGCAAGGATGTTTTTCGGTTGCACAAACCTGGCAGAGCTTGACTTGTCTACATTTAACACCGTAAAAGTAAAGGATATGCATAGTATGTTTAGAGATTGCTCGAATTTGGAAAGAATAGATTTATCAAGCTTTACAACCAGAAATACACTATTCATGCAAGGAATGTTTGCTGGTTGTAATAGTCTTAAATCACTTGATATAACCGAATTTGATACAAGAAACGTTGTGAATATGCGCTCTATGTTTTTAGGGTGCAGTCAGCTCGCTGGTTTGGATTTATCAAAGCTGAACACTACTAATGTAAAGGACTTGAACCATATGTTACGAGGTTGCGATATTTCAACATTTTCGCTCCCTATTGACCGAAAGTTTGTTGAGTACCAAAGTATTTATGTCTAAGAATATAACACACTGAATCTTTGAATTTTCTAATTGATTTACGACTGAAAATGATAAATCGTTAAAAAACCCGATTTTCTGCTTGCAGAAAATTGGGTTATAGTGCGCCTGGCGGCGCACGTTTCTAACGTTACGGAAAGGGCTGAACTTTAGGAGATGTTAGGAAATGAATGTGACCGGGAACAAATTTAAGGACAGACACCTTCAACACTACGATTCATACCTTTCAAGCATATTGAAAAGTGTCTCCCTCATTTCTTCTCTAATTTTTTTAGGTTTAATAACCTCAATCTTGTTCCCCTGACTCAAAAGCCACATTACAATCCCCTTGCCATATACCTCTGATTCAATCAAGTATTCGTTATCGGATTGTTCTTTTATTACGGCGGTAGGAAGGCGATCTAATACTGCTTCGGGATTACTCCCATAAAACTTGAATACAACTCGTTCAAGCTGTCCGGCATACATAAACTGAACTCGTTTTCTGAACTCACCCTCTTCGAATCGATTAGCATATGACTTTCTGAACTTTTGCCCCAGTCTATTGTAGTACTTTATCCTATCAATTCTAAAAATAGTAGGATAGTTATAAGTGTGTATATATCTCCCGGAATCATCCTTTTTAACGATGTACGCACACAAGTAAAAGTAATACTCTGAAAACAGTATTGAGACAGGTTCAACAATATGTTTAACAAGCTCTCCTTGCGCTACCTGCCTCATATAATTGATGATTACAAGATTACTATCATGTATGTCAAATCCAATATTCCACAGCCTATCTTGTATGTATTCACTATGGTTAAGTTCAACATAGTGATATTTCTCGTTAGATATGAGTTCATTAACAATTTTCTTGTTCTTAAGCGGTGTACAACTATTAATTACCTTGTTAAGTATAGAATTAAGTTCTCTTTTAGGAAACGCACGACTCTCTAAAAGTATCTTGGAAACCGCAAGTATCTCACTACTTGAGAGCATAGTGGGTTCATCCCCAACCATAATATATTCTTTTTTAATTCTATCATACATTACCTCACGCTTATCTCCATATTTAACATGTTGCTCATCAAGAAATGCACGAATATCGTCAATATCCCTTTGTATCGAGCGCTCATTTACATCAAAACTGTGCGCAAGTTCCTTCTTATTTACATATTGACCTTTGCAAAGCATAATATAAATAGACAATACTCTGATATTTTTAGAATCTTTACTCAAACAATCACCTTCTTATGACAGTTCTTTTGTTTGATTACTAGCTATTTATTGTAATCAACTTATCTGTGATTTCAATAAATTTTTCTTCAGATTCGTTAAGAACACTTTCCCAACTGTTTTCAACCATATATACCTTAAGTTTATTACTATCCAATTTTTCTTCCAAATATGCATCCACCGTAAAAGTGCGATATTTTTTTATTTGATCCCACTCACACGAAAACATATCTTCTAAAGACTTGCGAATATTCTTTTTTAACTTGTTATAATCCACACATTTATCAGTAAATTCTTTTGAAAACTTCTCGCCATCATCGGATAATCTGTATCCTTGAAAATACATACTATGATCGTAGTATTCTGCAAATGCTAAAAACTTATTTGTTTTTCTGACATGAGCTGAACATGATTCAAACCATAACCTCATATAATAATCCGACAAATAAACAATCGGTGCTTTACTCTCTACACGAGGTTTGACTGCAGGCATATTTTCAAGTACATTCCTACCAACTATCCATGCTTTAGGATGCCAATTTTCAATAGAATTTTCAATATATTCTTTCAATTCCTCAGAAACAACATAATGTTTTCCAGGATTTCCTTTCATTAATGAAACAGTACCATCAACACTAATTTTACTAACTCCCTCAGGTGTAATCTTAATTAAATACAAATTACTCATATTATCATCATCAGATGGCAAATTTAATGTATTAGAATCCTCTTTTATAGATACCATTTCCATAATTGAGGGCTTTACTACTTCTTTTATATCCTTAATTAGATTTATACACAAATCAGTTGGAGAAACCTCCTTTTCAACCCTCTCATTTTCGTTTACTTTGTTCCAATATAATTCCCATATTCCTTCACAATTATTGCTATATTCAGGTTTATTAATAGTATCACGCTGATATTTGGGATAAGAGTAGATTATTCTTCCGTAAGGAGACAGTTCTTCTATTCTTCCATTCTCACATAGTGAAAAAGAAGTTAAATAGATATCGCTTTGACATATTGTCGTCAATGAACAAAATTCTTCTAAACATATCCTATCACTTTCTCTTATGCCAAGATTATCCAAAGCTGTTCTAATAGAAGGTTCTTCTACTTCACAATCTTTAAAAATATATTCACAACAATCCGCCACAACCCTAAATGCTTTATGATATGGTGGTAAATCCTTATATCGCTTGCCGTCTACTTTTTGATTACCTATGGTATCACGCCAATTGCTAAAGCTAAGATTTTTACGAATTTCATCTAGCTGACTTTGCATATTACGGTCTTTTTTGATAAGATTTATTATATCTTTTCTAGTAAACTCTAAGTTTTTCTGAATTTTTTCTACTAACGAGCGAGACAACTTTATTACAATTCTTTTAAAATCTTCATCAGCATGTCTAAGTTTCTCCTTTGTTCTTTTTTTGGTAAAAAACCTAAAAAATCCCAGATCATCCATCGCCTTATTCCATGCGCTAATATTTTGATTTTTAAACTCTAGAGCAGAGAGTAACTGATAGCATTCTGCCAGCGAAAGTTCACTTATGTATTCCTCAATTCTTTCATCATCTACAATCACTTTATTTTCTCTTGACTCATTTAAATACTCTTGACTCATTGAAATACTCCTTTCATCATCTACAATCACCTTATTTTCTCTTGACTCATTGAAATTCTCTTGACTCATTTAAATACTCCTTTAATAATTTATCGTGCTGATTTGATTTTTTAATATCCTCACTAATATTAGCGAATAATTCTTTAGTGTCTTCATAACCTTGTTCGATTCGTCTAATAGCATCTTTAGGTGAAAAATTCAGTGTTCCCTTAATAAAACCGCCTTGGTAATCACGAGGTCGTATATGATATATATTAGTTCCTTTATAGTTTTCCTCTTCAATTTCCTTTATTTTAGGCTCTCTAGATAAATGAACAACGACGATTTTGTTACATTCTTCCTGCTTTATTAGGGGCTCAACTGGTTGATTATCTTTAACTCCACCATCAATGTAATAATAATCTCCTATTTTTTCTTGAGGAAATATAAAAGGTATTGCACTTGTTGCCAATAAGATTCTTTTCCTATCTTGATAATTAAAGTCTCGCATATTAAAATACTCAGTTTTATCTTTAGAATATGACTTAGGTGGTCTGTAACATTCCACCTCTTGAATATTATGTTTATGTTTTATAAAAACGTCTTCTCCAGCTTTTATCTTTTTTGTACGTACACATGTAACATAACACGGAATACTACTATCATCATCAAAAATACTCAAATCCAGGGCGTCATTTATTATTTCTAGTAATCCCTCACGGACATAGAGTTTAAATCCTTTCTCGTCCAATTCATCAATTGTACTAATAATTGTCTTCTTTGATAACTTCTTTGATAATATGCTTTTTACAGATATACCTTGCCACACTTTCTCTGCTTTATCATAATCTCCCTGAACAAACAGAGCAGCATTGAGCCCTCCGACTGATGTCCCGGAAATTGCCGAAACATATTTTTTCAATCCTGCTTCTTCCAAAGCTTTCCATACGCCTATGTGATATGCACCTCTGCCTCCGCCGCCTTCTAGAACAACACCAATTCTATCTTTTTTGATAATATGAGACGAGTTATTCTCTGCCATTAATCCAGTCATATATAATTCCTCCTTGCTTGTTAAGGTAGTTAACCTTACTAAAATACTTTCAGTATCTTTCGGCAATATATTCATTGACCACAACATATATAAGTATATATCACGGACAATATTATATCATACTGTTGAATAAAATCAACAATACGCGATTAAAATCTTGGCATATTGTTGATATAATTTAACAAAATAGGAAAGGTTGTATTCACCTGATATGGATTTGTTCTTAACCAAAATGGGAAATAGAATAACTGAAAAACGTAAAAAGATGGGATTAACTCAAGAATCTCTCGCTGAATCTAGCGGTTTAACTACTCAATTTGTTTCTTATGCCGAAAGTGGCAAACGTGCTATGAGACCCGAAAACCTTATGAAACTTGCTTCCGCTTTAAACGTCAGCACAGATTATTTGCTTACAGGAGACATCATAGACAAAGATTTACTTATCCTTTCTGAGAAACTTTCCAAACTAACACCCTCACAAGTTAGAATCGTCGAAAATATTATAGACGAGATGATTGTCTTGTTTGGGGACAACTCAGATTAAAACAATTTGTAATCGTATTGAACCTCATTTCGAATTATCCTTTATCCATTTTCTAACCACTTCTGGCGACCCTTCAACACAATCTTTATATATCGCCCTACCATTTTCTGCATTTTTATTAATATAATCACTTATCTCCTTTAATATACGCTCTTCTTCACTTAGCACTCCGCTAAATAAAGATGCCGTATACAAGACAGATATTTGGGGATATGGGCGATATTTTAGCATATTATGTTTAACATCCCCCATGTTTACTTCGCCTTTTTTGTTGACATATGCTGCAGTTACGCAGCAATAATCCCAGTTATCTCCGATGTCAAGAATCACAAATCGCTGTTTAGGTGCAAACGGATAACCATCCGATTCAAGAATATCCCCAGGTACATAGGGCACATATACATTTATCTCTTGCAAAGATGAAAGCTGCTGAGGAAAATAATCACTATTAAATGTGACATAATATGTTATCCTACTACTGCAGTAGTATGTACATACATCAAAATACTTTCCATTTACATTTTTTTGATAACATGTAATAGCTGCGTATGTTGTTTTATCATAGTCAGAAACATGTCTTTCATATAAGTTGACTGCATCATCGTAGTTGCCAGCTATACCTATAAACCCACCATAACTGTCAGGCTCACCAGAGCTGCGATATAATTCAATTGTAAAAACACTATCTAAATTCATAAGCCTAATAGCTTCAGTAAGTACATTTACCATTTCTGTATAATTATCTATGCGATCTTGATGACAGAATTCACAGTAAACATTTTTTGAGTTACCTTCATCGACATATATTTTATTAGTTTCATCATCATATACTAAATCCTTAATTTCTTTAAGTGATTTAAGCTTAATATCTATCGAACTAGGCGAATAGTAAATAATATCTTCAATGTAATCAGCACCGAGACTTATACCAACATTTTTCAAATAATCTCTAATATACTTAGATGGCATGAATTTATTAAGTATCTCTTTGTACATACAATCACACTCCATTCATTTGAATAAAAGCATTAAATGATATTATTAAATATAGTCCGATACTGTGACACATTCTGTCATTGTGATGGATTAAAGTATATTTAGCAGATAATTGTTTTCTATGGAGTTGTATTACTATATTGAAAAATGGAAGCTATTGACATGTGTTTTGCGATGATAATGATAATTCAGGAGAATATAAACCACGGGGACAGTCACTTGAATCCGTTGATAAAATGATCCATAGCGGAGCACATAGTGCTCCACTGATGGCGACCGCTGGTCGCCGCTACGAAAAACCCAATGTTCTATGAAAATCATAAACCGCATCCCACAAAATAAAAAAATCTATTGACATTTAAAAATAAAGTATTATACTAGAGATAATTTAAAACACAGATTTAGAAGCAATGGCGCTTCGAGTTTCAACACTCGAAGTGCCTTTTTTTGTGCATAGGAGGAGTCATTAGATTATGAAAGAGCAGATTAAGAAATTAAGAGAGTCAGGTTTATATGATGCGTCATTTGAGCACGATAACTGCGGTATTGGTGCGGTTATACAGATTGACGGTAAACCAAGTCACAAGCTTGTTGCTGACGCCTTAAGCATAGTTGAGAACTTAGAGCACAGAGCCGGTAAAGATGCGGAGGGTAAGACCGGTGATGGTGTTGGAATATTGACTCAGATACCTCATAAGTTTTTTGAGAAGGTAATGAAGAAACAGGGTGTTACATTACCGGATTATAGGAATAAGGACAAGAAGGACAACGGACATGCAAGAGATTATGCAGTCGGAATGTTCTTCTTCCCGGATGATGATTTAGAGAGAAGACAGGCTAAGTCAATGTTCGAAATCATTGTCAAGAAAGCAGGAATGAGTATCTTAGGATGGAGAAATGTGGACATACATCCTGAGGTGCTAGGAAGCAAAGCAAGAGAATGCATGCCTATTATTGAGCAGGTATTTATCAAGCGCCCTGATAAGCTTAAGAATGCCACGGATCTTGAATTCGACAGAAAGCTCTACATCATAAGGCGTGAATTCGAGCAGAGTAACGTTAACACCTATGTACCTTCACTCTCATGCAGAACAATAGTATATAAGGGAATGTTTCTCGTAGGACAGCTCAGAACGTTTTTTAACGATCTTACAGACAAGGACTATGAGTCTGCTATCGCGATGGTGCACTCAAGATTCTCGACCAACACCAATCCTAGTTGGAACAGAGCACACCCTAACCGTTTTATTGTTCATAACGGCGAGATTAATACAATCAAGGGAAATGCAGACAAGATGCTTGCTCGTGAGGAGACGATGCACTCGGATCTGCTTAGCGACGAAGACATGACTAAGGTGCTTCCTGTCATTTCCTCAAGCGGTTCTGACTCAGCAATGTTGGACAATACGTTAGAGTTCTTGCTTATGAGTGGAATGGATCTTCCGCTTGCAGCAAGTGTACTTATACCTGAACCTTGGGCGCATAATGAGACTCTTTCTCAGGAAGAGAGAGATTTCTATCAGTATTACGCAACTATGATGGAGCCATGGGACGGCCCTGCTTCTATACTCTTCTCGGACGGAGACATCATGGGAGCAATCCTAGACAGAAACGGATTAAGACCATCACGCTATTATATAATGGATGACGGAAGGCTTATCTTATCATCAGAGGTAGGGGTGCTACCTTTAGAGGAAAGCCATATTCTTAAGAAAGAGAGACTTCATCCGGGCAAGATGCTCTTAGTGGATACCAAGGCAAATGTTATCTACTCGGACGAAGAAATCAAAGAGAAATACGCCCACAAAAAGCCTTTTGGCGAGTGGCTTGACATGAGTCTTGTAGAGTTAAAAGACATCAAGATTCCTAATGAGAAAGTTCCTGCAATCGAGGGCGATAACAGAAAGAGATTGCAGAAAGCATTTGGCTACACATATGAGAACTATCGCGAAGGTATACTTAATATGTCGTTAAATGCTACCGAGCAGATTGGCTCTATGGGAATTGACACCCCGATAGCTGCATTGTCTAAGCAGTATCAACCTTTGTTCTATTATTTTAAGCAGCTTTTTGCACAGGTTACGAATCCTCCTATCGATGCGGAGCGTGAGAAGATAGTTACTTCGAGAACAGTTTATGTCGGTAAGAATGGTAATCTTTTGGAGCAGAAGGCAGACAATTGCCATGTCTTAAAGATACATAATCCTATCCTTACAGACCTTGACATGCTTAAGATTAAGCATCTTGACAAGGACGGATTGAAGGCAAGAAAAGTATCGCTTTTGTATTATAAGAGTACGCCGATGAAGAGAGTGTTAGATCACTTATTTGTTGAAGTTGATAAGGCGTATCGTGAAGGTGCAAGTATCCTAATTCTCTCCGACAGAGGAGTGGATGAGAACCATGTGGCAATTCCTTCGCTTCTTGCTGTATCAGCGGTTCATAAGCATTTGGTTGAGACCAAGAAATGTACAGCAATGTCTCTGATATTAGAGTCGGGCGAGCCAAGAGAAGTTCATCATTTTGCTACACTTTTGGGATATGGAGCTTCCGCTGTTAACCCTTATCTTGCGCATTCTACTATTCAGGAACTCATCGATGATGGATTGTTAGACAAGGATTACTATGCAGCAGTTGACGATTATGACAATGCAATACTAAAAGGAATTGTTAAGATTGCATCTAAGATGGGTATTTCGACGATTCAGTCTTATCAGGGAAGCAAGATATTTGAGGCAATCGGTGTGTCGGAGGAAGTGATTGATGAATACTTCCCTGGAACTGTGAGCCGTGTGGGAGGAATCTCTTTGGAGGATATTGCGGCAAATGTTGACAAGCAGCACAGCTTAGCATTTGACCCGTTAGGACTTCCTACCAACCTTGAACTCACTTCGATGGGACGACATAAACAGCGTTCTCAGGGTGAGAATCACAGATACAATCCTCAGACGATTCATATGCTTCAACTATCAACCAGAGAAGGAGACTACGAGAAATTTAAGCAATATACAGAGATGGTTGACAAAGAGGATACAGGATATTTAAGAAGTCTTATGGAATTTAATTATCCTGATAAGAGTATTCCGCTTAAGGATGTAGAGAGTGAAGATGAGATAGTTAAGAGGTTCAAGACAGGTGCTATGTCTTACGGTTCTATTTCGGAAGAAGCCCACCAGACACTTGCGATTGCGATGAATCATTTGCATGGTAAATCCAACAGCGGTGAGGGTGGAGAGAGCGATGAGAGAATCGCATCTGCCGGAACCAAACACGACAGAAGCTCAGCTATCAAGCAGGTTGCGAGTGGAAGATTTGGAGTTACAAGTAAATATCTGGTTAGTGCTAAGGAGATACAGATTAAGATGGCACAGGGTGCCAAGCCGGGAGAAGGCGGACATTTGCCGGGCAAGAAGGTATATCCTTGGGTAGCTAAGACGAGACACTCTACACCGGGTGTAAGTCTTATATCTCCACCGCCACATCATGATATCTATTCGATTGAGGACCTTGCACAGCTTATTTACGATCTTAAGAATGCAAATGATAAAGCCAGGATTTCAGTTAAGCTTGTGTCGGAAGCCGGAGTCGGAACTGTTGCTGCCGGTGTTGCCAAAGCAGGTGCGGAGGTTGTGCTTGTTTCGGGATATGACGGAGGAACAGGTGCGGCGCCATTAAGCTCGATTCACAATGCAGGTCTTCCTTGGGAGATGGGACTTGCAGAGACACACCAGACTTTGGTTTCTAATGGACTTCGTAATCAGGTTGTGATAGAGACAGACGGTAAATTAATGAGCGGAAGGGATGTTGCTATTGCGGCAATCCTAGGAGCTGAAGAGTTTGGGTTTGCAACTGCACCACTTGTAACAATGGGATGCGTTATGATGAGAGTGTGCCAGAGTGATACATGTCCTATGGGTGTTGCAACGCAGAATCCTGAACTTAGAAAACGCTTTAGAGGCAAGCCGGAATATGTTGAGAACTTCATGCGTTTTATAGCCAGAGAACTCAGAGAGTACATGGCTAAGCTCGGTGTTAAGAGTGTTGATGAGTTAGTCGGAAGAACGGATCTTTTGAAAGTTAAAGATTCAGTTGATGGAAGAGATTATCTTGACCTTAGCAGAGTTCTTGTTGATATGTCAGGCATAGATCATGAGCTTCAGGTGTTTAATCCGAAACTTAAGTATGACTTTAAGCTTGAAACTACTAAGGATGAGTCGGTTCTTCTTGCATCTAAAGAGATTAAGAATCTGATTAAGAACGCAGGAAATGCAGATAAAACAAGCGATGCGATAACATTTGATATTAATCTAAACAATGTGGACAGAACTTTTGGTACTCTGCTTGGAGCTGAGATTACAAGGAATTATCCGGAGGGATTATCTGATGATAGCATTGTAATTAACTGTACCGGTGCCGGCGGACAGAGCTATGGAGCTTTTATTCCTAAGGGAATAACACTTAATCTTTCGGGTGACAGTAACGATTATTTTGGCAAGGGTCTTTCAGGTGGAAAGCTTATTGTTCATGCTCCTAAAGATGCTAAGTACAATCCTGAAGAGAACATTATCATAGGTAATGTAGGGCTTTATGGTGCGACATCCGGTGAAGCTTATATTGCAGGTATGGCCGGCGAGCGATTCTGTATAAGAAATTCAGGTGTCACTGCGGTTGTTGAAGGTGTCGGAGAACATGGATGTGAGTACATGACCGGTGGTAAGGCTGTAATCTTAGGACCTACAGGTAAGAACTTTGCAGCCGGTATGAGTGGCGGAGTTGCTTATGTTTTAGACGAGGAGAACAAGCTTTATAAGAATCTTAATAAGCAGCTTGTCAACATGGAACAGGTTGAATTTAAGAATGATATAGAAGATTTAAGAAGTATCATCAAGAAGCATGTTTTATACACCGGTTCGAAGAAAGGCCAGAAGATTCTTGATAATTTTGACGAATACATCACTCATTTTAAGAAGATTATTCCGACGGATTATAAAGAAATGCTTAAGCTTACTGCTGAGTGTGAAGAGCAGGGAATGAATCATGAACAGGCTGAAGTCGAAGCTTTTACTAAGCTTGTAGGTTAGGAAAGGATAAAGATATGGGTAAAGCAACTGGATTTTTAGAATATCAAAGAGTAGACGGACCTGTGGTGTCAGAGGAAGAAAGAATTAAGAATTTTAACGAGTTTCATGGGCTTTTAGATCGTGAGGAACAGTTTAAGCAGGCAGCCAGATGTATGGATTGTGGAGTTCCTTTCTGTCAGGCAGGAGTGATGATTTCGGGAATGGCATCGGGCTGTCCGCTTCACAACCTGGTTCCTGAGACCAATGATCTTGTTTACAGAGGAGAGCTTGAGAAGGCGTATAACAGACTTGTTACCACTCACAGTTTTCCTGAATTTACTGCCAGGGTGTGTCCGGCACTTTGCGAAGCGGCCTGTACATGCGGTTTGCATGACACGCCTGTTTCTACCAAGGAAAATGAGAAAACGATTATCGAGTACGCATATGAGCACGATCTTGTGAAGGAAGTAAAGCCTGAAGTTAGAACAGGCAAGAGTGTTGCCGTTGTTGGAAGTGGACCTTCCGGTTTAGCGGCTGCTCAGCTTCTTAACAGCAGAGGACATGATGTTACTGTTTACGAGAGAAGCGACAGAGTCGGAGGACTTTTGAGATACGGTATTCCTAACATGAAGCTTGATAAGTCTGTGATTGACAGAAGGATTAAGCTTATGGAGGACGCGGGAGTAACATTTGTCACAAATGCAGATGTGGGCAAAACTGTTAAGGCTAAAGATTTAACCAAGAAATATGACAGTGTTGTTCTTGCCTGTGGTGCTTCTAACCCAAGGGATATCAAGGCAGAAGGAAGAGATGCGAAAGGCATATATTTTGCGGTTGACTTCCTTTCTAAAGTGACGAAGAGCTTACTTGACAGTGATATGAAGAATGTACCTTACGAGCTTGCCAAAGGCAAAGATGTTGTTGTAATTGGTGGTGGTGACACGGGAAATGACTGTGTCGGAACCAGCATAAGACTCGGTGCTAAATCTGTTACTCAGCTGGAAATGATGCCTAAGGCACCGGACTCAAGGCTTGATTCCAATCCTTGGCCGGAGTGGCCTAGAGTCAACAAGACAGACTATGGCCAGGAAGAGGCAATCTATAAGTTCGGTCATGATCCGAGAATCTATCAGACTACGGTTAAGGAGTTCGTTAAGGATTCCAAAGGTAATCTAAAGTCTTTAATTATCATTTCACTTGAGGCTAAGAAGGATGAGAAAACCGGAAGGATGAATATGGTAGAGGTAGCAGGAAGCGAGAAAGAGATACCAGCGCAACTTGTGCTTATCGCGGCGGGATTCTTAGGTAGTGAGAAGTATGTAACCGATGCGTTTAAGGTTGAAGTTAGTGAGAGAACCAATGTTAAGACTTACCTTGGCAAATATAAGACGAGTGTTCCTAATGTCTATGCGGTAGGAGATATGCACAGAGGTCAATCGCTTGTTGTGTGGGCGATTGCGGAAGGACGAGCTGCTGCTGCCGAGATCGACAAAGATCTTATGGGTTATTCAAATCTGTAAAATAATATGATAAAATAACATAGTCGTAGCGGAGCACAGTGTGCTCCACAATGGCGAAAGATGTTCGCCGTTACAGGTTTTTAAACATTTGTCATTCTTAAGCGACGAAGAATCTTATCCCGAGAGAAATGAAGGTTAGAACATAATTAAGGAGGAGTACATGAGTTACACTGAAGCAGAAATAATGGAGTACATAGAGGAAGAGGATGCCAAGTTCATACGACTCGTTTTCAGAGATGCATACGGAGTACAGAAGAACATCTCTGTAATGCCAAGCGAGATACATAAGGCATTTGCCGAAGGTATTCCAATCAATGCCAAAGCAATAAGAGGTTTTGAGGAGTATGAGTGTGCAAGCCTCTATCTTAAACCTGATCCATCAACGATGGCTGTTCTCCCATGGAGACCGGACTCAGGAAGGGTTGTAAGAATGATATGTAACCTCTTTACAGCAGATGGTAAGCCATACGAGGCGGATAGCCGCAACATCCTTATCAAGGCAATAGAGGCTGCTAAAGCTAAAGGCGTAGAGTTTAAGTTTGGCTCTGAGATGGAGTTTTATCTTTTTAAGTTAAATGATGAAGGACAGCCTACTAACGAGCCTCATGACAACGCAGGATATTTGGATATCGCACCTCTTGACAGAGGTGAGAATATAAGGCGTGAGATATGTCTCACTATCGAGGAGATGGGATTTACACCTGAGAGATCACATCATGAAAGCGGTCCCGGCCAGAATGAGATTGATTTTCACTATGGTAAGCCTTTAAAGGCTGCCGATCAGCTTACTACATTTAAGATGGTTGTAAGTACAATAGCAGACAGATATGGATTATATGCTGATTTCTCACCTGTTCCTATTCCTGACAAGCCGGGTAACGGTTATCACGTTAACATTTATGCACAGGATAAAGAAGGCAATGATGTATCTACATATATTGCAGCAGGCATTATCGATAAGATCAAGGATATAACATTGTTCCTTAACCCGACAGAGTACTCGTACAGAAGATTTGATGCGCATAAAATGTCAAATCAGGTTAATTCATCACAGAGTGGTGGTGCGGAATGGATTACTGTTGATGACGGAACCAAAGCTAACAGGGTGGAACTCAGATCGCCGGATGCTCTATGCAACCCATATATTGCGTATACATTTCTAATTTACGCGGGACTATATGGAATTGAGAATAAATTAAGTGTTCCAAAGAGTGTTGATTTATCAGGAGACTTTCTTCCAAAGACGAGAGAAGAGGCTGCGGAGTATGTTAGAAATAGCGAGTTTGTAAGAAGCATTTTACCTGAATCAATAATCGACAGTTATTTAAATCAGATATAAATACATTTTACAGGATTAAAATAGATGAGTAAAAGAATTGACAGAGATTATTCGATACTTATAGTATCTTCCTCAGAACAATTTAATGCGTCAGTGAAGAAGATTATTCCGGGCGGAAGGTTTAATTCGATTGAGATAAGAAAGAGTGAGTCGGCTGCAAGAAGAGAGTTGCTTGAACATTCTTACGATATTGTGATTATTAATTCTCCGTTGTCTGATGGTAAGGCTACTGATTTCTTAAAGGATATTTATGACAAGAATGACATGGGAATTATATATGTTGTTTCGGCTGAAGTCTTTAGTAAGGTTTCGGAGTATCTCGTGGATTACGGAATAATTACTGTGGGCAAGCCTATCAAAGACAATTCACTTGAAATCAGCATCAGACTTCTTCTTTCGTTGCAGAGCAAGATTAAGGAGTCCAAGAAGCAGGTAACTAAGCTTGAAGACAAGATGAAGGAATTGAGGCTTGTGAGTCGTGCGAAATTGGTTCTTGTACAACGGGGTATGACTGAGGATGAGGCTCATGAGTACATTATCAGAACAGCGATGAACAGCGGTCTTTCTAAGAAGGCTGTCGCGGAAGATATACTTGATGATTAGGAGAGAGTGGCATTACGCCACTCTTTTTTTAGAAACGTGTCATTCTGAGCTTCCCCTCTCTGTCATTCTGAGCGAAGCGAAGAATCTTATTATGTGATTAGTTGACCTTCTTCGAAAGTCAAAGATCCTTCGTCGCATACGCTCCTCAGGATGACATGGTTGTTAATGTCATTCTGAGCGAAGCGAAGAATCTTATTATGTGATTAGTTGACCTTCTTCGAAGGTCAAAGATCCTTCGTCGCATACGCTCCTCAGGATGACATACAACACTATCATATTGATAGTACATGATATGAATGATATAATTATTTATTGTACAGTTAATAATTCGAGGGGCTTTCAATCTAATATATTAGGAGGTTATTGCACTGTGAAACACATCAATATTGTTAATGGACCGCAGAACGTGTCCGCAATTATCCAGGGATGTATGAGGATTCCAGATTTGTCAAATGAAGACGCAGCCAAAGTAATCAGAACAGCTTACGACTGCGGAATTAATTTCTATGATCATGCTACCTGCTATGGCAAGGACGGAGCTGCAGAGACTAAGTTTGGAGAGGCATTTCCTCTGACAGGACTAAAGAGAGAGGACATCTACATTCAGGACAAATGTGGAATCTATCCTGACAGAGGTGAGTTCGATTGGACTAAAGAGGCCATAATATCAAGCGTTGATGGTAGCCTTAAGAGACTTAAGGTAGACTATCTTGATACGCTTCTTCTTCACAGACCGGATTTATTGTTTGATCCTGAAGAGGTTGCAGAAGCATTTGATGAGCTTGAGCAAGCCGGTAAAGTAAGACATTTTGGAGTGAGTAATCTTGTTCCAATGCAGATTGAATTACTCAAGAAGTATGTTAAACAGCCTATTATTATCAACCAGGTACAGCTTTCGTTGGAACAGTCTCAGCTTATCGACCAGGCGCTTTATATGAACAATAAGACCACTGATTACTCAATAAGCAGAGATGGCAATGTGCTTGACTATTGCAGACTCAAGGATATAACGATTCAGACATGGTCTCCACTTCAGATAGGTATGTTTGGAGGTACGTTTATTGATAATCCTGATTATCCTGAGCTTAATAAGACTTTAGGAGAGCTTGCTGATAGAGAGAATGTATCAAAGGCAGCGATAGCAGTTGCATGGATTCTAAGACATCCGGCCAAGATGCAATCTATAGTTGGAACGACTAATCCTGAACATATAAAGAATATCTGCGCCGCAGCAGATGTAACTCTTTCACATCATGATTGGTATGAACTGTACCTGTCGGCAGGGAAGTTTCTTCCATAAATCATAAATATTTGCATTATTCAGTCGAAAAACGCACCCAAATTCACATTATTCAGTCGAAAAACGCACCCCAAATCACATTATTCGGTTGAAAAACGCAATTATACTCTTGATTATTCTTTGGAAATAGTGATAAAATATACACATGGAGGTATTCTGTATGTATAGAAGAGTGATTGAAGAATTTATATTGTGGAAGAATAAAAAGAATAGAAAGCCGTTATTGGTTACCGGTGTTCGACAATGTGGCAAGACATACCTGATAAAAGAATTTGGCAACAGTGAATTTAAGAGAATGGCATACTTTAATTTCGATGGTAATGAAGGGTTACAGTCGATATTTGACTATGATTTTGACGTAGATAGAATTATCGATGAGTTAGGTAGCGTGGCTTCGAGTGAGGATATTATTCCCGGAGAGACTTTGGTTGTTTTTGATGAGATTCAGGACTGCCCTAGAGCTATTCAATCCTTAAAGTATTTTTGTGAGAATAAACCGGAGTTACATCTCATTGCAGCGGGCTCTTTGTTGGGTGTTGCGCTGAGAAAAGAGGGTATATCATTTCCTGTAGGTAAAGTTGACAGAATAGAGATGTATCCTATGAGCTTTGATGAGTTTGTGATTGCTGATGGTGGGACTAAATATATTGACGGTGTCAGTAAGTTGCATCTCGATAGAGAGATATCAAGTCTATACACAGTGCCATTAGAGAAGTATTTGAAGAATTACTACATAGTCGGAGGCATGCCTGAAGCTGTCCAAAGATGGGTGGATTCCCACGATTATGGTGAGGTTGAGGATGTGCAAGATAGGATTCTTAAGGATTATGCTGATGATTTTGGTAAGCATACCACTCCGGAAACTACCACCAAAATTAAGTTAATCTGGGATGCTATTCCATCTCAGATTGCAAGAGATAACAATAAGTTTATATTTTCTCATGTAAAGAAAGGAGCTAGATCTAAGGACTTAGAGGACGCATTGGGGTGGCTTGTAAATGCAGGTATAGCGGGAAAGTTGTGTATGGTTCCAACTCCGGAGATTCCGTTATCTGGAATGGCTGATAATACATATTTCAAGGTATATATGTCAGATGTCGGACTTTTAAGAAGGAAATCCAGAGTTAATTATAGGACTATTTTAGAAGGAGACAGTTCATTCATCCATTTTAAAGGAGCGTTAACAGAGAACTATGTTTATACTCAATTAAAATGTATGGGAATAGACAGTTATTTCTGGAGAACAAAGGCTGATGCTGAGATAGATTTTATAACCGATCATGAGGGCGTTTTGATGCCTATAGAAGTTAAATCAGCAGACAATACCAAGGCCAAAAGTCTTCATATGTTTTGTAACAGATATAAGCCTAAGATGGCGATTAAGACATCTTTGAAAAATGTTGGCGATAATATGGATGGAGATACTCATGTATGGTCTATACCATTATATGCTTTGTTTAGATTTGAGGAGTATTTGTACAGCGAGCTGGGTTGGAAATAATTAGTGTACTTGAAAGAAGGTTTTAAGATAATGGTAAAAGATATTGTCAGAGATCCGATGTTTCTTAAGCAGAAATCTGAGCCTGCTACAGAGGATGATAAGCAGGTTGTTGTGGATTTGCTTGATACGTTAAAGGCTAATAGAGACAGATGTGTTGGTATGGCTGCTAACATGATTGGAATTAAGAAACAGATTATAGTGGTTGCCATGGGACCGTTTATATTCCCAATGATTAACCCGGTAATCACTAAGAAGACCGGTAAATACGAGACAGAAGAAGGGTGCTTATCTTTAGATGGAGTCAGACCGTGTACGCGATACAAAGAGATAGAAGTCGATTATCTGGATCAGAACTTTAATCCTAAGCACGGTAAATACACGGATTTTACAGCACAGATTATTCAACACGAGATTCAACATTTTAGTGGTGAGTTGATATAGGGGATGTTGGCATTTGAGGGAAGTTTTTTGGGATAGACCTTTATATAGAGTATAATTGACAAAAGTGTAGAATTCTACAATTTTGTCAACTGAAAAACTCGCATGTATCTTGAATGATACAGCCTCAAGTGATATAATTGACAAAAGTGTAGAATTCTACAAAAAAGGAGATTATATGATTAAAAGAGATAAGTACCTTAAACAGCTCATAGCAACTAGGGGTAACGGTTTCCCAAAGGTAATTACAGGGATTAGAAGATGTGGTAAATCATATCTTTTAAATGAAATATATAAGGAATACCTTATTAATGAAGGGGTGCCGGAAGAAAACATTTTGATACTAGAGCTAGATGATGATAGGAATATCGAATATAGAGACCCTATAGTTTTAGGAAACTATGTGCGTGAGCGCTGTGTTAATAAGAGTAAATGTTATGTGTTTATAGATGAGATACAGAAAGTATATACGCTTGTCAATCCGAATCTGACAGATGGTAAGCATGTCGTGGCTAAAAAGGATGACAATGAAGTTATTTCATTTGTTGATGTGGTGCTAGGATTATCAAGAGAGAAAAATATAGATCTATATGTTACCGGATCTAATTCGAAGATGCTCTCTGAAGATATCATTACGGAATTTCGTGATAAAGCCACTAATATTGCGCTTGGCCCGCTTTCGTTTGAAGAGTTTTATGGATATAAGGGTGGGGCGGCTATAGAGGCAATATATGAGTACATGCAATACGGTGGGATGCCGCTTGCTGTATTGAAATCTGACGAGGATAAAAAGAACTATCTAAAAGGATTGTTCGAAACAACATATTTTAGAGACATTATTGAACATAATAAATTGAAAAAAAGCGATTCTCTTGATGAACTCTGTAATATTATAAGTACATCCACAGGAGAACTTATGAATGCTCAGAAACTATCTGATACTTACAGGAGCGTCAAGAAGGAGAAGATAGATAAACAGACGATTGAAAGATATATTGGCTTCTTTAAAGATGCGTTTATGATAAGGGAAGCTAGGCGCTATGATTTAAAGGGGCGCACTGAGATAGGCGCATTAAGAAAGTATTACTTTATTGATACGGGTCTAAGAAATGCCAGATTAAATTTTGTGTTTCCTGATGAAGGTCAAATGCTAGAAAATATCGTGTATAATGAGTTGATATATAAAGGATACACTGTGAGTGTAGGCTGCTTTGAATCGGTTGAGAAAGATAAAAATGGGAAATCGATAAGAAAAACCAATGAAGTAGATTTTTTAGCTACTAAAGGAATCAAAAGGTATTACATACAGGTCTGCTTGGATATATCAAATCCGGAAACCAGAGCTAGGGAGATTAGACCGTATCTTCTTTTACATGATGAAATTACTAAGATTGTAGTGATTAATAAGCCAGTAAAAGAAAGTCTCGATGAAAATGGTTTTACTATAATTGGAATTACAGACTTTTTGTTAAAGTATATCTGAGATATGAGTAAGATCTAGATTGCATCAGGGCAAGCGAATGCTATAGAGAGAGAAGTTGATATTATAATTCAGAGAATCAACTTTAAACTCGGTATATATATATTTGACGAGCCGTTAATGAAAGAAAAGAATATGGATGATATACGTAAAAGAGTGTTATTTACATTTAGCAATAAACGGTTTAGGGAGAATATAGAGCGGTCAGGAGACAGAAATTGGCTTCAGATGGATGCGGGAGAAGCATTTTCTGCAATTACCGATTTTTTAAATACATTAAACTAAAGATTGTTTTAAGGAGGAATTAACATGAGAATTATACTTAACATTTTATGGCTTATATTTGGAGGGCTTATGAGTGCTTTTGGATGGTGGCTTACCGGATTTTTGTGGTGTATAACCATAGTTGGGATTCCTGTGGGGCTTCAGTGCTTCAAGCTTGCAAGCATTTCCCTTAATCCATTTGGCAAAGAAGTCGTCAACGACGGGGGAACAGTTTCGTTACTGTTAAACATCCTGTGGTTGGTGTTCGGTGGACTTGAGCTTGCAATTGGTAACGCTCTTACAGGATTGATTCTGTGCATAACAATAATTGGAATTCCTTTTGGTAAGCAGTTCTTTAAGATTGCTAAAGTATCTCTTATGCCGTTTGGAGCTGAAGTAGTAAGAGAGCACGTTTTGTAATATGAGTTTTCTACACAATTAAGGAGGACACGATGTCTAAACTAACAGTTGTTTTACCCGGAATAGGGTACCATAAGGATAAGCCGCTACTTTACTATTCTTCTAAACTGATGATGAATCTGGGTTATGAAGTGATTAGCATTGAATATCATGATTTGCCGAGCAAGGTTAAGGGCGATAAAGCAATGATGAGAAAAGCTTTTGAACTGGCATTTGCACAGTGTGAAGAACAGTTGTCGGGTGTTGATTTCTCAGGATATGAAGAGGTTGTCTTTATTGGCAAGAGTATAGGGACTGCAGTTGTTGCCAAGTATGTTTCTGATCATAAGCTGAGTGCGAGACAGGTGTGGTATACGCCGGTTGAGGAGACATTTGCATTTGGTTCTGAGGATGTAATTGCGTTCATTGGTGATGATGATCCGTGGTCTGATGTTGAACATGTTAAGTCCGTTGCAAATGATATGGGGATTCCGCTTCATTCTTATCCGGAGTGTAATCATTCGCTTGAGTGTGGGGATGTTGGTAGGAATATAGAGATTGTTGGGGATGTGATTAAGAAGACAGATCAGTATATCAATTCATAGAGTTTAATTATGTGTCATCCTTCGTCACTGCGTTCCTCAGGATGACATATTTACTATGTAAAGATCTTTCATTAATTCTTATGATGACATTTTCCTATGTATAGCTCTTTCACTAGTCCATAGGATGACATTTTTGTTGTCAATGCGACCGCTTTTGTAGTATAATATGTACACTATATGTACATGAATAAGGAGGTATATACGTATGGCTAAGTTTAAATGTAAAGTTTGCGGTGAGGTGTTTGAGGCACCAAGTGCTGAGGAGGCTAAGTGCCCACGTTGTGGAGTATCAGGAGATAAGCTTGAAGAGATTAAAGAGGAGTCTTCTAATCCATATTCGGGAACAGAGACAGAGAAGAACTTACTTGTAGCATTTGCAGGAGAATCTCAGGCTAGAAACAAGTATACATACTTTGCTTCTAAGGCTAAGAAAGAGGGATTTGAACAGATAGCAGACATATTCTTGAAGACGGCAGACAATGAGAAAGAGCACGCTAAGATGTGGTTTAAGGAGCTTAATGGAATCGGAAGTACTGCTGACAATCTTAAGGCAGCAGCAGAGGGTGAGAATCACGAGTGGACAGATATGTACGAGGGATTTGCCGTAACTGCTGAGAAGGAAGGTTTCCCAGAGCTTGCAGCTAAGTTCAGAGCTGTTGCAGCTATTGAGAAGCGTCATGAGGAGAGATATCGCGCACTTCTTAACAACGTTGAGATGCAGGAAGTGTTTAAGAAGAGCGAGGTTAAGATTTGGGAGTGCCGTAACTGCGGTCATATCGTAGTTGGAACAGAGGCGCCTGATATTTGTCCTGTATGTGCTCATCCGCAGTCATTCTTTGAGATTAGTGCTGAGAACTATTAATATTAAGAATTGTCATGCCTTCGGTGTACGCCGGAGGCATTTTTGTTTATACATTAATATAAGAAATATTATGAAATATTTGTGTGGCAAAATCGGTTAATATGCGTTATAATATAGTATATGTGGGAATTGTACCCTTTTTTGGGGTGAGAATAACAGATTAAATGAATATAATATTATTCCGATATATGTATTGTAGGAGTATGAATTCGATGCTGTTATATTATACACATGTTGAATTGACCTTCTTACGAAGGTCAAAGATCCTTCGCATACGCTCAGGATGACAGATAGCATTGATATAAACAGGGTTTAGACATAGTTGTAGTATAGAATAGCGGGTGATTGTATGTCTATTAGAGAGAAAGGTCGTAAGCGACTTAACAATATAGGTTTTACTTTAGTCGAGATGATGGTTGTTCTCACGATGATGACCATCGTTCTTGGTGTGTCTGCGTGGGGCGTGACCGGATGGATTCAGCATTCGGAGTTTTTGAAAAATGAAGCCAATGCGCAGACTATTTATCTTGCTGCACAGTCAGCACTTTCTAACGCCGATTCCAAAGGAACATCAGATTCAATAATCAGCAGAATCTACAATGAGGCTAATGCCAAAGGCAATTTTATCGATGCTTCAGAGACTTCTAAGAAGACGGAGTACGGTATTCCGACTTTAGCAGACAACGAAGGCAATATGCATAGATACGCCGCACTCACTGTCACTAAGGGACAGTATTCAAGCGGTGACGATAGTGTTCTGTTTGATATCATTTCCCCTTATATATTTGATACTGAGGCGCTTAACGGTACTATTACCGTAGAGTTTGACCTTTATTCTAAGAGTGTATACTCAGTATTCTATAGCGCATGGTCAACCGAAATGGCATACGGTCCGGGAACCAACGTCGCTAGAGGTAAGTTTTATATTAATGCAGTCAATAGAACTGAGGCTGTAAGAAGTGATTTGGCAATGGGATATTACGCTGTTGACCAGGTCAATGTTGCTTTGCTTGATGCAGAGACACTTCGTCTGTCTAATGTCACTCTTAACAACGAGGAGACTCTTAATCTCCGCTTCGGAAGTAATTCCAAGCTCGGTGATCTTGATACAATTTATGATATAAGCTTTTATGAGCAGAAGCCCGGTGAGTCTGTACAGGCGGATTACGATGATCATTTCCTGTTCTCAGTTTCAATTGATAACAATAACATAGTCGGCGGAGAGGATATTAATACAGGAGATCCGAAGAATAGGATTAAGAGCAAGAGAACGCTTTTAGATGTCAAGGATGCTCATGGTAACGTTACCCTGAATAATGTGCCGTTTATTCTTGTATACAACGGTTCTAATTATGAGCTTATTCTTGATGCGATGAACACGTCGCAGACACTTGCTGCTTGTACTCATGGGCCAAGTGATATCAATACATACAGTATAACAAGATTGCTGGGATTAGATCCTAAGTATATATTTGCAGAGGTAAGTGTTAAGCCTACCGAGGCAGCTTTGGCGGTTCGTGAATACAACCTTGGTTCTCCGGTGCTTTCCAATACTGAGAACGACATGTATGCATTTGACGCAGAGGAGATAACTTCAGGAGATTCTACCTCTTACAAGGTTAACGCCGATACTGGAGAATATAAGATTGCTGAGTTTAGACATTTGTCTAACATGAGATATAGTCACACTACACTCGCCAAACCTGCTAATCAATATACACTTACCAAAGATATTGATTGGAACAACAATATTGTATATGACGGTGTGGCTAAGAGAAACAAGCCGGAGAGTTCTGAGACTGCAGCATTTCCTACCGTGCCTGAGATTGAGAGTGTAGATGTATTAGACGGTGCAGGATATTCTCTTGACAATGTTAAGTTAAATGAGACGTCAAATGTCAAGTACGAGTCAGGCAATGTCAATGCAAATGTTGCAGGTGTTTTGGGATTGTTTGGAACCAACGAAGGACATATACAGTCTTTAGGTGTATCATCAGCCAAGCTTGAATTTGGTTCGAGTGATGCTACAGCTTCCAATACCAGTATATTCAGCAGTAACATGAAGTCTATAGGTGTTCTTACCGGTATCAATTCCGGAACGATTAACGGAATCTACTTTGATGAGAATTGTGACGTTTACGCCAAGATTAAGTACAACGCATCAGGATTCAAGGCCGACGAGGCTGATGGTGTTGGTATGATGTGCGGTACTATGGAAGTTGTCAATAACAACCAGGTGGATCGAGTACTTACTGACGGTAAGGTCAGAGCAGAGATAACCAACACAGATGGACAAGAATTTACATATAACAATATTGAAGAGTGTACAGATAACGGCGCCGGTGTCGGTATGAGCGGTGGATACAGATATGCAGGTGTCGGTGGTGTATGTGGATATATCTACACATCGGGATCTAATTCTTCAACATTTGGAGTTGATAAAACTGCAGTCAGCCCGATTATTCCGGGTATGAATAAATACCTCTCTTCATTGGATGACAAATCAGTTAAGAATCAGGCTGAGGTTTCAGGTAACATGTTTATTGGTGGTGTTGTCGGTAACCTTTATTCAGAGGAGCCTTATTCTGATACTCGTACTGATCTCACAATGCAGAATTGTCACAATGATGCCAAGATAAGTTTAGATACAGATTTTACGGACGAGCAGCTTGATAAGATTGAAGCTGAGGCTCCAACATTTGCCAAAGTATCAGGAATGTACGCAGGCGGTGTAATAGGCTATAACTACCAGGCAAGAATCGCTGACTGTACATACGATATGAGTAACAAGGAGTATATCGCAAGTTATGAGGCGGAGGCTTCGGGTGAGAGCACTGCCGCTTTGAAAGAAGATTCTAAAGGTATATTTGTTGGTGGTATCGCCGGATTCAGTTACGACGGTGTTGTTGATTCATGCTCAAGTAACAATGGCGGATACCTTTTAGGATATGATTATGTCGGTGGAATTGTAGGTTCTACCAAAGCGTCTGACGGTGGTGCGACGGGTGGCGGACCTTCCACCAATTCTGTATTGATTTCTAATGATAACAACGGTTGCTATGTTATCGGACACAGCTTTGTCGGTGGTATCATCGGTATGAACACCAAGGGTGTAACCGTTAAGGATACAAGCAATGACGGTATTGCTGCCGGAGACGGAATCGACATCGGTGGTATTGCAGGAAGGAATTCCGGTGACTCTTCTAAGAAGGCTATGATTGTCAACTGTAGTGCGCAGCTCAACGACTACGGTAGCAATCTCTTCGATATGGTTAAGGATAAATGGGGATTCTTCGGAAGTAATGTCGGCGGTCAGGTCGGCTTTAATGAGTATGGAGTTATAGAGTTTAACAATGATACAGGCAATTCAGTTAAGTCGGTATCATCTATTGCGGTCGGAACCAACAATGTCGGTGGTTTCGTCGGATATAACGGTATCAACGGAACAATCAAGCTTAATGGTAGTACGGATGACTACATTTCCGGACGAGTTTATGGTAAGGGCGATTGCGTCGGTGGATTTATAGGTATTAACTTAGCGCCTGAGGCAATCAGCGAGCAGAAGATTATTATATCTACCATCAGTGTCACAGGTCAGCGTATGGTTGGTGGTGTAGTCGGAGCCAATGTTCTTGATATGGATACTGTTGCAGGCAGTGGTTCTACATTTAACATCACATACAACAACAAAGTATCTAAGATTAAGGGTGTAAGCATGGTCGGCGGACTTATCGGTTACAATATGCTTACGACTGATTCTAACCTTTTACCTGCATCTAATATTGTGGAGAGCGGCAGTACATTTGTCGGTGTAGACAGCAGTAATTGGTGTAACAACTTTGCAGTTGCAGATACTTATGGAATCTATGGGTCATCAGGCAAGCTTAACAAAGAGAATACCAAGACATTTACCATAGGTAATTCATCAGCAGCAACAGTAGATTATAACAACGCTGAGATTTACGCTGAGCATTTTGGTGGTGGACTCGTAGGTGCTAACGAGGAGAACAGTAAGTTAATACTTGTACATGCAAGAAATAAAGGTCAGATTAAAGAAGAGGGCAAGTATGATAAGGTTAAATTAAGCGATATGCTTGGGTTCTCAGATGGTTATGCCGGAATCAATTCCGGAATATTTGGAGGTATTATCGGCTACGCGACCGAGAATACTGTTGTTGACTCATGCGACAATCAGGGATCAATGCAGCTCTACAAGGGAGCGTTCGGTGGTATAGTCGGTCTTAATGAGGGCTATATAGTTGACTGCTTTACTTCGACCAATATCGGTGAAGCAACACTCAATGTTATCGGTGGTATTGCAGGAATTAACCACACAGTTTCGGATGCTAAGCATACCGTAGGAACATATGTGGATATCAACAACGGTGAGATTAAGAGTTGTTACAATGACAAGGATATTACCGTCAACGGTAAGACCAATGTCGGTGGTGTTTGCGGTATCAATGCAGGTATTTTAAGTGATTGCTATGCATTGGGAACAGTTCGAGGTAAGGTAAATGTCGGCGGTGTAACAGGTGTCAACCTTGCAACAATCTATACAGCGGGTGCGCTTAAGCAGGCAGAGACTCTTGATGTAGTAGGTAACACTAATGTCGGTGGTATAGTTGGTGTTAACGATAAGACATCAACTTATGAGGGTAAGATTGAGTACACTGAGTCCAATGTTTCCCAGGGAGATAAGGGTATTAATGTAACAGCAAGAGCAGACAGAGCGGGAGGTATTGTTGGATTCCTTAAATCCGGACATATAAAGGGTGACAATGCCAACAGCGCCAACAGCAAATACATAGAGAATCAGGCTAAGGTTAAAGCGGACAACTACGCAGGTGGAGTTGTCGGATTTATGCCTGAGGGTATTGCAGGAGTGGCAATCACATACGCTAAGAATACCGGAGATGTAATTGCAGGTAGTAAGTATGCAGGTGGTGTAGTTTCTGTTAATGATAATAATAAGATTACATACTCAGATAACTGTGGAAATGTTAGCGCATCACTTGGTTACGCAGGCGGTATAGCTTCTACTAATGAGAATAATGGTCTTATTAATTTCTGTAAAGTCTATGCGACAGATGACAGCGGAGTTAAGATTACTTCAACAGTTGAACATGGTGGAGCTATTGTTGCTGTCAATGACAAGTCATCTTCTGTGCTTGATTGTACAGTAAGTACAAATGTAGCCGGTCACAAGGTTATACTTGCAGGAAGCAAGCTTAAGAATATCGGTTATATGGTTGGTCTTAACAAGGGTATGATTGCTAGAGGTCAGGTACTCGAAAATGTTGAATACCAGACTTCTGCTAAAGAAATTACTTTAGGTGGTATTGCAGGTTACAACAAGCCAGAAGCTACGGTTAAAGATATAGGAAAAGATACAGCTACCGCGCACAAGGTTGCTTTGACTAACAGCGGTAATATTAAGTACTTAGGAGGCGTCGTTGGTAATAACGAGGGCTTAGTTAAAGACTGCGTATTTTCAGGTAAGATTAGCGAGTCATCTATGGCGACTGCAGGTCATTCTTACGGTGGTATAGTTGGTATCAATCATCTAGGCGCAGGTGTTGATAAGAGTGATAAGGACAGCTTAGCTGTTGTTTCCGGAGATTCAATAAAAGGCGCTGAGATAGATGTAATCGGTATGTCTGCAATTGACTCCGGTCAGACTTCTGAAGGTAAGCTTAAGCACACTTCATTTGTCGGAGGAATTGCAGGTTACAATGATGAAGATGTAACAATCAGCAAATGTTACATTGATTCGGGAGATCAGACCAATATCAAAGCCACCTATGGTATGGTTGGTGGTATAACAGGTGCTAACTCAGGTAAGCTTGAATACTGCGGTTATGCTAAGGAGATGGGCATTGTTGATGATGTCTATGATAATCTTAGTGTCAAGAAATATGGTAAGCCAGACGGTTCGGATGCTGGTATTAATAGGCTTAATAAGCTCTTGAGTAAGAGTCAGGACAATAAATACGAGTCTATCACTGCTACAGATGAGATGGCTGAGTCGGATATGGAAGCTATTATTACTATGAAGACCGGTGGTGATGGTTATCTTGGAGGCATCAGTGGATTTAACTCTACTACAGGTATAGTTACCAAGTGTGCTTCCGGTAAATGGAAGGTTGTTTCTAATGAAACCACTAAGGCCGCTCAGATTGCTGGAGTTGTAGCACAGAATGAGTCAGAGAAAGAGTTTAGTTACGATGTTAACTGTGCGTTTGTTATGAGGAACGTCAAGTGGATAAATAGTGAAAGTCAGACCTTGTACCATGTAGGCGGAGTTATTGGTTCTATGCAGAACAGAACTGCAAGTGGATGGATTATTGAGGGATGCGTTAATTTAGGATCTGTAGTTGATCATAATTCTCATAACTGTGCAGGCGTTATTGCCAACTGGATATACAATGGTGGAACTGTTCAGTATTCATTTAACTATGGAACGCTTAAAACTGATTTCCAGCATGGTGAGCAAGGAACGGCTGCAGGAATAGTAGGTTTGATTAATGGATTGACAACCGGACAAACTGTTAATGTTATTACTTGCCAGAATCATGGAATTATTAATGCTCCATTCGATACGAGTGATAAGAGAAAAATAGCTAATGACGTTGGTGGAATTGTATCTGAGATTAATGCTCCAAAATCCACAAGCGAAGAATTATTTGTAAATGTTGTTGATTGCGTTAATGGAGCAGATGCAGAAGTATATGCGTATGCTAAGGCTATAGGAATCCTCTCGTGGGTAGGTGGAGATACGGGAAAAACTACAGTTGACAATGTACATACTAATATCATTAGATGTAGGAATTATAGCGATAAAGTACTGTGCTATAACAATGGCAAGAGTAGTAGTCTTACGTTTGACAGATGTGGCGGAATTTTTGGTAGTCATGGTACATCAACGAAAAGTACTGTGGTTATTAAGAATTGTATTAGTGTTAATAATCAGACAACTACTAGTGATAATGTTAGAGGACAGATTACATGGAGTAATAGTACTTACCAGGATGCTCAGAATCAATCACATAAAGATTGGGCATACAATTATATAATTGATCAGTATAGTTTTAAGTATATTAATAATAATACGGCTGAATTGAATAACAATTCGAATAGTGTTAATTCAACGGTTGATGTGCGTGCGATAGGTAAAGGAATACATTACATTAACGAGAGAAATACAAAGGTTCTTAAGACTTATCCTGACGGAGATATAGCGAATGGCGGTAGTGTAAGAAGATTGTATATAGTAAAGAATCTTTCAAGCACAAACACCAATGGAGAGTATGTTGCGGTTCTTGATAAACATGATAAGATAAAGGACAAAAAGTTTGTTGTCACCGGCCTTAGTATGCTTGATGTTAACGGTAACAATTCATATCTTGATGAGGATGGCGGTAAGAATGGTTACGGCGTTGTTAAGCGTAAAGATAAGACAACTAATGATTTTGATGATACAGCTCAGGTATTGCTAAAGTTTAAGGAACAATCCGGAAAGTCTCTTGATGGTAGTAAACCGGATTATCTTGATATTACTGATGAAGTAATTCAGGCTTATTACGATGATTATCTTGAGCATGACGATTTTGAAAAGCCTACAATTACAACCTTAACTCAAAAAGAGGGAAGCTATTACGCGGCTTGGACGGATCCTAATATAGCAACAGAACACTATGAATTAGAATCAACAGTTTATGGAGTTAATAAAGGAACAGCAGTTACAGAGAGCAACGTATCTTCTCTTAACCCTATCTCAACTAAGATACATAAATATTATCAGACAGATGGATCATTTGAATTCCCAAGTGATATTACCATCAAGAGTGATAAGGATTACTATGTTGCAGTAAGGGTTAAAGCTGTGGGAACTAAAAAAGAAAGTGACTACAGTGATTATAAAGTAATCAAACATGTTGCAATACTTCCAAAGCCTGATGTATCAATCGTCAGAGTAGAAGATGCTTGGTATTATAGACTTATCAATTTTAAAGATTATGATAATTTCGAGGGATGGAAGGTCGATATTAAGCTTATTGATGGTAAATCAGCTAAGACTATTACTTCAAGTGACATTGATCATACAACCGGTATAAGTAAGACAGCGGTAACCTTTGATGCAGACAAGAGTACAACACTAAGAGCTATCGCTTCTATAGGCGGCAGCGGTGAATCTAAGCTGTTTACTTCTAATGCTGTGGTAAGCATAAGTACTTACATTAAGAATGAGAATGTCAATGTTTCTAATGAAGTGTTTAGGAGCGTAGACAACACTGATTTTGAGTACAGTGCAACACTTAAGATGAGTGGTGGAGGTAATGATTGGCCTAGACAGACATTTAGCGTCGAGATTTATGCCGAGAATCAAACTACCCATATGACAGAATCTATAGCTGTTAAGGATGTTGCTGTAGGACGAGACAACTCGGTTGATGTCAAACTTACTAAGGACGATATTGTTCAGGGAGTTGATATTACCAAATACGATAACTTTAGAGCGTACTTCTGGTATACTTCTACAGGACTTGGACCGGTATATACATACTATGAGATAACTGATCCTACAGTTATCAGTAGCATCGAGGCCGAACAGTCAGGATATCAGAGGAAAGATGGTTATATCAAGAGACTTCGTGATGATGGAACGGCTGAATACTTAAGATCATTTGTCATCAAGAGATACTACGGTATGCAAAATGCACATGCACATCATTATCACGAGCCGAGATTTAACAACAAAGAAAGAGTTATTACCTATCTTCCTGAAATTACTATCGACTCTAATTACGTGACTACATTTGACAAAGATAAGAATACACTAAGCTACACATACACGTGGACAGGTGATTATCCTGAGGGATACACCGTCAAGATGTATGGTACAAAGAGTAGTGGTGCTGAGGAAGAGATTGAGATAACCGGATACGACGGAAAGTCTAAGTCTCTTACAGTGAATGCCGATGAATGGGATTATTCTTCTGTAAGACTCGAAGTCACGGGCAAGAATACCAAAGAAGACAAGCTTGCAAGAAGCGCTGAGCAGACATTTGACGATATACCTAGAAGACTTGCTAAGCTTGACTCTCCGTTTGTGTCAATCAATGAGCAGGATGGACTTAACTATACAGTTAGATTCAGTGAGTCCGAGGATGAGGACTGTGTAGGCTATCAGGTTTATATTCAGGACATAACCGCAGATGGAGAAAATGGACCTATTACCAAGCTTGGCGACAAGATTGACGGTAGGGAGAATACATCCGTTAAGGTTAACCTTGAGAACTATGCTAAGCATAAGGTTAAGATTATGGTAGTAGCTTTGGCTCCACCTAATCAGAACCCAATCAAGATATACGACTCAGTCTACGGTACACCGCTTACGGTCGAGATATTCGGAAGAATTGATAAACCTGATGCAACATTTGATTGGACTGATGTATGGAAGTCAGCGTATGTTAAGGAGAGCGATTTCATTTCGGATAAGAATGGACTAAGCGCTACGGTATCTAACCCTAAGTCGACTAACACATATCTGATGTTTGGACTTGTTTATAAGACCAAGGAGGAAGCCGATGTTGCATTAGCCAAGATTCAATCTGCGGCAAATGATGACGAGATAATGAACAAGGTTGACACGGTATTTAAGGAAGCTAAGGCCAACAAAGATTGCTACACATTTGGATTTGGCGCTAACAAGAGTATCGCAACCTCTAAGGGATCAGGTAAGTATGTCATTGCTTCTAACGATTTTGAGAGCGATAAGGACTGGACAATCAGTTACGCAGGATACTACATGATTCCGCTTATCAGAGCCACCAATAATACAGGTGTATCATCTGTTTACGCTTGTGGAAGCAGCGTGCTTTCTATTCCAAAGGTGCAGCTTGATTCGCCTAGCGTTAAGAAGAGTAAGAGCGCAACCAATGTTGACGGTGGAGCATATCAGCTTGCTTACTACGCAGTTGATCCTGATACCAACATTAATGTCAAAGTTAACTATGATACATACACATGGACGAGATCAGACTCAATTCCTGATTATCATCAGATTAACTTTAAGGCAAATGTTGATCATATCGCCAAGGCAGGTGAGCCTAAGAGTGAAGGTACGGTTGCTACCGATAAGATTAACTATGGTGTCAGAGTTGAGACTGATGAGAGCAAACTGACAGCTTATGTTGCAAATGACAAAGACGATAAGGTAGACAGTATAGATAAGTCATCTATCAATGACAGCATTGATGATTTCGTTAAGGCGTCATCAACCGATGTTGATCAGGTTGAAGAGACAGAGGGAGATGTGACTACCACGACTTATACATATACTGATACCAATAAGAAGGATAAGCTTGTAGTTATCGAGGATACTGAGAATAAGACTACTACTTACCTCTTAAATGATCAGGTTATCAAGGTGGAAGCCGAGCTTGATGAAGACAAGGGAAGTGTAACTCTTAAGGGCATTACCAACATTGTATCAGGTCGTGTGACCACTGCGACAGGAGATATGTTCTACAAGTTTGAGAGTGATCCTGTTATTAAGTACGAGAAGGGCAGCAAGTCTGCTAAATACACATTTGTTGTTCCACAACCTCAGGGAACATTTACGTTTGACTATACTAATAATGGTGTTACTGATACGTGTAGTACAAGTACATCAAGCAAGTTCTTTACTGAGTGCGAGATTAAGACATGTATGGATACTGACACCAGAATTAAGTCATCTGAGGTAACTGAAGTTAATGTCAAATAATAATCAGAAAGGAGGCACAATATATGTTAGACAGATTGCTAAGATCTAATAAACATAACGAGGACGGCGCAGCTATGCTTGTTGTCACCTGCGTTATGGCTGTTATATCTATATTGTGTCTCTCTATTCTGCTTGCGGGTTATCAGATGTATGCGACGGTAAGTGATGAGACTGCTGATGAGAGGTATTATCAGCAGGCACTATCATTTTCTAAAGTGCTAGAGAGTAGGCTTACCGGCGATAGGGATGATATTGACAGCGGTAGCGTTGAGGAGTTTATCTTTGACTATATGAATGATGATGAAGATTATCCTTTTGACGATGAGGATGGTGTAACCTTAAAGATTACCTCAACTCAGACAGGAGATTCATCGGCATACGGAACCATCAATATCAACCTAACCAAAGAAGAGGAGAGCCCGGGGTCAGGTAATATGTGGGCTGACTCTAAGAAGAGTTATTTGTATGTCAAGGTTGATGTGTTAGCAGGTGATGAGGTTAAGGCAACCGTCAGCGCTAAGTATGAGTACGAATATGCAGTCGAGAATTATCAGTATTACTATACTATTGACGGTAATGATACTGTGGTTGATTGTAAGCTGGATCCTAATGACTCTTCTAAGGTTATTATCTATGATTATGATGATAAGGAAGTCGGAAGTGTTGCGGTTCAGACGTTGATAAACAACGGTGGAGAATATTCGATGGATGGCAATACTTATCATTTTAAGCGTTCAACCCTTGCGGGTGATACAGGTTTTGAGTTGAGCTTTATTGGTTATTATTGATAGTTGGTGAATTATTATGAAGAGATTGTTGAGCAGACTTAAAGTTAATAATTCGGGTGTTATGATGTCTGAGATTATTATTGCATTTGCAGTATTGATGATATGTTCAGGCACACTTGCCGTGTGCATTAGATTTACATCTAATCTTATGATGATGGCTAAAGATAAGGATGTGAAGAACGCTGAATATCAGAAAGCGCTCGTCGAGAAGATGGCAGATGATAACGTGTACGACAGCTCAAACGGAGAGATAACTTACATTTTCCAGGGACATTACAAAATGAAAGTTAAGACCGGCAAGATAACTGTTGACGGAGAAGATATTCCGGTTTATTCAACAGCCAAGTAAAGAAGGTGATGCAACATGAAGAGACAACTTAATAATAAAGGTGTGACCTTGACTGAGATGATAGTTTCATTTGCATTGCTTGCTATTTTTCTGGTTGCTGTGACGATAGTTATGACTTACGCTGTAAGAAATTATTATGAAGTTAGAAGGGTTATGTCTTCATATTCTGTGGCTGATCTCGTTCTTGATGAGATTAAAAATGATATCAATACCATGCAGATCGCCGAGCATGAAGTCAATGGTGCTCCTTATGGCAGCGGGTATGTTAAGCTTAGAAATGATTCGGGTGTTGGGATAACTGCTACTTCAGGTAGTGAGATTAGTGGTAATACGATAGAATTTGTTGCCTCTAATAAGAAGTATGCTACTTATGTTGAGCAGATAGATGCGGCAGGATACAAGGGCAAGATGATTAGAAGTGCCAAGCTTACCAAGAATCTTACTGATGCTGACGGAGCACTGCCTAGTGGGTATCTCACGATCAGATATTATACAGCTTATACTGCTGAGGAGACCACTTCTTTAATAGACTATTATGCGGATATCGCAAGGGCTGATTCGACAATCTTAGATTCTACCAAAGGAATTGCGGGCGTTGCTGCCGGTGACAAGATTGTAAGAGACTGTGAGGAGAGACTTCCTACTGATATGTACGAGAAGTTTACGGTTAAGCTTACATTTTCAGTTAAGCCTGTGGCTGAGACTGTTAATGGGGTTTCGATGCTTAGAGTTAAGTCCGTTAATGCTCATGTTGATGTTTATCAGGATGGGGACCTTAAGTATGTCAAGGACAGGGATATCGCGATTCAGAACCCGGTTTATTACAATAATGAGAAGACTTTATATAGTGAATTACCATGATGAAGAGGCAGGTTACCTTGCCTCTTTTTAAGATCCTTCGTCGCGATGCTCCTCAGGATGACATGTTATAATCGTAGCGGAGCACAGTGTGCTCCACATATGGCGAACGATGTTCGCCGCTACGGGATTGTATAGGAATGACGTCTTGCATAATATGTCATTCTGAGCGAAGCGAAGAATCTTATTAATCAATTACTTTATTCCTATAACTAGTATACTGTGCCCTGCACCGTTTCTATACCCTATAAGCGCTTCGTAAAGCGAAGAATATTTCTTATTCCCTTCGTAATCATTATGCACCTTATAATCCCATTCGTCCTTGGTGATGCACATTGTGTGAATCTGCCCTAACGGGTTCTGTCCCCTGTTAAACGAAACATGTATAAACACCTTATATTCATCTGAAAATGTCATAACATCATCCCTGTTAATCTTCTTACCTTTAATCATTTCGACTTTATAATTCTTCTTTAGAAGATGTCTATATATCGAGAGCGGAGAGGTCCCAAACACCCCTCTTAGCACGATTCCGTCAAGAGCAAATTCTTTTAAGAGCACATCTAAACCATTCGATTCTTTATATCCGTTAAGATTGAAGAGCGCATTATAAACAGCTATAACTTCACATGAATTGTGACTTGCATTTAGAAACTGTCCGTTAAAGAAATGTCCGCGCTCAAATACATTGGCGTACCCGTATAGATAGTTGCAAAGAGCAGATTGATTGTCTATATATCCGGGTGTATTGTTCTCGATATATTTAGTCCAAAGCGCGTGATTATTTCTGTATTGATCCATAATCATAGGCTTTTTGGGACTCTTTTTTAGGATGTTTAGAACTTTTATTGTAATATTATCTATTAATGATGACATAAGAAATCTCCTCATACTTATTAAGTATAAATATATCAAAATATGTAAGTGCATGCAAGAATGTCATTCTGAGCGAAGCGAAGAATCTTTAAGATCCTTCCTCGCGATGCTCCTCAGGATGACATGTTTTAACCGTAGCGGAGCACAGTGTGCTCCATATATGGCGAACGATGTTCGCCGCTACGGAATGATATAACCCTTACAGATATTTATGTGGAAAAAAACTGCGAAATTTGGTAAAATAATTATGTGTGTTGTTGATTTTTGACTTGTATTATCAGGGAGAAAGACATGAATAATAATTATATTAGAATAGATAATGTAGAGAGTAATACTTCCGCTGATATTAAGCCTGTGGATATTGAGGCTGCCAAGCGTAACCGCTCAAGGCTTATAATTCCGCTTTTTCTTATACTCATTTTCATGGTGGTTATGAGTGTATACACTTCAAGGCAGCTCAAGACTGTATCTGTGTCTAACATCAAGGAGATAGGTGAGGACAGGATTCAGAGTGTTTCCGCACAGCTTGAGAACTATCTTTATACAACCAAGAGTGTTACATGGGTTACTGCCGATACCGTAGAGTTTATGGCGAGAAACGGCGGCACTTCCGACCAAATTCTAAAGTATCTGACCGAGGAATCTGAGAAACAGTCAGTCCAGTTCGACGAGAACTACACCGGTATTTATGGATATATCAAAGGTGAATATATAGACGGAGTAGGCTGGGAGCCACCGGCAGATTATAATCCTTTGGAGCGTGATTGGTATATCACCGCTAAGGAAGCTCGCGGCGAGACAGCGATAGTTCCACCTTATGTTGATGCCCAGACGGGTAACGTCATCATTTCCATAAGTAGAATGCTTAAGAATGGCAAGGATGTAATATCAATGGATGTAAGGCTTAATTACATCCAGTCTTTGATGGATGAGCTTAAGCTTAAAGGCAAGGGATATGGATTTATAGTTGACGATAATGGGCTTATTGTAGCACACGAGGATGAAGACAAGAAGGGTACTCTCATGGATGAAATACCGCACGGAGAAGATTTCCTCCATGAGATTAAGAGAGTTGGAAGCGGCAACTTTACTTACGTTCAGGACGGTGTTAAGAATATTGTCTTTGTAAATGAAATCATGGACCATTGGTTTGTGGTTATCACTGTAAGTGAGAAGGAGCTTTATGCTGAGACGAGATCACAAATGTTTGTCAATATCGTCATTTGTACAGTGATATTCCTGATGATTGCTATCTTCTATTATTTTGGTTACAAGAATGAGCAAGATTACGCACGCCGCATGGAAGAGATGAAGATGGAGGAGCGTAAGCAGGAATACGAGACCAAGATGCTGAAGATTGAGAAGGATTCCGCGGATCAGGCCAACAGAGCCAAGAGCGTGTTCCTTGCCAATATGTCGCATGAGATAAGGACGCCTATGAACGCCATTATTGGTATGGACGAGATGATTCTTCGTGAGTGTAATGATGAGAACATCAAGAAATATGCCAAGGATATTCAGAGCGCGGGCAAGACGTTGCTTTCGATTATTAATGATATCTTGGATCTCAGTAAGATTGAGTCCGGTAAGATGGAACTTGTTCAGGTAAGATATGAGTTCTCTTCAATTCTTAATGACATAGTGAACATGACTATGAATAAGGCCAAGAGCAAGGGATTGAAGTACAACTTAGAGGTTGATCCTAATATTCCTTCGGTTATGTTTGGTGATGAGATAAGAATCAGGCAGATTATACTCAACCTCATGAACAACGCAATCAAATACACATCAGAAGGTAGTGTGAGCCTGTCGGTGTCATTTGACAAGGTATATAGAAAGCTTATTGTAAAGGTTTCTGATACCGGTAAGGGTATCAAGAAAGAGGATTTGGACATACTGTTTAATTCGTTCCAGAGAGTCGATCAGACTGCTAACAGGAATATTGAAGGTACCGGATTGGGACTTAATATCACCAAGCAGTTGGCAGAGATGATGGGTGGAGATGTCACGGTCGAGAGTGAGTACGGTAAGGGTTCTGTATTTACGGCTGAACTTGTACAGAAGGTTGTTGATGTCACACCTATCGGTGATTACACCGAGAGACTTAATGACGCTCTTGACAGCAGTGTGGATTTTGAGCCTACGTTGTTAGCGCCTAACGCTAAGATTCTTGTTGTTGATGACAACGAGATGAACCTTATGGTTATCAGCGAGCTCTTAAGAGTAACTCAGATTAAGGTTACTAAGGCTTCGTCGGGAGAGCAATGTATAGATATTTTGAGGGAGGATTCATTTGACGTAATTCTACTTGATCAGATGATGCCTGGACTATCGGGAACCGATACGCTTAAGGTGATTAAGGATGAGAATTTAGCGGACGCAACGCCTATAATTGCGCTTACTGCAGATGCTATAGTCGGGGCTAAGGAGATATATCTTAAAGAGGGATTTACTGATTATCTTTCTAAGCCTATCATGTATGAAGAGCTTGAAAGCACGCTGCTCAGGTACATAGACAGCGAGCTTTAAATATAAAAAAGGAGGACGAAATGAGCAAGAAACTAGCAACATTCATGAGATCGGGAGTGGCTCTCCTAGTAGCATTTGTAATGGTGTTATCACTCAATACCAATGTTAAAGCAGCCAAGAAAGCGTCAATCTACGCAACCAACAAGAAGATTACACTCAAGTACAATTCCCACGCTGACGGAGCGTACATTATGTCCGGTAATCAGGGGCTTGAGTCAATAATCAAGAACTACAACAAGAAAGCTAAGTATTCGGTTAAGTTCAAGAATTCTAAGGTAGCCAAGGTGGTTAAGAATCCTACTTACAAGGAGGGTGATGACAAGACCTGGATTGCTTCTAAAGGTGTGGGAAGTACCAAGGCTTATGTGTACGAAAAGGTCGGCAAAGCCAAGAAGAAAAAGATTGGAACAATCAAGATTAATGTTGAGCCTATGACTATGTCAGAAGTGGCGGAAGATGCTATCTGGGGTCATTATCAGTCTTCAATTAACAACGTTTATCTTTATAAGCACCTTAATATATTAAGTTATAATTTGGGTGAGAATATTCATAACAAGTCGCTCAATAATCCTAGTATCAAGGTGCATTTTGACAAGGATGAATACTCTATAAGCTACAGATATTCAACTCCTGAAGATTTTCAGATAGACTTCGAGGATGAGGCAAGCGCGGATGCGAGCAGTAATCCTGTAGGTGGAGATTTAGCTTTGGATGCCAGTGCAAATGCAAGTTCAAATGCCAGCGCAGACGCGAGTGCAAATGCCAGTGCCAATCCTACGTCTAACACCACTGAGGAGGAACTTAAGCCAGAGGATATCATTTCCTTGAGTGATGATGGCATCATTACTGCGAAGGAAGTGGGAACTGCCGGTGTCTACTACAGTATCAAGTTCTCGGATGGCTCTGAATTAAATGACAACTATGTTTCCGTATACGTCCAGGACACATCGATTGAGACCGGAATTGGAATCAACATGGATAACGTACGAGATCATATCGTTGGTCTTGACACGCCGGTTGAGCTCGCTGACGGAAGCAAGATTCCTATGATTAACTTTGATAACGCTTCGACAACACCTGCTTTTAAAGAGGTTCAGGCTAAGGTTAATGAAGAGCTTAACATGTACGGTTCTATCGGTAGAGGATTTTCACAGAAGTCCAATCACTCAACAGATGTCTACAATGAAGTAAGACAGAAGGTTTTGGATTATGTGGGTGCTGACTCTGAACACTATACATGTTTCTACGTCAACAGTACGACGGACGGACTTAACAAGCTTGCTTCCGCGCTTGTCGAGAGCAAGAATGATATAGTGTGTGCAACCCGTATCGAGCATCATGCTAATGACCTTTCTTGGAGAGAGAGATGTAAGGTTGTCTACGCTGAGGTAGACGATAAGGGTAGAGTTGATTATGACTCGATGGAGAAGATGCTTAAGAAGTACAAGGTTAAGTATGTAACAGTTACTGCTGCATCAAATGTTACCGGTTACGTGACAGATGTACATAGAGTTGCCAAGATGGCTCACAAGTATGGAGCTAAGATTATTGTTGACTGTGCTCAGATTGTGGCACACAGAAAGTTCTCTATGCTTGGTGAGACGCCTGAGGAGAACATTGATTTTATAGCATTTTCTGCTCATAAGATGTACTCACCGTTCGGTGGCGGAGCTGTTGTAGGTTTATCGGAAGAGCTTAATAAGCATATCCCTACCTTCTACGGTGGCGGAACAATTACCATTGTCGGTGACGATTGGCAGCACTACAAGGATGCACCTGCAAGATATGAGGCAGGTTCACCTAACTACCCTGGTGTTGTGGGACTTGGCAAGGCCATTGATATTATGAGTGAGGTTGGACTCGATAAGGTTCAGGAGCATGAGAAGGTGCTTAACAAGAGACTGATTGACGGCCTTAAGAAGCTTGATAATATCATAATCTACGGTGATTCAGAGAATATTGATGATAGAGTAGGAGTTGTGACATTTAACTTTACAGATGTTAACACTCAGTGCTTAGCACAGGAGTTAAGTCAGATGGGTGGAGTTGCAACAAGGCGTGGTGCCTTCTGTGCACATCCTTATGTGTGGAGACTTATGAATATTCCTGATGATCAGCTTGAGAGTTTTGAGGGGTGCGCAGATGCCAAGACTCCGGGAATGATAAGAGTAAGCTTTGGTATATATAATACTGAGGAAGAGGTAGACAAGTTATTGGAGCTTCTTCCAAAAGCTATTGAGAAAGCCAAAGTTGAGCAGACTAGGCTAGATGTAATTCCTGAATACTAATAACTTATTTATAAAGAATCGGAGCACGATATGTGCTCCGATATTTTATACATCTAAAGTTGTCTTGATTAGTTCCTCAAGCTTAGCCGGAACAATCGGTTTAGAAACATACCCCATAAATCCTTCGTTCTGATACATTGTTGCAGCGTCAGCGAAATTGTTGGCTGTAAGTGCATAAATTGGAGTGTCGGAATTAGGAATACTGTCTCCAAGTTTCTTAATCTCATGAAGAGTCTGTATACCATCCATATCCGGCATCATGTGATCCAGGAAAATGATATCAAACTTCTCGCTCTTGACAAGCTCTAAGCATCTAAATCCATTAAGAGCTGTCGTGATGTTAACCTTAGTCTTCTTGAGGAGCCCCGCAAATACCTTGAGGTTCATCTCATTATCGTCAACAACCAGAATCTTAGCGTCAGGTGCGACAAATGACGACTCATATTTATAATTCTTGGCATCCCGTCTTAAACGCTCACTTGCATTGCCGACAGGGGTCTTGTCGATAATCTTCTGTTTAATGTCAAATGAGAACGTAGATCCCTTACCATACTCGCTTTCAACATTAAGTCTGCTTCCCATCATATCTAATAGACGCATGGTTATATTCATACCCAGTCCGGTTCCTTCAATATTACGGTTCTTGTTCTCATCTATCCTCTGGAATGCAGTGAATAGCTTAGGTATGTCTTCTTTCTTGATGCCTATACCGGTGTCGGTAATCTCTATATGAACATTTGCAATATCGTCATCTACCTTTGAAGAAATCTTGATGGTAATGGAACCTGTATGAGTATACTTAACAGAGTTCGATAATATGTTGGTTAGAATCTGCCTGATACGGACATCATCACCATACATTTTGGTAGGAAGATTCTCATCTATGTCAAATATAAACTTGAGTTTCTTCTCTCTGGCTCTTGCAGAAATCATGTTCAAAACATCACGCATAATATCTGTGACATCATATTCTTGAGGAAGAAGGTCCATCTTGCCGGACTCAATCTTAGAGATATCAAGAATATCGTTGATTAGAGAATGCAACGTATTGCCGGCGCTTTGGATATCAAGTGCGTATTCCTTGGTTGTTGCTTCATCGGTCTCTCTTAGAATCATCTCGTTCATACCTAATATGGCATTGATAGGTGTTCTGATCTCATGTGACATATTAGAGAGAAAGAGTGACTTGGCCTGGTTAGCCATCTCGGCTTCGTGGGCTGCTTCTTCTAAATCGTTGGTTATAGCGTTAAGGAAACTGGTCATTCTGTGTTCAAGAGGTATAGCAACGCCAGCATCATATAATCCCATAATTGTCTTAGGTATCTCTTCTCGGACAAATGAAGGGTTGACGGGACCTTCCCTGAATCCTACGGCAATAAGAGCACTGTTAAATTCGCCACCCTTGCCACCTAGCCTGAATATCTCAGAATTGCCATGCATATGTGCAAGGTTAGGTGCAACTTTCTTATAGCATGACACTTCTCTATGTTCATCATTTTTAAGGAATAGCTTTCTGTTGATACATACAACGAGAAACATAGCTTCAGGAGTAAAATCCTGAAAAGCTATACTGTCTTCTTCAACTTCGTTAAGTATCTTCCACAATGATCCGTATGTGAATTGAATCCTGTCTCCCTTGTTAACTGTGCATCCGAATAGTATCTCTTTCTTCTCGTTGCTTGACATAGGAAATCTTGCTAAGAGTGACTCTTCAGATTCAACTAAAACAGGGAATTCACATATGTTAAACAGGTTTATGTGTTGTCCTTTTAGACCTAAGTATCTCGTGTATATATCCGCAGCGGGCTCGTTATCAATTGTAGAAACAGTCAGTTTATCAGAAGTGTCAGTGACTGTCATCGATCGTCCAATAGGAGTCCATCCAAAATTGTGATGTGCCTCGATGTTGAGGTCACTTCCGTAAAAGACAACACAATATATATATTCAGCCAAATAGTTGTCCTTGTGAAATAACATCTTTGAATTGATGTGAGGGGGAGTCATAAAATCAGATCCTGCTGATGAGCCAAAAAAAGGCACGTCTAAATAATCTTCTTCAGCGTACTTTAGTATTGTTCCGATGTTCTTAAACATGTTGGATACAAACATCATAACGCCCTTGACATCCTTGTTCTTGCGAATGTCCTGGTTCATAGCTGTGCCGATAGACTTCTCATCTTGGTTGGTTATATCATACCCGTAGATTGAGAAACCGGATTTCTCAAAGAATAGTGCGCTTATGACAGAGTGATTGGATAAGCCGCTTGCCTGAGCATTAAGAGGATTGTCTAAGAAATCCCAATCAAAATGGGTTGCGCCAATCACTTCTGCTTTAGGAAGTACCTGTTCGATATATGATTTCTTTCTAAAGGTCTCTTCTTTATTCCAATTCTGTTCAAATATCGTGATTAATATCCGGTTGGAAGTTTCGTATTCTTCTAAGTTTCTAAGGTCGTTAATAGCATTTTCAAAACTACCGTCAGTGAAATCAGTTATGTGGTAAGATCTCTGTATCATAGGCTGTTCTCCTCACAAAAAAACACTATATCTATTAGTGTTATAATACCATATCAGCAATATTATTAGCAATAATATATTAGATAGTTTAAGCGTGAGATTAACCTGTTTTAAGAAGGAGAGAAGCTGTTCAACAAAAGATTGTAAATGCAAACAAAATGGTGTATACTGTACTAGGTTGCGTGATTTGTGCGATATTAATGATAAGGAGGATATAAATATGGCATGTTTTTTGGTTTCTACTGTAGAGGCTATTGCAGTGACTGCTGCTAAGAAGGTGGTTGAGAAGAAAGAAGATGTTCAGATTGCTGATGAAGTTAAAGTTGAGACTGTTCATCATACACCATTATCAACCAAGCTTGGATGGTTAAGTAAGATGCTTTGGGGAGGTGCTTTCCTTTTGCTGATTGAGCATATGTGGCATGGAGAGGTGGTTCCTTATTTCCCATTCCTTACCGCTATGAGTTCTAAAGCAGACACAATAGAGATGTTAAAGGAGATGGCTACAGTTGGAGTGTCTATGGCTGTATTAGTTACTGCTTTCTGGGGGCTTATCTGTTTAGCTGTTCATGTCAAGGAGTCTAAGATGTCATCAGATTCCACTAAAGAGACTTTATAGTAGGGAGGTACATAATATGTGTTTAATACTGACTGCAGTTGCTGCGGCGATTAGCGCCATACTATGGTTCACGGTATTTAGAGATGAGAAATACAATTTCCAGTTTCTGACTCTTATGTATTTAGGAGCAACATTGATGTGGAGTGTTGATGGTATCTTCTCCGTTATGGAAGGTGAGGGATTCTTTAATCTTTCACTTGATGATACTAAACTGGGAGTTTTGGTAGTTACTTTAGGATTAGCACTTTGGGCAGTAACTTTTGTCGTGAGAAGTGTTAAGGCTAAACGTATCAGCGCATAATAGTATATAGATAATCCGGCGCATGTGCGCCGGATTTATTATTTATTCATTCCGTTAGATTTGTGCTGGTTTTTAGCTTGAATATAGTGTAACAAAGGGAGTTGATTCTTTTTTATTCATTTCTTTTATGTTATACTTTTGTTACGTATGTGGTTGTATAATGGATGTATAAATCATATTTGGAGGAGGTTATTATTATGCCAGATTTAGAATCAAAAGTATTCGATGTAATTCTACAAGATATAAGACAAATGGGACTTAATTCATGCCCTGACACTGTTGAAGAGTGTAAGGATATTCTTAAGATAAAGGCTGATGGTACATTGAAGGTGTATCGCAAACGAACTGAGGCTTTCTTTAGAATATTAGCTGACGATATAATTAAGGATAAAGATAAGGCAAATGATTACTTTGATTTGCTTGTAAGCAGAGTTATTAATTCTAAAGAGTTAAAGGGAATATTGTTTGATTTTCTTAAATATGGTAATTCAGCTTTTTTGGATGATTATTATCCTACATTTAAGGAAGCATTTGTAAGCGGACTTGGAAACGTCAATCAACTTGATGCTGATGAGGTTAAGGATTCTATCGCTAATATTAAGGCTATTCTTGAACAAGAGAAGGAAAATATCGGCGAAATTAAATTAAGAGAGGGCGTTGCGGCTGCCGATAAGCAGATTACTGCTTTTGTGCTTAGGGGTATTCGTTCACTTGATAGGATTACTCCTGTAGTTGATGAAATTGCTGCCAATATGGCTCGTAAGATGGACATGAGCATTGATTTTGTCGGCTATCAGGACAGAGTTAATATCATATTAAGCTTTATCGGTGAAGATTTAGATGATGATCACTACAGGAATATGTTGAGTGAACTTCGCCGTAATCCTCGTATGCAGACCATCATTGTTGCGGCAGCCAGATATATGGATATGAAGATTCTTAATGACAGACTTAAGGATCTTAAGTATGCATTTTGTGGCGAATTAACTGATATTAATTTCAATGAACAAGACCAGGATTACGCATTCACTAGAATTGAGAGTGACCTTATTAATAGAAAGGTGCGTTTAGAGAAGAAGAGTATTGACGCTGCAACCAAGGAATTAGAGATTCTCGCCAATACTCTTAAGGGTGGAACAACAGAAGCTGATCCTATGATTGACAGGGTTGTTACCAATATTCAGACACGTGAAAGATTGAGTATTGAGTCGGATAAGCTAGACATTTTAAGACATAATTTTAATCGTGAGCCGGCAGCTAACGAGACATTAGAGGATACATATACTAACAGATTGCAGATATTTTTATCTATCGTGGGAGCACAGCTTAGTGCTGAAGATTATGAGATGTTTGTGCTTTCTTTAAAGACCAACGAAGAGGCGAAATCATTTGTCGATTCATGTATAAAGTATTGTGATTTTGACGGATTATATAACAGCAGATACGCGATGCAAGGATATTTGATTGCAGACTTTAAGACTGTAATCAACGGGCAAAGCGCGCGTGATGCCTACAATGTTGCCAAGAAATATGTAGACAAGATGCAGGAGGAGTATGAGGAGAAACAGAATGCTATAGTAGAGGGCAAGACAGGTGTTAACCCTGCCAATGAAGACAGTATTGATATCAGTGAGGATGAGATTGAATATAATCCTGATGAGTTCGATTATGACGATGATGATGCAAATGAGAAAGAGGAAGCCAATGTTCAGCGTAACGTAGAGACCAAGAAGGAGAAGGAGAGGAACCTTGGAGACCAGATATTGAGTCAGGCTATCATCATCAATGAGCAGAAGAAATCAGAGAAGACAGAGGAGGTTGCTGACGGTGCGATAGCATTTGTCGCAGGAGGAATATTCTTTGCGGGAGTGACATTGCTTCATAATCATCTTAACGCATATAAAGAAGGATTTGTTGCCACACAGAGTGACAAGGCAGCGAACTTTGGCAATAATTTATTGTTTGAGGTTAAGCAGACCGGTTCAGTAACATATCGTAATATGACCAATGCTTTAAATAAGGTGTTAAGGGGAACAGACCTTATCAATCATGATGATATGGATGTTAATCTTAGGCTTGGAGAATTATATAGGAGTCTCAATGAGTTGAAGTCCGCTGCTACTGAGTACTACAAGAGCCATACCGGACTTAGGGGTATATTTAAGGGATATAGTGAAGAGGGTAAGCAGCGTATAGCGCTCTCTAAGAGTATTATTGAGGGCACAAGTAAAGAGATAGCAAAGCTTAAGGATTATGCTAAAGTGTCAGGAATAAGTCTTGGCCTGGCTCCGGATGCCAAGGGCATAAGAGCCCAGTGGATTGATTTTAAGAATAATCATGAGGGAATAACTGATGAGCATATCAAGGTGAATCCGGTTTTAAAGGATGATATAACTGCTGAGATTGGTGAGTGGAACAAGAAGATTGAGATAAAAGAGCAGGCCAGAGAGAAGGTTAAAGGCATAGCAAACATTTCGATGCGTGAAGAAAGAATGGACATTGTGGGACTTGGTGCGCTTGAAGCGAGCCCGACAACATTTGCCAAGAAATATGTGGCGGACGAGTATCTTGAAATGATAAGAAAGGCCGAGACCGGTGATACAAGCTATACCGTTGAGGATATCAAAAATGATATTCTGTCACCTGACTTTGCGGATGTGTTCTATCAGAAGGTTAATAACCTTGCACATAATCAGGAGTTTTATGACCTCGTAAGAAGCAATCCTGACAATGCTTTGACAATCTGGAAAGGCAAGGAGAAACAGAGTGCCGATAACGCATTTAGCTTAAGAGTTAATGGCAATAAGGAATATGAAGACCTTTCCGCTAAGGAGCCTAACAAGGCGAGAAGTAAGTGGGAGATTGCCGAGCACAGGATTGAGGTGTGTAAAAGAGAGTGGAACAAGGAAGATGCTAAGATTGCTGAGATTAGGGCTAAGATTGCTGACCCCGGTTCTCCTTTTAAGAAGCAGTTTGGTGATGATGCCAATGTCAATAAGAGGATTAAGACAGAACGAAAGGCGTATGCAGCGGAAGTCGCGGGTGTGCTTGGAAGAGCGCTTACAATGAGCTATATTAAGGATACATATGCATCAAACCCTGACAATGCCATGAAGCTTGTACTTGACCCAAAGCAGCTTAAGAAGATTCAGACTTATTTCACGGAAGGCATTAAGAGAGATTTCTTAAACGGTCATGTTAATATTGATAAGCTTTCAGATAAGCTTGACAATTTTGATGTATTTAAGAAGCAGTCACTTAAATACATTCAGGAGGGTATTGATAGAGAAAAGAGAGCCAATGCTCCTAAACCTCCTAAAAAGGTTGAGAAAGCAAATGATATGCTTAATCCTCAGAATGCTATGGTTCTTAAACCAAACAACGATTTTGAATAATTAAAGTACGACGCCCAAGAGCATTGCTCTTGGGCTTTTTTATATTGTGGGAAGTTTTGGAGTTTTGTGTTATACTATATGAATCATATTTAAGGAGTGATGATTAATGGGCAAAAAGGATAAGGTCGTAAAGGCTAAGATTGTGGGTCAGGGTGTACCGATGGGCAAGGTAATTGCACTGACCCTACTGGTTAATATTATTATATTGGGTGCTTGGTATTATGTTGCATTTCCGGCGCTTAGTATACATAGCACAAGTTTTTGGGGGACGTTGATAATAGTTATCACAATTGACGCTCTTCTGGTTATCGGTATTAAATCTGCAGGACACGCAATGTCCGGGATGGGATTCAGACAGACGGTTAAGAGTTTTGGCACTAACGCTTTAGGGCTTTTGATTGTCGATTTTATACTGATAATGATTGTGGTGATAGGAAGTATAGCCGGCGCCAAGATATTTAGGTCGCGTTCATATTCTAAGCTCCTGAAGGTTGATACAAGAGATTTTAATGAGGATGTTAAAGAGAGCTCTACCGTGACGAATATTGCACTTATGGATACAGCCAGTGCCAAGATATTTGGTAACAGAGAGATAGGTTCTCTCTCTGATGTTGTAAGTCAGTATGAGGTTGAGTCTGGATATAATCAGATAAGTTTGGGCGGAGTTCCGATGAAAGTAAGCCCACTTAAATACGCATCATTTTTCAAATGGATTAACAACAGGAATTCCGGAGTTCCGGGATATGTTAAAGTCAATCCGGTCAATTCTGATGCTAAATACGAGAAACTTAAAGATGGACTTAAGTACGTTCCGAGCGCGTATCTTAACGATAATCTTATGAGGCACGTGCAGTTTGAGTTTCCTACCAAGATTATAAGCGGACACTATTTTGAGATTGATGAAGAAGGCAATCCGTATTTCATTTGCCCTTGTTTAACAGCGAGGATAGGGCTTTTTAGCGGTATGGATGTCGAGGGAGTTATTATATGTGATCCTATTACGGGAGACGCAACTTACTATAAAACAGGTGATATTCCTAATTGGGTTGATCATGTTTATGACGGTGACCTATGTGCAAGGAAGTACGATTGGCATGGTATTTATTCCGGCGGATTCTGGAACACTGTGTTTTCTCAGACAGGATGTACCAAGACGACGGATGATTACGGATATATTATCATTGACGATGATGTGTGGATGTACACGGGTGTGACATCGCTTAACTCAGATAATTCCAACGTTGGATTTGTCATGATAAATGAACGTACTTCTGAGGCGAGGTACTATGTTGTCTCCGGTGCCGAGGAGGATTCCGCTATGCATTCTGCTGAGGGTGCCGTACAGGAGAAGAATTATCAGGCGTCATTTCCTTCACTTATAAATGTTGCGGGACAGCCTACTTACATCATGGTTCTTAAAGACAGCGGCGGCCTTGTGAAAATGTATGCGATGGTTAATGTTGAGCAATATAACATAGTTGCTACGGCCACTTCTCAGAGCGAGGTGTTTAAGGAATATAAGAAGATGCTTAAGAGCGAGGGTGTTAAGAACACGGGTGAGGCAACTGAGGCGGTCAAGGTTAGTGCTACGATTGCTGATATTCAATACATTGTAAATGATGGGGAGACTACGGTTTATATTAAGGATACCAATCACAGAGTTTATTCGCAGAGCTTTGCTGAGAATGAGGAGCTTATTACACTTTCTGTAGGTGATTATGTAACATTTGAGCTGGATGAAATGTCTGAACTTACCGACACGATTATTTCAATCAAGGGTTTTAAAGTGATTAGTAGAGCGTAAATTATTATGCAATATTAATGTGAATAATTGTTGTTAAAAAACTTAGGTATGGTATAATATCACTAGGGTTTTTAACTCAATTTGAATATATGGGGTGATAGTATGTTTAGGAAGAAAGAACAGGGTGTAGACAACTCAAGAATACAGCAACTTGAGCTGGAACTCAACGAGGCTAAATCAGAAGCGGCAGATTTATACAAGCTTTTAGGGTTAGTTAATACCTGTGCCAATCTTGGTATCTGGACATCGTATTACAATGAGAAAGGCGAGAACTATAAGGTTGTTTGGTCTGATGAGTTTAGACGCATGATTAACAGAAGTAAGGCTGAGTTCGCAGATGATTTTGAAGCTTTGCCGAAGATTATTCATCCGGAGGATATAGAGGCTGTGTTCGCGAGTTACGGTGCAGCGGCTGCTGATACCACCAACAGAACCAAGTATGATGTGGAATACAGACTTGATGTTAAAGGGGAAGGTTACAAGTGGTTTCATGCGACCGGAGATGTCATAAGGTATCCTGATGGTTCGCCGAGAATCTTCATAGGTACATTTAAGGACATCGATGAGCAGAAGAAGTTAGAGTATAGTTCTCAGACAGCAGCTTACAGACAGGAAGCGGTTGATAAGATGATGCTTGAGGGATCATGGAGTCTTGATCTTAGAACTAGCGATATCTCAGATCCTAATGCTCCAATGGATTTCTCAGACCAGTTTAAGAAGTTGTTGGGATACAGCGGAAGCAATGATTTCCCTGATGTTATGAGTTCTTGGCTTACCAAGATTCATCCTGATGATGTGGGAGCTGCATCTGAACTTATCGGTCGTCAGTTGGCTGATACTACGGGCAATACTCCGTTTGACATGGAATACCGTATCAAGCATAAAGATGGAGAGTACAGATGGTTTAGAGCTTCAAGCTATATCGTAAGAGACAGAGACAGAACCGCTATTATGGCAGCCGGAACTATATTGGACATCACAGATGAGAAGGGACATGAGCTTAAGTTCGAGGAAGAGTTGGAACCAGCAATTACCAACTTAAGAGAGAGTATAGGCAATGTATCTAATGCGGTTGAGGATGCAACCGAGCAGATGAATGAAGTATCTGTAAGGCAGAATGAGATATCTAAGGCTGCACTTGATATTGAAGGATCGTTAGATGACTCAATGCAGATTATTCAGACTATTCAATCTATTGCCAATCAGACCAATCTCCTATCTCTTAATGCGAGTATTGAGGCTGCCAGAGCAGGTGAGGCCGGCAAGGGATTTGCAGTCGTTGCAAGTGAGGTTTCTAAGCTTGCTGATTCTACCAAAGAGACTACCAATCATATCTCTGATATCCTTACCAACATGAACAATATGGTTAAGGATGTATTAGGTAAGATTACTGAGATTAATGATAGTATTTCGTCTCAGAGCACTAATATGGAGGAGATTAACGCTACAGTAGAGGAACTTAGCGGATTATCTATTTCTATTGAGGAGATGGCACATTTGCTTTATCGGAAGAATGAATAGCATATAATTAATTAATATAGGGTGGTGACGACTAATTATCGTCACCACCTTTTTATTAATTTAAATTATATTTTTGATTTGTTACTCATTTGTTGCGAGGGGTGTAGTATTATTACATTAACAACATTAAAACACTAAAGTAATTAGTGAATAGGGAGGATTAATTATGAAAGAAATCGATGATATCTCAGTAGATGACGTAAATGTAAATGTAGTAGACAATAAAGAAGTAAATGAAGGCAAGGATACAGACTTCGTTAACGCCGCTCAGGCTCAGTTCGTACTAATGACCGGAATGGCTTCATATATGAAAAAGAAGCAACAGGAGCTTTTAGATCTTGTTAACAGCGACAGAAGTAAGTTCAGATTTATAGGTTATACAGAGCTTAAGAAGAGCTTGGATAATCGTATCAAGACTTTAGAAGACCCTTCTTCTAGCTTTGAAGAAATTGCTTCTGCGACCTACGAACTTATTGAGAAGACTGATGGATATATGAAAGATTGGTTAAGCGGGAATGAGGGATATAACGGTCCTATTACAAATGCATATTTCGTTGTTTATGACATGAACGAGAAGTTAAATGCATTTAAGACAGCGTATACCAATACAAGAATGATGCTTTCACATACCAAGGGATTTGGTAATACTTCTTTGGCTAAGGTTATGGCTAGCAAGGGCGATAAACCTGCAACTAAGGAGTACAATTTTGACAGTATGTGCAGGATGGCAGAATATCAGAACGAAATCAGAAAGAATGTTAAGGATATTTCTTATACATTTAACAGTGAGTATTCAAGAGATGCCAAAAAGGATTCATATATGTTCATCAAGAAGAATCCTAAGGTGACAGACCTCGCTAAATATTTCGTATTAAGTGAGTGCCTTGATAAAGCGTATAGTCCTGAAACTGCTTTGGCAAGCAATGTTAATGACTTAAAGAAGGTTAAGGCCCTTGCTACAAAGTACACTACTAAGAGAATTGAAAAAGAGATTGATAGACTTTCCAAGAATCAGCTTTTTATTGATTGTATTAAGACTAAGGGGAAGAAAGCTTTTTCTTCTTGGGCAGCTGTTGAGAAGAAGACGGATAAATTCGTAGAAGAGTACGAAGAGACAATAAGACTCGTGGGTGGCAATGATATCGAATTATTGGTTGAGCAGTCTATGGGCGTAAGACAGTTGGCAAGTGACAGACTTGAGGAGATTCTTAATGATAAGAAAGCAGTAAAGGATTTCACAGAGAACAAGCCTTATCTTTTCCAATCTAATGATAAGAAGATTAATATCATGGCAGTTTTGATGAATGACTATATAGCAGATTCTAAAGTGCCTGCAGCTGATGAGATGGGTAATGTCAATAAAGAGGTTTTAACGGAAGCTGCTAAGAGTGCTGAAGAAGAGGTAATTAACATTTCTTCATCGACTTACAATAATGTTGGTAAGATTGTTGCATTGCAGATTTTAACCGATCCTAAGAACAGACAGTTCCTTAATGAGTGCGCAATTGCCAATAAGGAGCCTAAGAAGGTATTAGAAGAGTTGGCAGAGCATGTTTCAGAGTTCCTTGTAAGCAAGAGCGTGTTTGATTATGATTTAGGAGCTGCGGGAGATAAGAAATGCATTAGCAATGTTAAGAAGATTCTTAAAGATTCGAAGTTTAAATCAACTATGTTAACGGAGTATATGGCTAAACAGGCAGTGATTAAAGCTGAGCAGAGTAATCCTGAGATTAAGAAGAATTCATTTGACGTCGGCAACATGATTAATATAGCTAAGAAAGTCAAAAAAGAAGCAAGTATGCGTGGTGTAATGTAATGATGGAGAGAATCTGATTTTTTTAGTGACAAAAATTTATACCTGCGATATAATGAAGGATGGTATTTATGTACCATCCTTTTTGTTTTGTATTTGAAAGGGGCATTTAATTGAAAGAACATGTCAGAAATGAAGTTCGTCGTCTCGGTAAAGATATCATAAGCACGGAAGAGTTTATGCGAGCTTATGACGAGACTCATCATAAGGCTACCAGTGTTGCCAAACACAGTGAAGATGTGGCATGTACATGTATTAGGATGTGCAGGTTGCTTAAACGGTTTGGAATTGATATAAGTCGCAAGGATGTGGTTAACGCTGCTCTTTGCCACGATCTTGGTATGCTTGACAGAGATGATGTATACGAGAATGACAGAGAGTGTCACAGGTTGCATCCGGTAGAATCGGTTAATGTTGCTAAGAGCATTTTATCTGATTACAATGATGTTGTTGAAGATGCGATATCTAATCATATGTGGCCTATAGCCGGAGACTTTCCTAAGACAAGGGAGGGCAGGCTTATCGTGGTTGCAGATAAGTACTGCGCCATGAAGGATGTAAGGCACATTATGAGACTTTATCTGGCTCTTTTGTTACTTAGAGTCGGTATCATTTTACCATAAATTATAGGAGATATTATGTTTAAGACAGGATTTGACAATGACAAATATCTGACTATGCAGTCAGAACACATTAAAGAGAGGATAGGACAGTTTGGTGGCAAGCTTTACTTAGAGTTTGGTGGTAAGCTTTTTGATGATTATCATGCTATGAGAGTTTTGCCGGGATTTGAGGCGGATTCTAAGATAAGGATGCTTGCTCAGATTAAGGAAGATGTAGAAGTTGTTGTGGTTATCAACAGCGCTGATATCGAGAAGAACAAGGTTAGAGGCGATCTTGGTATTACTTATGATGTTGATGTATTAAGACTTATCGATGCGTTCAGAGGTTACGGACTCTATGTCGGAAGTGTTGTTATGACTAGATTTGCCGGACAGGAGAGCGCTGTTAATTACCAGAAGAGATTAGAGGCGTTGGGAATCAAGGTGTATAGGCATTATTCTATTCCGGGATATCCTAGCAATGTTCCTCTTATCTTAAGTGACGAGGGATATGGTAAGAATGAGTTTATTGAGACTAAGCATTCTCTGGTGGTTGTGACTGCTCCGGGACCTGGTTCAGGTAAGATGGCTGTGTGTCTGTCTCAGCTCTACAACGAGCATAAACGCGGTGTTAAGGCCGGTTACGCTAAGTTTGAGACATTTCCTATCTGGAATATACCTCTTAAGCATCCGGTTAACCTTGCCTATGAGGCAGCGACTGCCGATCTTAACGATGTCAACATGATTGACCCATTTCATCTTGAGGCATACGGAGTTACTACGGTTAACTATAACCGTGATGTTGAGGTGTTCCCTGTTCTCAATGGTATGTTTAAGAAGATTTACGGAGAGTCTCCATATAAGTCGCCTACTGACATGGGTGTTAATATGGCGGGTAACTGTATCGTTGATGATGATGCTTGTAAGGCAGCGTCCAACCAGGAGATTATCAGAAGATATTATCAGGCTGCTTGTGACATTAGAAAGGGAACAGGTAAGCAGGAGATTATAGACAAGCTTGAGCTTCTTATGGAGCAGAGTGATATTACGATTAATGACAGAGAGGTTGTTGCGGCTGCCAATACATTAAGCGAGCTTACAGGTGGACCTGCTACTGCGATTGAACTTGATGACGGAAGGATTATTACCGGTAAGACTTCTGATTTGCTCGGCGCCAATTCTGCTATGCTTCTTAATGCGCTCAAGGCTCTTGCAGGTCTTGATGACAGCGTGAAGCTTATCTCTCCTGAGGTTATTGAGCCTATTATGAAGCTTAAGGTTGAGCATCTTGGTGGTAACAATCCTAGACTTCATATTGATGAGATATTGATTGCACTTACCATCTGTGCTGAGACTGATGATAACACCAAGAAGGCTCTAGAGCAGCTTGGAAGGCTCAAGGGATTAGAGGCTCATTCTTCTGTTATTTTGTCTTCGGTTGATGAGGCAACGTTTAAGCATTTGGGAGTTAATCTCACTTGCGAGCCGGTGTATCAGTCGAAGAAATTGTTCCATGGATGATTAAGTGTTGAGAGTGGATGAGTAATATTTATATTTATTAAAGCAATATATGTTGTTTCTCCTGGAACGTTATAAGAAGGCATAACTGTTTATTTACGGACACGCTTTCGCTGCCAGTTCGACGTAGCGGTACTAAACGAATACTTCGCGCTTGCTCGTATTCGTTAAGTGCCGACGTCTCGCAGGCGTCCGTTAAATAATAACAGTTATACCTTCTTTTTTTGAAGCCTTTTTAAACAACACATATTGCTTTTTGCTGTTTTTACCATCCACTTCAACTCAGGGTGGCGGGGCCACCGGGGGTTAGTTTGATTGTGCCGGGGAGAGTGCCATCCTGAGCGAAGCGAAGAATCTTTTAAGATCCTTCGTCGCTACGCTCCTCAGGATGACACGGTAGCGGAGCACATTGTGCTCCATGTGGCGAACACTGTTCGCCGCTACGTTAAA
>CAMVPR010000005.1 GCA_947169385.1 uncultured Lachnospiraceae bacterium | reverse complement strand
ATGTGATAAAATACCACAAGAACCGTCCCCACTCAGATGATGCACAGATGATGCATATAACAAAATGTTACCATATCCAACTATATAAAGCAAGCAAAAGCTCCTAACCACTATACCCGTCCCAATGTCATTTAAAAAACCACAGGGTCTGTCCCTGTGGTTCATCTGTCCCTGTGGTTCATCTGTAGGATATTCTAAAGTCTATTTTCAGGATATTCCAAAGTCGATAGACCACACAGAATCTGTACTGTGGAGCACAATGTGCTCCGCTACACATAGTTTTTCATAATCCTTCGTAGTGGCGACCAGCGGTTGCCGCATGATCCATAAAAACTATATTAAAATATTTCGATAACCTCCGTAGCGACTTTCTCCTGAAATCTGATATCATGCTCAACCAAAAGCATCGTCGGCTTATACTTGATAATCAACTTTTCAATCTGCATACGCGAGAACACATCGATATAATTCAACGGCTCATCCCAGATATAAAGATGTGCAGGCGTAAGCAGGCTCGCCGCTATCAACACTTTCTTCTTCTGACCCTCGGAGAAATCTTCCATGTTCTTAATAAACTGCTCTCGTCCAAGATCCAACTGTCTTAGTATAGCAAAGAAAATGCTTTCGTTAAGTTCTCTATCTTCACAATACTTCTTAAGTGATCCTCTAAGAAACGATGTGTCCTGATTCACATACGAAACGGTTAATCCGGATGGTACTTCAAGCATTCCTGACACCACTAGATTATGATCTTTAACATCATCAGAAATATTAGTCTTTTGAAGTATCGCTTTTAAAATGCTTGATTTGCCACATCCATTTTCACCGGATAGAATGACTCTTTCGCCTTGTCTCACCTGGAACCTTAGGTTAGTAAACAGCTCACTCTCTGCGCCTTCGTACTTAAGTGAAAAGTCGTTGGCATTTATCAAAATTTCCTTATGGAATTCAAGCGGTTCTATTCTCAAATCAGGGACTTTCTCAATATCATTAAGCAAGCCCTCCTTCTCCTCTATCTCACGATCGATGCGCTGTTCATATGACTTAACGCGCGCTTGCATCTTCTTGGTTTTAGCACCAATATACGCTCTGGTAGAGATATTCCTGTCATGTTCTTTAACAGGGTCGAAACCAATCTTGGTGTTCTCGTTCTTGTCGGCCCACCTTCCGCTTCTGTCCGCAGCAACTTTAAGCTTAGCAATCTCCTTCATATGCTTATCATTTTCTGCTTGTGAAAATGCATCCTTCTTCTCTTTGTTCTCCCACCAACTCGTGAAATTACCTGCTTGCACTTCAATTGTAGATCTGTTTAATACCAAAACATGATCACACACTCTATCAAGCAAATCTCTGTCATGAGAAACAAGAATAAATCCTTTTTTGGACGCTAGATATTCTTTGACAATCTCACGAGCCTCGGTATCCAAGTGATTGGTAGGCTCATCAACCAAAAGGAATTCATTCTCCGCTGCGAATAAGACTGCCAGCATCACCCTTGTACGCTCACCAAAACTCAACGTTTTAAACGGGCGATAAAGGCATTCGGCATCCATCTTAAGCTCATTCATTTGTATCAAAACCTGCCACGACTCAACTTGCGGTTTCCATTTTTCTATTAAGTCAGCAGTATTTTCTTCCAAATCGTCATCCGACACCTGATAGGGAAAATAGTCAAAATAAGTATTACTCTTGATGCTTCCCTGATAATCATATCTTCCCATAAATAGGTTTAATAGAGTCGTCTTGCCTTTGCCGTTTCTGCCGATAAGACCAAGCTTCCAATTAGTATCAATACTAAATGTCACATTTTTCAAAACTTCATCAGCACTTTTATCGTATGAAAATGTAAGATCGTTTACTTGTATCTGTGCCATAATAATCACCTCCGGTATATTGGGCATAAAAAAATCTGCTTCCTACCGAAAGCAGATTATACGCACAAATGAAACCTAAAAATATACCGAAAGCAACGCAACAAATGATGGCTTCAAAATGAATACGATAATCTAATTCGGCATACCTAAACAGACCCTTCTAGGCCATAACAATCCTGTTTACGTTCACCAAATCAAACTATCTAATCTCCATTCCTTCACCTTCACAACTAATGTGCCTTTCTTTTTTTCTGTAAGTCATATTATCACATTTAATATGTAATGGCAATATAATATTTCACATCTTTACGATCAAATATCAATATCCAGTTCAACCGGGCAATGATCGGAGCCCAATATATCAGTGTGGATCTTAGCGTCGACTAGATTATCTTTAAGGGATTCACTTACCATAAAATAATCTATACGCCATCCTGCGTTCTTCTCACGCGCATGAAAACGATAGCTCCACCAGCTATAAATCTGCTCCATGTCCGGATAAAAATGTCTGAATGTATCTACATACCCTGCTTGAAGAAGTTCCTCAAACTTGCCTCTCTCCTCATCAGAGAATCCGGCATTCCCGCGATTAGACTTTGGATTCTTAAGATCTATCTCATTATGAGCAACGTTAAGATCACCACAGAATATAACAGGCTTAGTAGCATTTAACTTGTTGATGTATGCTCTAAAATCATCCTCCCATTTCATACGGTAATCTATACGCTTAAGCTCATTCTGAGCGTTAGGAACATACTCGGTCAACAAATAGTAATTATCATACTCAAGAGTAATAAGTCTTCCTTCATGATTATGTTCATCTATGTCCATACCATACTTGACACTTAAAGGCTCCTCTTTGACAAATATCGCAGTGCCTGAATACCCCTTCTTATCGGCATAATTCCAATATTGATGGTATCCCGGAAGTTCTAGATCAATCTGTCCCTCCTGGAGTTTAGTCTCCTGAAGGCAGAAAGCATCAGCATCTACCTCGTTAAAATAATCCAAAAAACCTTTATTAACACAAGCTCTCAATCCATTTACATTCCATGATATAAACTTCATCCGATGTTCCTCCTACTTCCATATACCATTCTCTCTTGCAAGCTTCCAATTGCACCTGATACATTCAATCTTCTTCTTGATAACCTTTTTATATACGTATTTCTGAGCGATAAGCTGATCAAGCGCGCGCTTAATACGATCTTTCGGAACTTTATTCTTCTTAGAGACATATTCGATAGTCTTAGAATATGTTGCAACTTTATGTTTTCTATCAATGTAGTCTAACGACTTAAGAATCAAGTCATAATAAAACTGATACTCTTGCTGCTCCCTCGGCATTTCAACATACGAATGAGCCGCTGACTTGATCATAGAACTCATACATCCCTTAACACCATATACAATAACCGTTATATTCAGTTCCTTAAGATAATTGACAGCATGTGTAAAATGCGCATCTCCTGTAAACAATATCACAACTTCAGGTCGCTTCTTACTCGCAGCAAGTCTATATATTGAATCTAATATTATAAAATCAGTGAAATCCTTCTCGACGCCAACTTTCTTACTAGGCGTGTGATGTATCCCGGGAAATGATTTGACGAGCATATCATATTGTGCGCTCATACCACTATTCTTACTAAAATCCCCGAAAATCTCAACTTGCTGAACCACGTATCTATCATTAATCTCCTGCACCCATTCGGAAACATCAGGTTCCATATTGAAGCTGTTCTGGTAACCATAATACCAATGTTCAAAATCAACAAACAACGCAGCTTTCATCTTATCATTCTTCTTTTTGTGTATGAATAACATATAAACCTCCTTTCTTCAATATTAGTAATATGTCCGTTTGACAGACAGATTGTATTATACTTTATATTCAATGAAAATGCAAATTGACGCCACACATGCAGGGTCTGTACTAATTATAAGAACAGCATTTAGCTACTCTGCCATTCTTAAGCAACGAAGAATCTATTAAGATCCTTCGGAACAATGTTCCTCAGGATGACATTTTCCCTGCAACATTTAATTAGTTGATTTATAAAAATAATAAAGCTGCAGGAATACCTGCAGCTTTATAGTCCTATTCATTCTCATTCTTGTCGCTGGTAGCAACATAATTAAAATTGATGTTATATGTTACACCATTGATCTCGCCAAGAGAATTGATGTATCCTTCTATAATGTTCTTAGCTTTATCTTGAGCTCGTTTTAACAAATCCTCATCACCGTTAGCTTGCTTTTTCATGGTTTCCTGAGCCTCATTTATCATCTTATTCTGTTCATCAACGGATATTGGGTTCTTGTTAAAAAATCCATCCTTGTTCATCACAAAAGATTCTTTGGTAAAAGTGCTTTCATCTATACCATAATCCAGCACCTTGGCTTCCGGAATAGTCACTGTTACATTAGTGCCCTTTTGGGTAAGAGTAACCTCTTTCATGTTCACTCCAACTCTCGCCCATCCTTTGTACTCACACCAGATCTTTCTATCCTTCTCACCTAAATGACTAATTCCCACTCCCGCAGGCTTAGTATACTCGGCAACATTATTGTAATATCCTTCTATAGTCACCAGATTGCCTATCGATCTGACGCTTTCCTGATTGATAGTTGTATCCACCTGCTTCTTACCACATCCGGAAAATGCAACTAAAAACAATATAACGGTAAATAAAAGTGTCTTCTTAATACTTATCACTGCGAACCACCTCCATTCACCTCATATTTAACTTTATAGCCTTCTGACAAAGGCTTTATGATACCATCTATCATTCCTGTGGCGTTATTCCACGCTCTATCATAGAGCTCAGTATTTGAACTAACTTTACCTTCTAAATCTGACTTACAAAGCTGTCTCGCGTCTACGATAACAGTATCCGTCTCGTATTTCTCCTTCACGAAAATGAAATCAACCGGATTAACCTGAATAGTCTGAACAGTAGCTTTAGGAACATTAACCGTTATTGTTTTATTCCTTTGATTTACGTCAAATGTTACTTCATTCAGGTCTACACCGAGCTTAACATCCCCATCGTATCTTACATAATACATATCCTTATCGCCGTCCTTCATGGTAGCAATAGAATTGTACTTGTAATCAACCGTTTCTAAATCATACTTATCGATAACATTTGCAAGAGTTGATGAAGTGGTTAAAGTTGGACTATTCTTATGAACGAGATATACATATACACCTATTCCCGTCGCAAGAAGAACAACGATGATTATCAAAGAAATGATAACTTTAGTCTTCATTAGGTCTTCTCCTCCCAGAAATTAATATAATTACAACAGCTTATTATATAAGATTATACAGATTTATTCAACCTAATAGAATCAGAAAGGGTGGCGGATTAACTCCGCCACCTTACTATCAGCTTATATCACTTATGAGGATTAGCCTTCACATTCTTTTTATTAGCTTCATATGTCTTATTCATTTCTTCCCTAACCGGATTCACGATATCACTTGTAATTTCAGCCATTTTGGCTGCTATCTCTAGTCTAGCCTGCCCTTTATCCGTCGCAGGTCCGGCTATAACACCTTGTCTTTTGTCGTAGTACTTTAGACATGCCCTGTTGAAATCATCAACAATGGATGCTTTTACAACGCCCTCTCCCTCGTCAAATGCGGTCATAAATGTCTGACATGTTTCAATAAGCTTCTTCATATAGTCGCTCGGCTTCTTTCCTAATTTACACACCTACATTTTACAATAAAGCAAGCTACAAATGCGTAACAAACTAAACTCAGGATATCATCACATTGTGTTACGGACTCGTCAATTATTCTAAACAAAAAAGATTCTTCGCTTCGCGAAGTCATGACACTAAATTAAATTCGGTGGTTTTACCACCCTGAGGATTATAAGATCATAATGTGTTATTTCTTAGGGCGCCCATGCGTCTCGTTACTTAATGAGTGAAAGCGTAAGCTTAGCACGAATTTAGTAACGTGAGCAACGCGCCTTCGAGCCGAGAGGCGTCCCAAAGAAATAATACATTATGATCACAATACATCCGCTCCCCTACGCTTTATGTCCCCCAATCTGGTTATTACGCTCGATGGTGGTTCCACCTTCCATAAGATTCATCCCCTTCAATATCGCATTGCTACCGAATTTATCCTTAATAGACAGCATCGCCTTCTGAAGTTTCTTTTCTTTTTCTAATGCATCATAATCTGTGAAAAATGATAACTGCCCGGTAACATTTGCCTCATCGACAACATTGTTGGCACTGATTGTTATACGCCTGACAGTTAGAGAATGATTAACAATCCTATCATACAATTCCACAACACCGCTCATAATAGTCGATGTAGAAGAAGTCGCCTGATCAAATCTTGTAGTCCCGTGCGCTGCTTTCGGAACACTACGCCCATAATAATCAATGACCGTCGCCCCTTTAAATCCGCCTTTGTCAACATTTTCTCTGTCATATCCGATATTTAGCGTCACCGAGTCGCAGACAAGATTCTTGCTCACAAGATCGAGCACCAAAAGATCTGTCATCTCTTTGACAATGAGTTTGGCCTTCTCGTAATCGTAAGGCTCATGTAGAACCTGACCTGAGGAAATACTATGTGAAGTAGCCTTATAAGACTTAATCTTATCCATTGTGCATGGCTCATACCCCCAAGCGTGGTCTATCATAATCTCCGCATCTACTCCGAATTGCTCATAAAGTTGCTCCTCACTGTGAAGGCTCGCCCTTGCAAGATCTCCCATCGTGTAAATCCCCCATTTGGCAAGCTTCTTAGCCGTTCCTTTACCCATACGCCAAAAATCAGTAATCGGAGTATGCCCCCACAAAAGCTCTCTAAAACGCTTCTCGTCAAGCTCGGCAATTCTGACTCCATCCTCATCCGCCTCAGTATGCTTAGCAACAATATCCATCGCAATCTTAGCGAGATAAAGGTTACTTCCGATTCCCGAAGTAGCAGTGATTCCGGTCTCTTTAAGAACATCCTTAATCATAAGCATTGCGAGTTCATGTGCTGTCATCTCATACAGCTTAATGTAATCGGTCGCATCAATAAATACCTCATCTATTGAGTAGACATGGATATCCTCAGGCGCAACATATCTTAGATACACTTTGAAAATGTTGACGGAATACTCCACATACTTAGCCATCTGTGGCGGAGCTACAACAAAGTCAATCTTGGTATTGTTAACCCTCTCATAATCACCAACAATCTTCTTAACCTCAAAAAGCCTCGGGCGTCCGGGGACACCAAAGGCTTTGAGAGCCGGCGTAACTGCCAGGCATATTGTCTTGTCTGTTCTTGACGCATCCGCCACAACCAGCCTTGTACTAAGCGGGTCGAGCCCACGAAGGACGCACTCAACGGATGCGAAGAAAGATTTTAAATCGATGCAAATGTAGGTTTTAGAGCTGCTCACCAATATCTCCTTTATGGTCACCCCTCATCATACCACTCATTCCTGTTCCACTACCATAAATCAGACTATCCATAGTAATCGAAGTCTCAGTCTGTCCTGTCGTAAGCAAGTAGTTCGAACCGCTCGTGATTTCAGGCGAACTTATAATTACGGAATTATATGATTTTAAAGGGGTATAGCTTACAATTTCATTTCCTGAACTATCAGTTAATGTAATTGTAGCATCTTCTGATTGATTGTCAACATTTGCAAGAATTACACCTTGAGTTGAGTCATCAGAGAAATTCTCAGCCATACCTGATGAACCTGCCATCACAACAACTCCGCCCGTAATCGTAGCGCTGATGCCGTAATCAAGAGAAGCATTACCATTGTTGGTAGGGCCTGAAACATAAATCTCTCCTCCGAAAATGTTGATATATCCGTTAGAATCAACTCCGTCGCCACCTGCATCGATGTTGATTGTTCCTCCGGAAATGTTGATAACAGCACTCTCATCACTATCCATCATACCTCCGCCGAAACCTTTAGCATTACCTGAAGCCATATTATTCTTAAATTCCCTGGCATCTTGGGAACCCATTTCTTTCTTGAACGCTCTTCCATCGCCGGAAGCCATATCGCCTCTAAAACCGTGTCCTTTAAATCTCTCACCGTCAGTCATATCTGGTGGCGTACCGCCGTTCTCACCCATTTCAGGTGGTGTTCCTTCTTTACTCATATCACCAAATTCCTGCATCTTAGCCGTACCTGCATCACCTGAACTGCTGCTTCCGCTGGTCGCGTTTAGACCGTCATCCTTAGAAACAACGGTTATATCCCCGTCCGTGATAGTAATTATCTGACCCTCAAGTCCTTCCTCGGACTCTGTAACTTTTACAGTTCCACCAATTATCAGAAGATTGCCATCACTGTGAATACCGTCATCTCCTGCATTTACAGTTATCGTTCCATCTGCTATTCTTACACTGTCCTCGCCCTGAAGTCCGTCTTCAGCCGAAGTAATATCAATTGTTCCTCCGGTTATCTTAAGATCGTTCTTACACACTATTCCATGACCGCTTACAGATGAGATATTAAGAGAACCGCTGCCATTTATAGTTACGTCATCCTTGGCAAATATTACACCATCGATATTGTTATCATCAATCTGAACAAATTCTTCAGTCACCTCTAAATTATTCTCACTTCCTTCAGCTAATGTTACAAATACCTTATCTGCATTTAAAACATAGATCGGTGCGGTTGACTCGCAGCTCATGTTCACTCCGTCAAGGACCAACTGAACCTTTTCCTCGTCACCGACATTTACCTTAAGTTGCCCTTCAGTAATAGTTCCCGACACAATATATGTACCTTCCTTAGTGATTGTGGCAGTAGAATCTGAAACATCCACCCCTTCACCGTCCACCAAGATTTTATCTTCATCTAATGTTATGTAAGTCGCTTCACCTTCATCATATTCACCGGATAAATCTCTCTCAGAAAATGCTTCATCAGGAGAGATAGCCTCTATCGTTGTTGTATTTTCCGCATTTGAAGTACTCTCTTCAACCGATTTCTTGGTGCAGCCGCTGAAGGTTACACACACTGCAAATGTTAATAAAAACGCTGTTAGTTTATTTAAAAATACTCTCGCTTTCATAGTAATCACACCTTTCTATAACCCCTCAAACACAGTTGTTTGCGGGGAACTTGATATTTCAAGATTTCCATTAAGAATTCTAAGTTGATCAATAAGTTTCTTCTCGTCCGAGACATTTTTCAAAGTCACATCGTAAGTTAATTTAAACATGCTTCCCATATTGGTTGTTTTAACCTGAGTAAGTTTGACTTCCTTGGCAAACTCTTTCCAAGCATTATCAAATATCCCTGCATAATCAAGATCCTCAGGAATTGTAATTCTGATTGTTCTATATACTGCATCGCCCTTCTTACCGCCCAAATCAATTGCAGTATAGATAACACTCATCAGCCCAACAATAATCACAAAAACAAACGCGTACATGATATATCCCATTCCTACAATCAATCCGGCTCCCATCGCGATGAAGATTGTTCCAATCTCTTTGGCTGTACCCGGAGCAGATCTAAAACGGACAAGGCTAAACGCTCCCGCAACCGCAATTCCGGTTCCGACATTGCCATTAACCATCATAATTACAACTGCAACCACCGCCGGAAGAATGGCAAGTGTCATAACAAAACTCTTAGTGTATCTGGTCTTATATGTATATAAAACTGCAAGTATAAGTCCAATCACAAGCGCTGAAGCAATGCACTCAATAAAAGGAATAATTGTAATTGATTCTGTTAATTCTGCGCTTGTAAAAACGCTGTTAAATAATGTACTAAGCATAAGCCACTCCTCCTTTTCCAACATAATAATTCTTCTTGTCAAATGCTACTGTCTTTACCTTAACTTCATCTAAGTTAGGAATCACCTTGACTTCATTTGCAATATATAATTTATAAGCTGTTCCGTATTTAGAAAATGAAGACTTATATATCTTATTCTCACTCAAATATCTTACAAGCCACATCGGCATACCCTTTGAAACTTTGACCTCCATGATACACATATCTTTGTCAATAACATGATCCCCATATGCTTCCTTTTGAAGCGACAAATCACAGGTTCTGCTTAAGATATTAGTGTCAAATGATATTCTAAAGTCGTGGTCATCATTTGCAAAAAAAGCTTCTCTATCGTAGCTTATAAACGCTGTCGGAGATATAGTTTCATAATAATTAACAAAGTAATCTATCTCCCTAGCAATCTGGGAATCAACCGGTGTCTTTCCGCCATCAAGCCATTCAACAGCTTCTTTTTCCGGAAGATCAAGTCGTCTTTTATATACCACCTTATCGTATTTCTTCTTTAGCTCAACGAATACCGTGTCATCACCGTCAACTCTTTTATAACTTCTCATCCTTAATTTCTCTTTGTATGCCGGCTTGTCGATTGAATTTCTGATTAATCTATACGAGTCCGTATCGTAGTAAATATTCCTAATAGTAGACATCCCAAACGCATCCGGGACCATATATTCACTCATCATTTTTATGATGTCATTTTTCTGATCCACCGTAATTATGTACTTCATTTCATATCTCTTAAATGTATTAAGATATCCCATAATAATCGCCTCCTTGTTTATCATCTTAGTTAATAATACGAGGCCTGATTTAGCAAAATGAGGGTTCAATTGTAGAAAAACTGTGGTTAATCTGTGACCAAACAGTGAACAAAAAAATCCCCGGAACAATCTGCTCCGGGGATACTTATCATATTTAGTTTAAAATGTCACCGTCTTAGGTGCATCTGTAAATGATGAAAATGTTGCCGTTGCATCTTCAAAATATAGCACCTCAGTGTTGTCATCTTCTGCAGAATACATGGCCTTGAGTGATGGATGAGCATCTAACATGTGAGCCTTAGCCTCAACTCTGTCATCCCTTACAAGCTTGCCGGCAACTCTGAGCCACTTGCCATCCTTAAATGCACACACCTCAACTTTTGGATTAGCCTGAATCTGCTTAGATACATCCTTAGACTTGCCGGTCTGGATATATAACTTGTCCTCGAAAATGTCAGCTGTTCCAAAAGGGCGTACTCTTGGCTGATCACCATCCATTGTTGCAAGATAGTATGTCTCAGCTTCCTTTAAAAAATCATAAACTTCCTTCATCGTGAAATCTCCTTCCGTAAGTATATTATAGATACATTTTAGCACATTATCACTTGAAAAAAACTACTTCTTTAGACCATATCCTCTATCAAGCCACGCATCATCTGTTCCTATCTGGCTGACATCAGAATACCATGGACTAGGAAGTGTTCCCTTAAACTCACTGTCTCCACAAATCATTCTGGCGACTCCCTGTCCCTCGGAACCCGGAAGATAACACATAACCGCTGCATCCCATGAAGGCATATAATCCTTTATAAATACTTGCCTTCCTGCAACCACCAGAGCTACCACAGGCTTGTTATATGATGCTGCCTTTTTTACTGCTTTTTTATTAGCTTTCAATCCCATTCCTGCACAGAGATCCATGTCTTCTACATCTCCGTACCACTCTGCGTAAGACTGTTCACCGACAGCAAGAACTATTATATCAGCTTTGTCTGCATCCTTATCATCTGTGTATACTGTTATTCCGTACTCTTTGGCCACCTGTTCAAATCCTTCTTCAATAGTAGTAACTCCGGGCATATCATCAATAGGACTTCCATTCCATCCTAAAGTCCATCCACCGCACTGAGCAACCTTGTCATCAGCAGCAGGGCCCATGATATATACGCTGGAACCTTTCTTAAGAGGAAGGACACTGTTATCATTTTTAAGAAGTACAAGACTCTCTTCAACTGCTTTCTCTGCTAAATCTCTGTATTCCTTAGAACCTGTTTCTTGTTGCTTAATCTTGATATTCTCAAGCATAGGATCCTCAAAGACTCCAAGTTCCTTCTTAACACTAATTATCCTTGTGACCGCGTCATCAACTCTATCTTCACTTATATCACCCTTATTAACCGCATCTACAATTATCTCAATTGCTTCGTCAAATCTATCCGGCTCCATAAGCATATCAATTCCGGCATTCACCGATGTAACCACCTGATCATAATATGTTGTCTTGGAGATATTCTGAATCGAATTCCAATCACTCAAAATGAATCCTTCGAATCCGTAATCATTTTTCAAAATATCAATGTATTCCTTGTTCTCATGCATCTTAACTCCGTTGAGAGAAGAATGAGATATCATTATCGACTTAACTCCCGCGTCAATCTGTGCCTTGTATACCTTAAGCAATTCCTCTATCTCATTATCGGAAAGAATCGCATCTCCCCTGTCTATAAGTCTTTCTGTATCGGAGTTCTCTCCGGTTCCGTACTTGACATTACCGTCTCCAAAATAATGCTTAACGCAGGCTGCGATTCCTCCATCCTGCAATCCTTTGGTAAATGAAACACTCAGGTCGGTTATCGTCTTTAAATCTGAACCAATAGTCTCATAGGTTCTTCCCCATCTAGGGTCAACCGACTGGGCCACACAAGGCGAGAAGCTAAGCATCATATGGCAAAGCTTGGACTCATCTGCCGTGGCAAGCCCTATATCATACATAAGCTGCTCATCATTAGCTGCACCCAATCCGATATTATGCGGAAATACTACAGCGTCCAAGCACCCGTATACTCCGTGAACCTGATCCTGACCGTATATAAAGGGAATACCAACTTCTGACTTAAGTGTCTCCTCTTGGAATCCGTCAATAAGCTTCTGCCAGCCTTTATAGTCCAGCGGTTCTGCAAGCGATAGAATACTTCCATAGCAATTATCTCGCACACTGCGCTTTTCCAGGTTATAACACGCAGGCTGCAACATCTGACATGCTTTCTGCTCTATTGTCAACGACTTAACTATATCCTCAACAGACATAGATGTGTAATCCTTAGTTTCGCTGACTGTATTCTTAGATGTTTTCTCAGCTTCTTTTTTCTGTAATTTAGCGCGTCCTGCAAATGCCAACGCAACAGTAACCGCCACTAAACATACCGCAATTATAATCTTCTTCCACATAGTAACCTCCTTATAGTAACCACCTTACTCTTATTAATCTAACATACATTATAAATAATCTCAATTGGTTTTAGCATGTCATTCTGAGTGGACCGCCCCTGTGGTTTTATTGCCTTGATACTTGCATTATCTTGATGATATATTATAATGAATACATATTATTTTAGAGGGTGATTATTATAAAGACTTATTATTTAATAGATTATGAAAATGTTCATTCAGACGGTCTTCATGGCTACGACCAATTAGGCAGCACAGATCACGTTAACATTTTCTTTACCAAGAATGGAACCAACGTCGATATGTCCATCATTTCGAACGGTAAAGCCGAGATTAAGATGACTGAAGTTCCTGCAGGAGACCAATCAGCAGATATGCATATATGCTCTTATGTAGGATATCTTGCCGGAATTAACTCTGTTAAGCAGGATCAATGTACTGTAATTATCGTAAGCAACGATACCGACTACGATAATGTTATCAACTTTTGGAATTCTATCGGTCATATCAAGGCTACAAGAACGAGTCACATCAGAGTTCAGCCTCCTAAGGCAGAGAAGAAGGTAACCAAGCCTAAAGCAGAGAAGAAGTCTGCAACCAAGAAGACTGCGAATCCTCCTCAACCTAAGAAGGCACCTGCTTCAAGTCAGGCACCCCAGGCCACGACTACTAACACGGCCGAGTCCAAGATGAACAAGTTAGTTGAAGAACTTAGGTCAACACTTCAAAGAGCGCGTTATAAAGACGAAGATATCAAGACTATTGCCATGTTGGCAATAGCCTATTATGGTGATAAAGATATGTTTAGTAAGTTTCACAACGAGCTTACCACGCGATTTAGCAACTTTGCAGATATTTATAAGATTGCTAAACCTATATTGAATAAATACGTTACTCCTAAGAAAAAGACGCCTAAACAAGACCCTAAGAAAGAGTTATCAGACAAGATTATCAGGACAATGCATGATGCCAATTATTCTAAAGATGCGGCAACATTTGTCTTAGATACCGTAATCGCCAACTATTCCAAGAAGAACAGAAAGCAAGAAGTGTATCAGGCGATTATTTATCAGTATGGCTCTGAAAGAGGTCTTAAGATGTATAACCATATTAAGAAGCTTATATAATTCCGCTCCTCAGGATGACATGGTTAACCAGTAGCGGAGCACAGTGTACTCCTCATATAGCGAACAGTGTTCGCCACTACGGTTACATATAGCATGTCATTCTGAGCGCAGCGAAGAATCTGATTATTATTCTACTGTCCCATAGCAGCACCTGTGTCTATCAGTTTTTTACTGACTCTGTTAGTTACATCAAGATAGTATTTAAGGTCAGCATCAGACATTTCATTCTGATCCCACTCATTTAGTTTCTCAACCATTTCAGAGTATTTGTCAAGATAGTTTAAGTAATCCATCATCATAGACGCTTGATCACTTGAATTATTATATTTCTTCATGAACTTACAATACTCATCCATTACTTTCTCGTACTCGTCAAGAAATGCTTTTAAATCCGGATCTACACCGTTGGCGCTTGACTTCTTCTTTTTAGACTTTTTCTTGGTTGACTTTTTCTTGACTTCTGTTGTTGCCTCTTCCTCCTCTTCTTCCACCTCTGCTTCTTCTACTTCAGCCAAAATCTCATCGACATCATAATTACCTTTTAAGAACTCTTTTCTGATAAGACTGTGTTTAGAGCTTAAATCGGCAGATACTTCCTCGTGTTTTGTATTCATGCTCTCCATTGCTGAGTTAAAATCATTTTCCATTTTATATGCCAGTTTAGAATCATCAACCAAACTGTCACAATGGTCATATATGTCTTGGCAACAATCCGAAGCTTCATCATATACCGAATTGATTAAATCATCAAATATATCATAGAAATAGTCAATATATTTAACTCTATCCTCTTCTTCATAGTTTGTAATATTTTCACAGGCTGCTCCATAATCCAATTCTTCAACCATTTCATCTATGGATTTAGAATATTCCTTATAGACTTTCTTAATATCCTTCCTATTTGTTTTACAATATTCTTCGTCAGTTATTTCATCAATAACTTTGTCACGAATCTCTTCGAAACTTTCTTCTATACTATCTTTCGCCTCGGTAACTGTTTCATCAAAATCCGCTTTGTCCTTCTCAAACTCCTCATCCAATTCCTCAGTGGTAACCGGTGCTTCAGTTTCATTTGCAGCAATCTGATCAGCAGCATTATTAGTGCCTCCACAGCCGCTCACACCAATACATAAACTAAGTACAACCGCAAATACTAAAATCTTTCTTAAGTAATACATTTTGATTCCTCCCTATGATATTGATCTCCTTGTTACAAGGAGTACTAATCTTACCTCCATAATTATATCAAAGGATAAATCAATCTGTTGCCACCGCAAAAGTGGTATTTGCCGCGCAAAAAAGGCGGTCAATCTGACCGCCTAAAATCATAAGCAAAGCGTTATTATCTTATCCGCTATATTCTTGCCAGCATTGACGTCACTGGGTGAGCCGGATACTGTAATCTTGTATCTCTCATCGCCATAGTAGAAGTAATATTCTTATAATCATTAATATCTTCAAACTTCTTAAGCTCCGGCACACGTGATACGTTATCCTCGCCCATATGCTAACAGATAGATTTTACATACGATTACATATTCCACTTATATTTTAATCATTTCTCAGGTCAACTCCATCTCACTCATAATCCAATCCATCAAGACTCCTACAACATACTCCTGCTCGGCTTCCGTTAGCTCCCTGCCCTCAGGAATATTATGCCATTTTCTAAGACATCCTCTGCAACAGCAGGCAGTAGCATGTTGTCCGATAAACACCGGGTGCCCTTTCATAGGAGTCTGCTTTCCATCATTTTTAGGAAATGCAGGCGCTAGCCTCTTAGACACAAAATCTCTCGCATGACTCCTGATTGTGTCGTACCCTTTATCATTTACATAATCTTTATCTTTCTTAGACAAATGAAACCTACTCCTAAAAGCAGACTTAGAAAGCCTCTCGAAAAGCCTTACCCTATCAGGAAAAACCGACATTTAACCGCCTCCAAAAACAAGGGAGAATCAATGATTCTCCCCTCAAAAAATCTTATATTTATAAACAAAAAAATTACACCAAACTCATTATTCCTAAAATCATATTAAGAAATGCACCATTCCAGTTGATTGTGCACTCATTTGTAGAAAATGCATTAATGTGATCAACATACATCTTAGCAGGTGGCATGGTCTTGCCGTCCCAACCAAGGCTCTTAACATAATCACACTGCATACCGGAATTAGGTCCACCAACCATTACACCGGCAGGCGCCAAAGGTCTGTCATCTCTAATCTGTCCTGACCAGAAACGGTGATGAGGATACTTAACTGCATTGCTTCCATATCCGGTAATATAAGAAACATTAAGCGGATTACATCCCAACAGATAATTAAGTCCTAAAATAGCTGCGTTGAGATACTGCTTATCCTTGGTTATATAGTAAGCATAAAGCAATACTGTGGAATTCTCACATACATAAGAATTAGAACCCCAGGCATAACCGGGACCCTTAATTCCATTCAAGAACTCTGGTCCAAAAGGCTGACCGTATCCCTGCTTCCTGCTCAAATCATAAAGCTTAGAAGCCGCCATAATCACATTGTATTTAAGAGTTGAGTATCTATCATCATCAAGCCTGTCGCTAAGAACAAGACTTAACGAACCATTAGCAGCAACATTACCCCAGTCAAAGCATCCGCACACCTCAGGACTCTCTGAATTAATAAACCTAAACGGAATGTCGAGGAAGTAATCATTCTTCTCCATATCCTTTAAGTAATATTCCTCTCCGGTAGTAATATAAAGCTCTGTAGCTGCCCAGTAATACTCGTCTCTTACATCATCATCGTCATAGGAACCGCCACCAAATCTAGAATCTACTGGTGCAAGCATATTAGGAAACTTCTTAGCAGCTTCATATGCTCTCTTAGAAATATCAAGCAAGAAGTCACTATACTCTGCATCCTCCTCAGCGAACACCCTGGCTCCCATTGCAAAACATGCACTAAGATCCAAAGTCGACGCAGTAGTAGGCGGAAGAAGTATACGCTCCTCTTCATCCTCACTAGGTGCTGTTCCTATCGGAGTCCAATGCTTATCGTGAACCTTGCTGTAAGCCATATCTTTATGTGCACCCTCACTTACAAGCATCTTAGAAAGATGATCGAGCTCGTATTTGCACTCTTCATAGAACATTTCACAGTTATCTAATATTATACCTTTAACGCCTGTCTTCTTAAACATAGCCTTCTCAAGCTCAAAGGCATTAAACATAAACCACAATGAAAATGATGAGTTCACAGTATACTTGCCGTGATCTCCGGCATCATACCAGCCACCAGACACATCCTTAGTCTCCATAATACCGTTGTAATTCCATACAGCAATAGTGTTGGCTATATCCGGCTTATGTCCGGCAGCACGTTTAAGTTTACTCTTATCTCCGGACGTAATTCTCTCTTCAAGAATATCCTCACTACATCTATTCTGATAAAAATAATTAGAAACATCTCTAACCAAAGTCTTATATATACTCTTGTCACCTATTGCAAATGAATACGACTCGTCGGAGCCTATAACCAACTTATACGTTCCATCAGTGTCATACTCTGAAAAATCCACCTGATGAACATAATCTCCGGAATCTTTATCATCTCCAATAACCTTGGTAGTTCCTTCGTACACAACAGAGCCATCATTTGAAACAAGATTGAAGCTAAGACCTTCCCCTGATTTAGTCTCATCAACATAAGTAGCCTGTTTCTTGTTCCCTTTTAAATATCCAGTCTGATTAACAGCGATTATACTCATAATCTACCTTCCTTTTATTTAAATACAATCTCACATACTCTCTTAGCAGCATTGCCGTCATCAACACTACAAAATCTCTCATAAAATGTGTCGTATCTGTCAGCATACTTCTTACTAATCTCATCAATATTTAGAATAGCATCTGTGACCTCATCCGAAGTGTAGAGAAGAGGTCCAGGAACATCTTTCTCAATATCAAGATAAAATCCCCTAAGCATGTCTCTGTACTTTTCTAAGTCATAAGTAAAGAATAACACAGGGCGTTTCAAATTACCATAGTCAAAGAACACTGATGAATAATCTGTAATCAATATATCAGAAATAAGATAAAGATCTGATATATCACTGTAACTGCTCTCGTCAAATGCAAAGCCCTCATATTCAGACACATCCATCTGACTCGCTATATAATAATGCATTCTAAGGACGACTACATACTCATCTGAGAGCTTATTTCTCATATCTTCAAGATCTAAAGGAAGCTTAAAGTTATACTTGCCCGACTCAACATAATCATCATCTCTCCATGTCGGAGCATAGAGGATAACCTTCTTATCCTTAGGTATTCCAAGCCTCTCCTTGATAGAAGCAATATTCTCAGGAGTGTTGCCTTTATATAAGACATCATTTCTCGGATAACCGGTCTCGATAATCTTCTCTTTAGGTACCCTAAATGCAGATTGAAAAGCACCTGTACTAAACGGATTAGGTGAGATAAGGTAGTCCCAGTCAAGAGTGTGTTTATAGAATCTTGACTTATATCTTGGATCCGCACTTGCAACCTCTTCCTGATCAAACACAAGCCTCTTAAGCGGCGTTCCGTGCCAACACTCAAGGAAAACGTTACCTTCCTGTTTACGATATCCTAGTGGCTGTCTTACGTTAAACACCTGATACTTAGCCCTTGCCAAATAATACATGTAAGCGATGCTGTATCTCTTAACTCTCTTAGCTCCATAAGGAACCTTGACACCCATATTGTCAACTGACCACACGAACTTATACTTATCTTTATAGTTCTCAACCAGGTACTCATATATGTACTTAGGGCTGTCAGAATATGACTTGCCAAAGAACGTCTCAAACATTACAACATTATCTAATATTGGCTTCTTGGTAAAGAAGTTATAGTAGAGGTATCTAGGGAAAGTATGACTGTTCTTAATCATACCTTTAGCCTTCTTCTTACCTAGCTTGACAGCCGTAAGCCTAAGAACTTTCTTTAGGTCACCCTTCTCACATGCGCTTATCATATTGCGTTCCGAGCTTCTGTAACCCTTCTTGACATCCTTTCTACATCCACGGCATATCTCGCCCATCACCTCGAAGCGTTCTTTTCTCCAGTAGTCATTCTCACTTCTTCTGGCTCTCGTAACATAGTAACGGCAATAATAATTCAATATGATTTGATCGAGATAAAATCTTGCGACACCCTTCTCATCAATCGCCTCTTTAGCTCTCTTATACGCCTTAATTGAATAATTAAATCTCTCAGGATCCTTAATCTGATTGATACTAGGAAGAGTGACAGGATCGTTATGACGATGCTTGATATAATAAGCTTCTTCTATCCTCTTGCCTATCGCTCCGGAATCAATAAGCTTAACCATAAACCTAAGATCCTGATAAAGATAAGCCTCTGTATCAAATTCTAACTTATTCTTCTCGATATATGATTTCCTAATAAGTATACTCAACACACTTATAGTCTTAAGGCCACCCTGCCTTATCAGAAGCTGCTCAGCTGCGCCAACCTGATACTGCTGCTTCTTAGCCTCATCATCAGGAAGTTCATCGACATCCGTCTTGATTCTGTAATCCGGATGAAGCTTGTATCTACGCTTCCTAACAATCTTCTCAACTCTCGGATTCATACCCGGTGTATAGTCATCCCACTCTGTCTTAACTTCAACTACATCGTCACCGTCTTCTGAATCGTCCTCCACATCATTATCTCTGTCCATCTCGCGTTCAACACCCATGTAGACACCATATCTGTTATAACTTACTTTCCATGAGGCAAATGTAAAATCTAAATACTTAGTATCTTTAAGTCCCTCTAGAAGAAGTTCTAAAGTATTCTCCTCGATATAGTCATCCGCATCCATAAAGAAGAGAAACTCTCCCTTAGCAGCCTTGATAGCCTCGTTACGCGCTGTTGCTACGTCATTGTCGGTATTAAGAACTTGAACCTGCATGTCTTCAGACGCTTTAGCTATAAGTACGTCTACCTCTTCCTTCTCAGACGGTTCAATTCCGTTAAGAGCCAATACAACCTCAAAACTCTTAAAAGTCTGTGCCTTAAGGCACTCAAAATAATCCGATAAAAACGATACACCCTTATTAAACGGTGTAATTATGCTAATCTTCATGATTGTCCTCCAAATTAGTGATGATAATTCTTCATACTTATCTTATAGTTTTGAACTATAGAGTGATATTTCATATAATCCTTATCCTTAAGCTGTCCTGAATCATGATACTCTTCAACTGCCTTATCAAAGTCGTCAAGCGCCTCGTGCGCCGCATCCTTGTAATTGTTAGAAAGATTATTCTTAAGAATACTCTCCTTCATCGTCAAATCTGCCTTAACAGCTTTCTTAATCATGATAAATCGCCTCCTTAAATGCGCATTTATCAACTCCAGGTATATCTGCTCCACCCTCGGTAGCATTTATAATCTTACAATCCTTATGCCTCTTAACATAGTCAGAAAACCAATCAATGAACCCTGCGAAAACAAGGGTACTCGGAACTTCTCCGCCGTAATAACCCTTGACCTTGTATGCATTTGCCAAATCAGCCGTCTTCTGTTTAGAAACTCCTTTGGCATGTGCAAGCCCATCTGTATATGCAAGATCGAGGCCTATCAACACTATCTTACTAGCTCCGAGCTTATAGGCAACCTCTAATGCTACACAAGAAACCGACCCTCCGGTCTCATATAACTGATAGCCCTTTATAGCTTCCTGCTCTGCAAGATAATAGCCTTCCTGGTAAATGATATAACTCTTGCCGGGATATAATCTCGCACATCCTTCAAATGCTGTAGAAAGCACAAGAAGCGGAATATCTTCATTGATGTCTTTAAGATGCCCGAATGTCTTAATCTGTGGATCGATATGAACAACATAGTCAGGCCTTATACCTTCAGAAAGCAACTTTCTATATATTGTCGATACCGCTACAACCACTACGTCTTCAGGAAGATTCTTAAGCTCCTCGTAGTGCTTAGAAACCGAAGGACCTGCCGCAACCATAACAACCGTCTTGCCTTCGAATCTATCTTTAAGCTCATCAACATTGCCTTTACAATTTCTGTAATTCTGATAGAAATTCGCCTGCATGACATCAATGTTGCGTCTGATTCCCATCTCCTTATAGAAATATCTGTAAAGCTGAGTCCTCATATTATCATTCTTGATATTCCTGATACTCGGCTCATGAATTATAACCTTGGCTGAATCTGATTGGCACGCCTTAGCTAAATGCTCGAGTTTATCGTCAAGAATAATCTTTAATCTTCCACCCTTGATAAACGCGCTCACATCTTGATAAGATATCATTGATTTGAGCATCCTTGCATCGCTCTCATATACTGTAAGCTTACTGAAAGCATCCTTCTTAAACAGACTGAGAATCAGATATCCAAGTCCGGTTCCAATCAATATATACTCTTCATATCTCGGATCGTAATAATCATTGATAAGCTCGTCTGCCTCAACCACAGGATCTACATTGCTATGAAAATAATACCTTCCGGCAGAATCCTCTAAAGCCAATGTTGCGTACCCTGTCGACGTCTCCTCTAAATCATAAGGCTTAACATCCTTAAGCTGTCTTGCAAGGACATCGCTTACAAGTAGATTAGCTGCCTCTGTCTCCCTGTTGTATGTTGCGCCAATATTTCCAAAAACTATCCTCAATCCTTCCTGAACCTGAAGAATCATAGGTTTAAAAGACAGTTCAAGATAATCGGCAACCATAATATAATCCTTAGCTGCATCTGATTCAAGTATCTGTGATATCGTAAGTGCAAGACAATTAGCATCCGGGAAAATCCCGTGCTCCCTTGTCTCAGCTTCAATCATAGCCACACTCTCTGCGTACGGCCCATAAAGCTTAGACAATCTCTTAAGCCCACTGTGAATATCCTCGAGGTGCATTCTTCTGGTATTCTTGATTATCACATTAGCTATATCGATTAATACTCTACCGTCGTTATATAATTTATATTCATCCATGCAATCACCTCTAGGAAAAATAATCCTCTAACAAATCCATGTCAAGCATCTTGTCATCGATATAGTAGTCAGCATTTGGCTTACCAAAAATAAGCTTGTCATAAGGGACACCAAATTTCTCCATCTGCTTCTTGGTCGTCTCCTCCCAATCAATACCGGTCACATATCCCCTCGCTGTGAACAGCACTATCTCGTTACCTGCCTCGTGAAGAGTTCTTATGGCAGCAACCATCTTCTCTCTAGGACCAACATTGGCATAATCAAGAGTCTCATCGTATTGAGCAATAACCCCGTCTATATCAAATACAAATCTATGTCCGCCTCTAACCAGTTCAATATATCTTTCAGCGCGCAAGAAATCCTCTTCCGTATCAACATCAAAATTCCTCTTCATGACATATCCTAAAACCTTCTTACCTGTCATTGAGTGATAGTCATATATGGTTCTTGGTCTGAATACATCTATGCTGGCATTCTGATAAAATACCTTAGGCAATTCTTGTCTAGGCATGTTGTAACACTCATGAATATCTGTGACAAATGGATTCATCACACCCTTATCATCCATCTTCCACATCTTATACGGAATCTCCTTAGCAGGAGCTACAGCCCTCACTGAATCTGCTTCTTCATCGTCAGCTAGACGCTGTATCATCTCATTGATATCGTTAATATCTCTTATCGGATAAGTAGGTCTTAACTGCACAACTATGTCCGGCTCATAGCCTTCATTATCCCTTAAATAATCCAGAGCATGCTTGAAAACATCGTAGTCTAACGAAGTATCAGTTGCATACTCAGCCGGTCTGATAAATGGTACTTCGGCACCATATTCTCTTGCAATATCTGCGTATTTCTCACTGTCAGTACTTACAATTACTCTATTGATAAGCTCTGACTTTAATCCGTGCTCAATCGAATAGGCGAGCATCGGTCTGCCCGCCATATTTCTAATGTTTTTATCAGGTACACTTCTACTCCCGCTCCTGGCAGGAATGACTGCAAGTACTTCCATTACTTTCTTCCGTTCCTTTCAAAATTATCTATCAACTCTTTGACGATATCCTTAAGCTCTAGTGTAGCATCATAAAATGCTCTATATAACAAGATAAGTGAAGCAAATACTTCCTTCTGCTCCTCAGCAGTATCTGCGTTGTTACCCGAAACGATCTGATCTCTGGCTATTCTTCTCTCAACATCAACAGCTCTTAAACTAATCATAGCAAACTCTGTCTCATTAGATGTAGCCTTATCAATCTTATCAAGAGACTTACTAATCTTGTTAAGCTCCCTTGTATCTGGATTAGCTCTCTTAGTAAGAGTCATGCCTCTCTCCGCTAACGAGATTCCCTCCTTAAACTGTCTTAAGAAGTATTCAACTCTTCCAGGCAGACTCCTGATATAATTCTCAATCTGCTGCTGTTGATCTTCGTTAAATGCGCTAGGCATATTCTCAATAATCTCTCTTATGTTATACTCCTTGGTTGCATACTTATCAAGTGCGTCTTTAAGTGACATATTGGTAAGTCCGTTAATGTATGCACCACCCTCGGTAGCATTGATTAGATTGTCGCAATCTGTTACATAAGCGGCAGATTCAAACCACTTAAGGTAAGTATAATAATCCTCTCTTGTCTGAACCGTTCCGCCATAATAACCCGGAACATCAAACACCGTGAAACCATGCTCAGCAGACACTTCAGCAGCGTCTCTTACCGAATCGGCATATCTCTTACCATCCTTGAAAGAAAGATCCTGCCCCACGAAAATAATAGTCTTAAATCCCCAATACTCAAGGATTGAAAAAGCACTACAAGCAACCGAACCACCTGTTGCATATCCGGTTATAGTCTGCTCGCCGATATCATTAAACATATGCTTGATAATATCATCATCTCCGTCAAATATTATCCTCTTGTATGTATCAATGTCTGCTGTTCTATTGCAGTTAGCAACAGTATTAAAGAGGTATGCAACTCCGTCAAATGCATTAGGATCTATAGCATACACCTTCTTAAGTCCATACTTAGCCGGATCCACCGATACTACTATGTCAGGCTTAATCCCGGCCTTAACAAGAACTCTATGTGCCGAATCCACACACATAATAAGAGCCTTACCCTTAGCCTCCCTAAGTACGTCTATATTATTCATGATAGAAGGTCCTGCCGAAACAAGAATCGCCGGCATATCCTCAGGGAAATACCCCTTAACCGATGTTGAATTAACACAATTAAAAATATACTGAAGATGTAGAACCGAACTTCTCATAAGCTTATTGCCGTGAGCTACAACAGTGTTCATAGCAAGCTGTGCTCTGACGATAATATCCCTTACAATATGTACAAAATCAGTATATTCCTGCAAGAATATGTCCTTATATTTAGGAAGAACGTAAATCTCTGTAAGAGGTATATTGGTCCAATCAATAAACGATGGAAGATATGCAGCTGTCTCATCTTTATTAATGTCTTCAACAAAAAACGTTGCCCTCTTATCTGAGAAAATGTCTGTCATATCCACATTGTGAAGCATATAGATAAACGAATCTCTTGAAGGCTCGAAGAAACAATATCTAACCTTATCACTGCCCTTTTTTAGGATCTCTCTTGCAAATGTTCCATTGCCAAATCCAAAGAACAACGAAACAGAATAATCTTTAATGTCATCGAACTGAGAAGCGTATTTCTCTGCTTCGGTTATTGGTCTAAAACGACTGTTAAGGCAATATTCCTTACCACCCACTATAACACTTAATGTCGGATTGCCATCCTTAGCCTCTCCTATGCTTATGTTCTCTCCAAGAGTAACTGTGTCAGCTCCCTCTTGTTTCATAGTCTCAAGATGATTAACTAAGTAAGGCTGCAACTCTCTTAGAGCCTCAAGATTCTTGTCCCAAAAATCCATTATTGTACCACCTTTATAATTTCTCAACTAATTCATACTGTAATATATCTGCAAGAAGGGTTGTATCATTGTCCTGCATAGCAGCTAAAGCTTCTTTAACTGTTTCTAAGAGAGCAACCTGCTGCTCTTCATCCGTAATAGTAGTTATATATACACTTAAATCCTGAATCAATCCATTAAGTCTTGAATATCCCTCAGGAATCTTCTGCTGGTACAATAAATCAGTAACTTCACCGATTCCATTAATAATAACGTCACGTCCCATTATAATACCTCCTAATAAGCTATATAGATATAATTATACATTATTATGATAAAAAAAGAAACCAGCAAATGCTGGTTTCTCATATATATTATATAGTAAATTACTGTAGTAATGACAATACGCCCTGTGTAGACTGGTTAGCCTGTGTAAGCATTGATTGAGCTGCCTGCTGAATGATGTTGTTCTTGCTGTACTCAACCATCGTTGTAGCCATATCTGTATCACGAATCTGTGACTCAGCTGCCTGTAAGTTCTCAGCAACGTTGCTCAAGTTGTTAATTGTATGCTCTAATCTGTTCTGTAAAGCACCAAGCTGTGATCTCTGATCTGATACCTGGTTGATAGCAGCATGGATAACTGAAATTGTAGCTGTAGCAACCTTGTAGTTACTAATCTTCAAGTTGCTGTTCTGAACATGAAGTTTAGTAGCCGTCATACCTGAGATGCTGATTGAGATGTGCTGCATATAGTTAGCACCAACCTGAAGGTTCTTGCTCTTGAAGTTACCAGAAAGAAGCTTCATTGTGTTGAACTCAGTGGTGTTAGCAATACGTGTAATCTCTGATGAAAGTGCTGTAAGCTCAAGCTTAAGAGCGTGACGGTCAGCGGTTACGTTGGTATCGTTAGCGCCCTGTGTAGCGAGCTCGCTCATACGCTGTAAGATTGAGTGGATCTCCTGAAGAGCACCCTCTGCTGTCTGGATAAGTGAAATACCATCCTCTGAGTTTCTATTAGCCTGATTAAGACCTCTGATCTGAGCTCTCATCTTCTCTGAAATATTAAGACCTGCTGCATCATCTGCTGCACGGTTTACTCTATATCCTGAAGATAACTTCTCTGTTACTCCTGCCTGTGCCTTAACTGATACATTTAAGTATCTGTTTGTGTTAGATGCTTGCATATTGTGCTGTACTACCATAATAATTCCTCCTTGAATACTGAAAAATTCAGTTGTTATTTCTTACACTATATATATCGTCTAATATGCTGATTACTTAACCCTTTTTCAAATATTTTTCAAAAAACTTTAAAACGCCCTGTTTATAAGGGTTTTAGCACCTTGAACAATGTCAAATCGTAAAAAAATATAACAAAACAATAAAAGGGACCGGATAACCCGATCCCTTTAAATGCTCTTATAATCAATCGATTACTGAAGCAATGATAATACACCCTGCGTAGACTGATTAGCCTGTGAAAGCATTGATTGAGCAGCCTGCTGAATGATATTGTTCTTGCTGTACTCAACCATCGTTGTAGCCATATCTGTATCACGAATCTGTGACTCAGCTGCCTGTAAGTTCTCAGCAACATTGCTCAAGTTGTTGATGGTGTGCTCAAGACGATTCTGTAATGCACCAAGCTGTGATCTCTGATCAGATACCTGATTGATAGCTGCGTGAATTACTGAAATTGTAGCTGTAGCAACCTTGTAGTTACTAATCTTCAAATTAGCATTCTGAACATTGAGCTTTGTAGCAGTCATACCAGAAATTGAGATAGAAATATGCTGCATGTAGTTAGCACCAACCTGAAGGTTCTTGCTCTTGAAGTTACCAGAGAGAAGCTTCATTGTGTTGAACTCGGTTGTATTAGCGATACGTGTAATCTCTGATGAAAGCGCTGTAAGCTCAAGCTTAAGAGCGTGACGGTCAGCGGTTACGTTGGTATCGTTAGCACCCTGGGTAGCAAGCTCACTCATACGCTGTAAGATGGTGTGGATCTCCTGAAGAGCACCCTCTGCTGTCTGGATAAGTGAGATACCATCCTCTGAGTTTCTGTTAGCCTGATTAAGACCTCTAATCTGTGCTCTCATCTTCTCAGAAATGTTAAGACCTGCTGCATCATCTGCTGCACGGTTTACTCTGTAACCTGAAGATAACTTCTCAGTTACGCCTGCCTGTGCCTTAACTGATACGTTTAAGTATCTGTTTGTGTTTGCTGCTTGCATGTTGTGTTGTACTACCATAATAATTCCTCCTTGAATATACAGTGACATCCTTATCACTGGTGCTTAATAAATAAGTTCTATAATGACTCTCTAGAGAGTTATTATCTATTGTTATTCAGTTGTTGTAAGCTAGTATATGTTGCTTACATTAAATATATCGGATAATCTTTCAAAAACTTAACAATAATTACAAAAAAAATTATTTTTTCTTATCCATAATTGAATTGAGCGCTGCAGCATTGCCTGTCATAGTCTGATAATAAGCGCTCACTTGATTGCTCGCACGCTTATAACCGGTAATCTCGGCCTGCTTAGAAGAGAAAATCTGCTCTAAGCGATTCCTATTGCGCTCCTCTAGAGCCTGAAGCTGCATGCCAAGACTCGTAATCTCTCGAATACAATTCTTGAGATCTCTAATCTCATCAGCATACGATGACGAGTTAGACTTAAGCTCTTCTCTGACTCTATTATACACGTTTTCAAAGCCATTGTCTACTGAATTTAGCTCATCAAGCATCAAATTTTTGGCATCTATCATCCCATCAAATACATCTACATCGAATTCATCACCGGAAAGATACGCTTCCTGTTCTCTGGTCATATCAATCAGGTTATTAAGGATATTCTCTTTTCTAGTCATGCAATCTCTTAGTATCTTGATATTCCTGATAGTCTCTTGCACAGTAACACCTCATATCTCATAAACTATCCCGCAATCTAACGGGCCGGACTGTTGGCTGTCTTCATAATAATCTTCCAACTGTCTCTCAAATCTCTAAGCTCCTTAAGAACTTCTTCAAGTGTCTCTTTATCTTTCTTGATATTAGCCTCTACAAGCTTCCTGTATATATAATCGTAAATGATATCAAAATCCTTGGCTACCTCATACTTGTGATCTAACGTAGCCTGAAATTCTATAATTATATTCTCTACCTTACGAATATTCTGATGTGCACCGACCACATCGTTATTATCTACTGCATCAATCGCCTTGTTGCAGAACTTAATTGCTCCTTCATAAAGCATCAAAGTCAACTCGGCAGGTGTTGCAGTTAATATCTTATTCTGACCGTATATCTGTGCTGCATTTCTGTATGCCATTATATTAAGCCTCCTTAAGTCAAATATAAATACGTCGGACAATCATATGATATCGTCCGACGTACGATACACATTAATATTGACTTCCTGTAGTACTCTGGAATCCAAGCTGTGATGCGGTTGCATTAATCTTAGACATTGCAATCTCCATCTTGCTAAATTGATCGTAATACTTGTCTTGCATTGCAGTCAACTTATCTTGTAACTTCTTAACATCATCATCATAATCTTCTATCTGTGATTTCATCTGCTTGTCATAGTATATAGTCTGTGAGCTGTTAAGAGAAGAAGATCTCATCATCTTACCAACCTTATCATAGAGATTCTGACCCACATTGCTCAATATCTGCATTACCTTGTCAGGATCTTCCTCAATCATCTTGGTAAGCTTATCTTCCTTAGATGCATATTCACCATCATCCTTATCACCCTGAAGGTGAAGTACACCATACTCTGTCCACGCGCCGGTTGTAATACCAAGTGATGCCAATGAAAACTTAGATGTTGAACCATCAGCTCCCTTAACCGACACCGACTGTGCCAATGCTGTACGCATATTGTTCATAATAGAATTAAGTCTGTCATCTCTTCTAAACAGCGCTGAAGTTACCTTCTCATTCCATTTATTAATCTGAGTCTCTGTCATTGCGTCTTCTTCTTCATCTGTAAGAGGCTCATACTTGTTACCCTCTGCGTAATACTTACCGGCAAGATCTGCAATGAGGTTGTTATATTCCTTAAGGAAATCCTTAACCATATTGTATACTTCACTGGTATCATTACTTACATTAACTGTGAGTTCAGTATCAGGATCGGAATTCTCAACTGTAACCGTAAGTCCTAATCCGGATACATTAACTGTATTCGTTGAAGAGGTAATCTCCGCTCCATTGAGCTCGATAACAGCGTCAGTTGCACTCTGCACCTTGCCCTTGACCGAAGAATCTGTATAAATAGCAGAATCCTCGACCAATCCAAGCTTATCAAGCGCCTGATTAGCTTCGGCTCCAACAGCTGTAAGAGTGAAATTATTCTCAGAGCCTGTCTCGCTTGAGTTGAAGAAGAATCTTCCATTGGTCTGATCATACTTAGCTGTAATCTTACCGTCAGATGCCTTAGCAACGGCTTCTGCAAATTCATCAGCAGAAGTGTCTTCATATATCTTAACCGACTGTGCTTCACCATCTCCTACCGTAAGCTGAAACTCAATATACTTCTTACCATTCTCAGCATCAGTCTGCGCTGTACCGGTAATTCCATCTCCAAGGAACTGGAATAACTTATCTTTGCCCTTAAGACTCACATCCTCAACGTTATATGTCAACGCATTGCCGCTGGTTGAAACCGATGTGTTATATGTATACTTGTCATCATCGCCCTTGGTCGCGGTAACATTAACATCTATACTGTCTGACTCAAATCCTAAAGTAGTTAACGCATCTCCTGTAATACTGTAAGATGCGTTAGCCTTCTTAATAGTGCCATCCTCATTCTTACTATAATCAGCAGTGTTAGAAAATGTCAAAACACCGTTCTTCATATTAGCAGAAAGATTATTAAATCCGTTGTCTTTGAGATACGTATTGAGATCCGATACCGAGCTTGTAGCATCAAATCTATAAGTGTAATTCTTAGCTACATCCTCTCTAACTTCTTCTCTCTTAAAATCCTTGGCATTGAATGTAGGATTATCTTTCTTCTGTTTAGCAAGATATGCGTCAATCTCCGCCTTGGTAGCCTCTGTCGTAGTGCCCTTAATAGTACCGTCCTCGTTATAAAGTTCAATCTCTTGTGCTACTCCATCCTTGGTGAGGTTATAAAGCTTATTGCCCGCATCGTTCTTCTTAACAACACTCTCTGTTCCTGTAAATGTAAGACTCTTGCCGCTAAGCGACTCAATATTCATATCATCGAACTTAGTAGTGTTAGAAGCATTGTATGTTGCATCAAACTTAGAGCTCTTAATATTGGCTCCTGAGATAAATGCAGAAGATGCCACAGACTTAACCTTCATCTTGTATGTACCGTTGGCAGCTGTAGAAGATGCCTTGACACTTGCAAGATTGGTGTTAGATCCTGATACACTTGCTTTCTTGGCAGAGTAGTTACCTTTAGTCTTAATCTTAGACAAACTACCCTTATAAAAACTAACTATATTAGAGTTGATTGTAGCCCAAGCATCTTTCTGGAGCTCAATCCTCTTCTTCTTCTTACTTACTTTATCAATCTTAACCTGATATGCAGATGTAAGACCTTGTACTATGGAATCCGTATCCAACCCGGAAGCCATACCTGTCAATCTTATGCCACCCATGACAATCCCTCCGTTCTATAATATCTAAAACGCTTAACGTTTCTCGTCAACTAAGATACCCTCAAGTTCCAAGGTCTTAGCGATCATGTCCAGCGTCTTCTCTGGCGGAATCTCTCTAATAACCTTCTCTGTCTCATCATCGATAACCTTAATAGATATACGATTAGTCTCTTCGTGATATGAGAACTGACAAGATGTGTGAGTCGGTCTAATCTTCTTGTTAATCTCATTAACAGCCTTCTTAACCTTCTCAGGCGAAACATCCTTGGCGTTCTCAACCTCGTAGCGTCCTTGCTCGTCTGCCTCCTCTGAAGCGATATTAATATCATTCTTATTCTTAGGCGCAGCAGTCATGTCTTTAGATGAACTCTCTACACTCTCCGGTCTTGCAAAATTAGAAGACGAAGGCTCCGGTGGTGTCACCTGAACAGTAGGAGCAGTAGTCTGCGCATTATTAATAGAATTGATTACTGATGATGGGTTTGATAACGCTTCAATAGCCATAACAAATCACCTCCGTGTGATGTATAAAATAAAAATAGGTACACAAAGAAAACATAGTATCCCTGCTATCATTTATATCGGCATAAGATTAGTCTATATTAACCTTGAATTTAAAAAAGTTAATAAAAAATGCTCCTAGTTTATATAATAAACCAGAAGCTTTATTTTGGCAATATATTATATTTATGAGAATAATTTAGCGATTGCATCAGGTGATGAGTCCGCCTCAGCCGCTGCCTTGTTGGCCTCCTGAATCTGAAGATAAAGCTCTTTACGATATACAGGAACACTCTTAGGAGCAGCGATTCCAATCTTAACCTGATCGCCCTTAACCTCTAAAACAGTGATTTCTACGTTGTTGCCTACAACTATAGCCTCTCCTGACTTCCTTGATAGTGCTAACATTATAAATCACCCGCCTTTTCTTTAAGTGCCTGGACAGAATCGTAAATGTTATATCTTACGTCATAGTCCTCGTTCTCTGCTACAATCTGACTTCCTAACAGGGTAGCAGAATTAATGATGATAGGAGCCTTAAGGTTACATGTAACATCCTTAGGATCGTGAGGTATACGCATGGTAACCAAAACAAAGTAACCATCTTCACCAACCTCACCGAGTGGCTCTAAAAGTTCATCATTGATAACAGGATTATATCCCTCTTTAATGAAAAGCGGATTAACTACAGGGAGAGCCAATGTCTGCTCTTCTGTTGACTGAAGCCACGAGATGGTATCACCACCGGACTTGTCGCTATCATAGAGGATAACGAACTTGGTATAGTCTTCAAATCCAAGCAATCCGTTGACTAAAGTGATCACCTTATCATCTTCAATATCTACATCCCCAAAAAATTTGGATTTAACTAGCATATATGTAACCTCCTTAAAATTTATTCGTAAAGCACTATAAGTATAATAACATATCAAAGTTAAGATTACAAATAGTTAAGCAGTGTATCAACTATACTCTTAGCTGTAGCTGAAAGTGCTGCATTATATACATCATAAGCCGAAGTGTATCTTACAATTATCTCTGAAAGATCCACGTCGATGTTGTCTGACTGAAGTTGCTCAACATCAGCCTGCTGATTCTCCAAACGAGTCTTGATAAGGTCAAGTCTCTGCTCCTTAGAACCAACATCAGATGCACGGTTACTAAACATTACTCCGTACGCCTGGAATCTGGTTTCATTGTCGGCAAATGCTTCCTGCATCACCTTACACTTGAGCTCATATGCAATCTTGGAATTCTCGTATAACGCCTTAGCCTTGTCGTACTCCTCGGTACCCTCTGTCAAAGTCTTGTACTTCTTCTCAAGCTGATTCATATTATCCTCTGCCGTAATAGCAGCATTTACAATGTCAACAAGCTCGTCTATATCTCTACCAATGTTGTGAGTAAAGCAATCTTTACCCTGTACATTAACTGTCATCTGTTGATTATAGTTAACGAGATACTTAATCTCCTCTTCTTTCTTGGTATACTGAAATGTAGCTTCGGTCTCAAGTCCCTCATCCACAACTCTTGTACACGTAAAGTAATGCTCAGGTCTTAGCTCATTCTCTTTAAATGAACTCTTCTGGTAACCTACCTCAATTCTGTCATACTCGTCATTCTCAAACGCTGCCTTCATAGTGTTATACGAACCTTCGCCGAGCATAATCTCGCCTCTGTCAGCTATGAAAGCAACCACGTCTTCATTTAACTTGCCATCAGTTGCAATGTCGCCTTCCTCAACAGCTTTCATAAAGTCATCATATGTCTCGTATGTGTTGGTTGGAGTCAACAAATCAGTAGAAGTCTCCTCGCCCTCATCATCAACAGTTATAGCTGCTATAGTAGGAGTCACTTCGCTGTCTACCGCATCATAAGCAAGTCTTATTCTATGAAAATCCATGCGAACAGGAGCAGCCTGCTCGTCAGTATCTGTAACCAACACCTGATATGACACATCAGAATATGAATTAAGAGAATCAGGAGTTATCGCCTCGTTAATTACATATCGCTCTTTGGTATCCTCGGTAAATACAAGATTGGTATCGGTCTTGAATCCGGTAAACAAAAATCTTCCACTGTAAGAGCTTGTTCCCTCCTGATATATCTGATCCCTATACTCTGCCAAGGTGGTAGCAATAGCTCTTCTGTCTGTGTCAGAAAGACCATCGGTATTACCTTGAACACATTTCTCATAAATTCCCGAAAGCATAGCCTGAGTATTGTCAAGCGCACTCTGTGTCATACTCATCCAGGCAAGCGCATCAGGTATATTCTTGTCAACGTACTGTGAAACCTCGCTATAAGTAGTATTAAGTTTTAAAGCCCTTGTCGCAATGATAGGATCCTCTGAAGGAGCACTAATCTTCTTCTGTGTTGTATATTGCTGATCAAGAGTGTTAAGCCTCTGTTCCTGCCTCTGTAAGTTATATAATGCATTGTTTGACATCATTAAATTAGTAACTCGCATAAGCACACCTCCTAAATACTATAGTCCGGTCTCATTTATCAATTTATTGTAAATCTCATTAAATACAGAAATCATCTTGGAACATAGATTATATCCCTTTTGATAGATTACAAGATTAGCTAATTCCTCGTTGGAATCAACACCTTTAATCGACTCTCTCTGATTGTCGATCGTCCTTAAAACATCACTCAAAGAACTCTCGAAATTCTTAGCCTTACTGCAATCAACGGAAATGTCTGCGACAACCGCCTGCAAGAACTCCGCAGGATTACCCTGACTAAACATCTTGTTGTCAGCCTTGAGATCGATAATATCCTTGAGAAGCTGGCAAGATGCAACTCCCTCCTCAGGCTCTAACAAAACGCCTTCATCAGTTCTTATAGGGCCGTATCTCGTACAAATCTTGTTGGCATCTTTTAGAATGCCCTGATCTACGGAAATGTTAGCAGCTGTCATTCTGTAATAACTGTCAGCCGTAGAACTAAACGTCTTGCCACCGGTAGACTCTTCGCCTTCCTCAGTCATAACCATATCTGCACCGGTTACTGTATTAACGGTAGTGAAGAAATCAACTCCATCTTCACCATGCTCATCAATACCCTTGTTATGCATCTCATTAAATCTCTGAGCAAAAGTTCTGACGAACTCATTGAGCTGGTATTGATAGTAAGGTACACCCTTAAAATCTACATCCTCAGCAATCTCTGCCTTGGTCTCCGTAACAGCTTCCTTAGTCTCATCTTTAAGGTTAAATGTATAGGACTCTACCTCACCGACATCATTATAATTAATTACAAAATCTGAATACTCGTATGTGTATCTTCCAATCTTAATCTCGCCCTCATCAGGGATATTAAGTCTGTTCATGCTGGTAACATTGCCGGCCTGAACTTCGATAGAATTGACTCCCGCTGCAAATGTTGTCGTTCCTCTAAAGTTCTCCTTATTGTTACCGTCTCTGATATCGAAAAGCCCTTTAAGTTCTCCGTCAATTCCTGTCGAAGCAAGGTCGAATCTATCGCCATCTGCGAAATTCCAAGTAATGTCATAAAGACCTTCACAGTCATTCATATTGTTAAGATACTCTCTTGGAGTACAAACAAGATGATTGGCACTGAGACTGTCTACAAGAATCTGATCATTCAGATATACAGCAACGTCTGTAATTCCTGCCTTTATAGGATCTCCATGAGAATCTGTAGCTCCCCTTACGTAGACATCTGTCTCAATAACCTGAACATTAACATATCCCGATAGTTCGTCAATCAAGAGGTCCCTCTGATCCCTGAGATCATTGGCCTTCTCTCCGGTAATCTCAATTGTCTGAATCTGCTTGTTAAGTGATAAAAGCTGATCCGAAATTGAATTAATTCTATCTGCTATAGACTTGATTCTATCGTTAGCATCTTCCTGAACACGAGTAAGATTGCCACTCAATGCGTTAAAATAATCAGAAAGACTGCTCGCATAACTAACTGTTGTAACCCTCTTGTTAGAACTGTCAGGTTCAGATGAAAGATCAACCAAAGAATTGAATAAATTGTTAAACTCAGTGTTAAATCCATCTGTCGAAATCTCATTGAAATAATTCTCAACCTGCGACATATAGTCAGCCTTAGATGCGTACTGACCAAGATGCGCCTGATTATCCCAATACTTAGTGTCATAGTACTCGTTACGCTGTCTCTCAACGCTAACTAAAGTAACACCGGCACCCATACTACCGTATGAGTTGTATGTACGAATAGCCTTCTCTGCCTGCTTCTCTACAACCTGTCTGGAATAACCGTCAGTGGCAGCGTTGGAAATATTATGAGCCGTCGTATTAACACTCGCCTGAAAACCCGACAAACCCGTCTTAGAAATATTGAGTCCAAAAAATGTTGAAGACATATAATCACCACCACTTTCAATAAATATCTATCACGCTCTACCCGTTCTGTTGATAAGCGTATCAAGCATATCAGCAACAACATTGATATATCTTGAGCAAGCGTTAAATGCCTGCTGGAACATAATCATATTAGTAAGCTCTTCATCACTGTTGACACCCGCAACCGTCTGTCTTCTGTCATCAAGCTGATTGGCAACAACCGTCTGATTCTGAGCTACGTTATAATAACAATTAATGCTGTTGGATAAATCTCCAATCATAGCATTGTAATAACCCTGGAAATTATATCCCGTAAGGGTATTAGGAGTAAGCACCTTCATGTTAGACTTGGTATGATCATCTCCCATGCCGGCGTACTCACCTTCTGATGACCAGGCATCAAGCAGATCATTCAATACATCCTGTCTGTTAGAATGCTCTTTAGGATCTGACAAAGGTAACTTACTAGGATTCTTAATAAGTGTATCATTAACAACTAACTGAGTAATCGAATACTGCGAATACTTGTCAGTAGGATCCTCTTCGTTGTAAACGTACACCGCGTTACCATCGTCATCAACGTACTTCTTGTACCTTGGAGTTGTAGCTCTGCTAAACAACTCTTCACCCGGCTCACCGTCAACACCTAAGCCAACCGGCGCATGCTCAGTATCAAGTATCTTAGTACCTACATAAAGCTTGACTTCATTACCTTCATCATCATAGACAGAAGTAACTGCATCTACCTCTATATTAGGACACAGAATATCGTTGATAGTAGTAACTATATTGTGCATCATATAATCGAGCTGAGCCTCAACGTTGGTAACCAGATACGGCTCAATCTCTTTCTCGTAAAATGCAGCATATGCTGACTCTAATTCTTCATCAGTACCAGCTGCGGTTGAGCTTAAGTAGCCTTCACCCACGAAGAAATCATACCATGATGCATACTCAGGATATCCATACTCATCAAGTTTATTGAGATATGCCTGTGAAGTCTCCATATTCATAAGAGTGTAATCTCCTATGTAGTTACCTCTCGCATAAATAAGTCCCTTAAGTGAACCAACATCGGTAGATGTCTCGGCACTTGGAAGATATGTGAAGTTAAATGTAGGCATATTGCCGTGATCAGCCCATACAACCTGCAAGAGATTACTGCTCTCGCTAACAGGAATTGTACCTAACTCAAACACTCTGTCATCAACAACCAAAGGTATGCCTTCGAAGTTAACTGTCACACAACCGTTACCGTCTTCTCTGTAATTAATCTCAGCATACGTTGCCAACTTATCAAGCAGTAGATTCCTCTTATCTCTAAGATCGTTAGCATGCTCAGATTGATTACTCTCTACTCTAACTATCTCTCTGTTTAATTCGTGAATCTCCTTGGCAATGTCATTGACCTCACCTACCTGTTTAGTAAGCTGTTCATTGAGATTCCTCTGATATTCCACGATCTGGTTATATATAAGCTTAGACTGCTCGATCATCTCTTGAGCTGACTGGATAACAGTCTCTCTGTTAACAATACTGTCAGGAGTCTTCTGAAGCTCATTCAAAGTCTCCCAAAACCTGATCATTGTATTCTTAAGCTTCTCGTCATCAACATCAGTTCCAAAGTATGTCTCAACTTCCTCTCCAACCTCTTCCATTGCTGAATAGAAAGCACCTCTACCGGTCTCAAGTCTGTACTGCTTGTCGGCAAATACATCTCTAACCTGTCTAACCGTATCCATAGAAGTTCCGAGACCGACCTGCGAAGCACTGACATTGGATCTTGAATAATTCTGATAAAGGGTATCCTTCATCAAAACCTGCTGTCTTACATATCCGTCAGTATCTAAGTTAGACAGATTGTGCGCCGTCGCTTGCAAAGCTGTCTGATTAACCTGAAATCCCGATATTCCAAAATATAAACCGCTCATTGAACCAACGCCCATACTGTCACCTCCTTAAATAAAAACGAACACACCACTGACAAGCATCAGCGATAATTGCTTCGGGAACAGCGCCCATTAACAATTAACAAAATCCTGAAATAAGCTTATCTGATGGTGTGTATCCTTACATTCCGTCATGGCTATAAAATGTTATAGCCTAAACTTATATATCTCCAGACCACTAACACTTCCTTGTGATCATGAACTGGAATCAAATGTACCTTTAATCGGTGCATAGGTCTCACCCGTATTGTATGCACCCTTATTGTAACTTCCGGTCTCAGGAGCCTGATTAATGCCCCTTAAAGCATTGAGGCTAAAATCAATCAAATCTAACTGATCCTGTACCAATACAGCATTGTGATTATTCTCCTCAGACAACCTCTTAACCTTGGTAAGTAGGTCATCATGAATCTTAGCGAGCTGATTCTTAACATCAGCCTGACCATCCAAATATGAAATGATATCTTTTAGTGTTGAATTCTTAGGATCCTTCCCAAGCACTGTAGCTATATCCGTTGTCGCTTCCTCGCGCTTGTTCTCCAAATTAGTAATCACGGTCAATACATCCTGTTCCTGATCCGTAATCTTCTGCAACTTAGCGATATCATTGGCAACAATCGCTTGCGTCTTGTTCTCAGAAATCTCAAGCAACTGGTCAAATACTCCGCATTCCTCATCCAACACTTGAATCAATGTCTCAATCAGTGTAGCCAAATTCTTACCTCCTGCTTACCGGAATCTATATTCAGAAGATATCCGGTTCTTAGATAGTACGCTCACGATATGCACTTATAAGCTTACTGGCAAAATCATCGAGATTGACATCATAAGTACCGTTATCAATCTTAGCCTTGATATCTGCAACCTTATCTTCTCTCACATCAGGAGTAGCTTTAAGTGCAGTCTTGGCAACCTGATAATCCTTACCTGTTGAAGACACTGAGTACGCGTTCATCTGGCTCTCAAATGATGCTTTAGGCTTAGCAGCCTTAGTCTGTGTCTGATACATCTGTGCCACTTGATTAATAGAACCTATCCTCATAGTAATCACCACCTTGTGTAATCTTAGAGCAGCATAAAACATATGCTACTAATATATTTATCGACAGAATAAATGAATACTTAACACTTAAATCAAAAAAATAAAAAAAAAGCGGCTAAAAAGCCGCTCAATCAGTCTGTTATTATTTATATTTAGACAAATGAAGACTTGAATCGGTAGTTCTTGAAGGCTTCTTCTGCTCAGGCTTAGGCATGTTCTTATTCATGCTTGACTGTAATCCTTCCGCAAGCTGTGCCTTACAATTCTTACAGATGCTTCCGCTCTCAATAGGCATACCGCACTGTGTACAAACAAGACCGGTATCAACACCCGGAGCAAACATCAATCTCTCTTCCTTAATCCATCTTCTGATCTGCTTGGTAGAAACATCACACTCTTCAGCGACCTTAGCCACTGTCGCTCCCTTATTCTCTTCTATAAACTGCTTAACTTTCTGAAGATCGTCATCAAGCTTCTTGATACAGTTTGGGCACAATCTGTTACCCACATACTGAAACATATTACCACAGTTAACGCAATTCCTAATATCCATAATAAACCCTCCTTATACGTACATTAGCCAAATATCATCAGTATCCCTGCCCTACTGCAACAGTAAGAGCATAGACCTTACTCACACCGGCTCTCAATAGTACCCTCGTACAAGCCTCAATAGTCGACCCGGTAGTAAATATGTCATCAACTAACATAACTTTATCTAATTGTATCATATCTTGCGTTACATTAAAAGAGTTTTCTAGATTCTTGAGGCGTTCCAAATTGCTCAAACCCTTCTGCGCAGTGGTTTCTTGGCTTCTAATTAAAAATTTGTCCAAAACTTCCACACCACAACATCTTGATATTTCATTTGCCAAAAGTTCCGCCTGATTATACCCTCTAGTCTTCCTTCTGTTTCTGTGAATAGGAATCGGAATCAAAGCCTTAACACCGCTGGACTTAATGTAATCTCCGAGTTCTTCGTTAATCACCTGTCCGTAATATGAAGCATACTCACGCCTATTATGATACTTAAACCTCATAAGCGAATCCTTAACCACATCACCGTAAGCGAAAACCGCCCGGTTAGACTCATAGCTTCTGGGTCTGTTAACACAGTCGTCGCATAATTCTTTGTCAAATGATAAAAGCGGCGCTCCACACGCGTAACACCTCGGAGAGTGAATCCTCTCGACCCTTTCATTGCAAAAACTGCAACAACCAAAGTTAACTTCACTTCCACTGAGCACACCATCGCAGAGGGCACACCTCTTAGGAAACAATATATCTAACACCCAATCACCCTCTTAAATCCTAGTAGTAAGTATCGCATCCTTAAGCCCACTGTATCTCTTCTGCTCGTTGTTGTTGTTAATCATCATCGCAACTGCATTTACGTCACCAACTATTACAACGCACTTCTTCGCTCTCGTAACCGCGGTGTATAATAGATTCCTCGTATATAATACCGGAGGGCCCTGAACAAGCGGAATAACGACAACGGGATACTCGCTTCCCTGACTCTTATGCACAGTCACCGAGTAAGCCAAAGTCAACTCATCAAGGAAAGAAAAAGGATATATAACCTTGTGTCCCTCATCGAATTCCACCGTAACCTCCTCAGCATAATCACTTATATGAGTAATCACGCCGACATCTCCATTAAAAACACCCGTGCCTTTATCAATCTCGTAGCCGGTCTCATCCTCTAGAACCCACTCCAGCTTGTAGTTATTCCTGATCTGCATAACCTTATCGCCTTCTCTGAAGGTGAATTTACCCGAATCCTTCTCATGCTTGTCCTTAGAAGGCGGATTAACACTATTTTGAAGAAGCGAATTAAGCACAATAGAGCCTACATCACCTTTCTTCATAGGAGTCAACACCTGCACCTCATTAGAGGTAACGCCCACATAGTTAGGCATCCTCTCCTTAACCAGGGACACAACCTCCTCAGCAATCTCCGACGGATTCCTCCTGGAGATAAAGAAGAAGTCCTTACTCTTATTGTCAAATGGTATCTGCTCACCGGCATTTATCATATGCGCATTGGTCACTATCCTGCTGTCCTCATCCTGCCTGTATATATGCATAAGTCTAACCGTTGCAAATGCATTAGAAGATATAAGATCTTTTAAAACATTACCCGGTCCGACAGACGGAAGCTGATTGACATCACCTACCAAGATAAGCCTCGTCCCCGAAGCAATAGCATCTAAAAGTGAATTCATCAAAAGAATATCAACCATCGACACCTCGTCAATTATCACGACATCAGCCTCTAGTGGATTAGAGCTGTTTCTCTCAAACTTAAAATGCATATCAGAGCTCGGATCACCGCTAATCTCTAACAATCTGTGAATCGTCATAGCTTCATATCCTGTAGCTTCCTTCATACGCTTAGCTGCCCTTCCCGTAGGCGCAGCAAGAAGAAGTTCCATACCCTGCATTTCAAAATATCTTATGATACCGTTGATAACCGTCGTCTTACCGGTTCCCGGTCCGCCTGTGATTATAGTCACTCCATGTCTTATAGGCTCTGTTATCGCGTCTTTTTGAAGATCGTCTAACTTAACGCCAAGTCCGTTCTCAATCTTACTTATCGTATCATCACTAATCTTAGGAGCTGATTTCTCGTCATAGACATCGTCTAATTCAAGCACCATCTTGGCAACCTTTAGCTCACTGTAATACATCAAAGGCGTATAAAATCTAAGTTCATCATCATCACTTCTCTTAGCGATAAGCTTGCCATCCATAACAAGTCTGTCAAGTATATCAGGTAGGATTTCGTCCTGAATCGATATATTCAAATATACCGCTGCCTGCTTAAGAAGCATATCTTTCGGAAGATAAGTGTAACCGAGTCCACCCGCCATCGTCATCGCATACTGCACTCCCGCCGCGAGCCTGAACTCCGAATCTTCAGGAATACCGACCTTTTTGGCAATCTCATCAGCCACCCTAAAACCGATACCACTGACATCCTCGGCAAGTCTGTACGGATTCTCCTTAAGAATATTGTACATCTCGTCTCCGTACATCTCATATATCTTAACCGCATAGTGACTTGGAATGTTGTAACCCGCAAGAAACACCATAGCATCCCTTACTTCCTTCAGTTCAACGAACTGAATCGCGATGCTCTCAGCTTTCTTCTCAGATATACCCTTAACCTCAGCTAATCTCTCCGGCTCCTCCTCGATAATCCTAAAAGTATCAAGTTTAAACTTCTTAACTATCCTCTTAGCAAGCGCTTCCCCAACACCTTTAATAACTCCGGAACCCAAGTATCTCTCCATACCAAGTAGGTCTTCAGGTCTCTTCTCCACGTAAGAAAACACTTTAAACTGTGTCTCCTGGTAAGTAGGATTGTCCTGCTCTATTCCGGTCACTTCCAGATATTGTCCCTCAGATACCATTGCAAATGTACCCACACACGTCCACTCTCCGTATCTCGTATCAAGCACAAGAACAGTATATCCGTTATTCTCATTTCTGTAGCGAATACGAAGGACATATCCCTCGATAACTTTGGTTCTCTCTTCCAACTATAATCCTCCAAAACAAAAGACGGGGAAGCTTCCTTCCCCGTTTTATAGAAAATGTAATCAGATGTCAACTGAATTGGTAATCTCCGATATTGCCTGAACCTTGGTCTCCTCTTCCTCGGCCTCAACAGCCGCCGAAGAAGCCTTGGCTTCCGCTGTTGCCGACAAAGCCTCCGCCGTGGTCGCAGCATCATCAACTCTCTTGATATTAGATGTATTGTACTGAAGTCTCAGATTGTCATACATCTGCTCAGCCAAACCAAGCTTCGCATTGTCTGATATCGTCTCCGCCATAGCATCAAGCATCTGATCTTCAAACATATTCATGTATTCATTGTCACCTATAAGCGAGTCTTTAGGGATGGTATTCTTCATCTCCTTCATGACCTGTCTTATAAAATATTGCTCGAACTGCTTACATGCATCAAGCAACTCCTCATCTGTCGAATCCTTGGCGTTGATACTTGTTGCAGCATTAAGAGCTGAGCTATTGTTGTTGGTGATAGCTGAATATTGACTATATAACGATGTCTTATCGATAGACATATCCATAACAATCCCTCCTTAATTAAGCTCTCTATCTTCTCAAGTTGTTAGCCTGATCCATCATTGTATCTGCAGCCTGGATAGCCTTAGAATTAAGCTCGTAAGCACGCTGAGCAACAATCAAGTTAACCATCTCATCTGCTGCATTAACATTGGATGCCTCTAGGTAATTCTGTCTAAATGTACTCTTCTTAAGTGCCGGATTAGCTGTCTCCTCCATAGGCTGACCGGAATTCTCGGTCGCCTTAAAAAGACTGCTTCCTGTCTTCTCTAATCCCGCAGGATTGGCGAACTGTACAAGTCCCACCTGAATACCTAAGTACTCTTCTTCTCCGGTAGCCTCGCTCTTGCAATAAAGCTTACCGTCTATCTTAAGACTCAAGTTAGCTGTGTTATACTTAAGATTGCCTTCTTCATCATGGGTGTTAATGACAATAGGATTGTTATCAACATCAAGAACAGGCCATCCGTTGCTGTTGGTGACCATAACCTTATCATCACTCACGATAGACAAACTAAAGCTTGCATTTCTTGTATATAATGTATCTGTTCCTGATTTAATCTTGTAGAATCCGTCTCCCTCAAGACCCCAATCCATAAAATTGCCGGTCTCCTGAAGGATTCCCTGTGAAAACTTACTAGTTACAGAAGCTAATCTCGTACCTAAGCCGACCTGTGCAGCCACAGGCTTCTTGGTTCCATCTGAGTTAGTGGAACGGCTCTGGAGATTCTGATAGAGAAGAGACTTGAACTCAGCCTTCTCGGTCTTATATCCTGCCGTATTGATGTTGGCAAGGTTGTTAGAAATTGTATCTACGTTACTCTGCTCACTAGTCATACCACTAGCAGCAGTCCATAATGCTCTCATCATAATAATTCACCTCGTCTTCGGATCATCTAAAACTATCATACCTTACCAATGGTATTAACAGCCTTATCCATCATACTGTCTACAGTCTGAATCATCTTCTGGTTAGACTCATACTGTCTGGTAACTGCAATCAGATTGACCATCTCGTCAACTATGTTGACGTTACTGGTCTCGATCACTCCCTGTTCAATAGATCCCGTAAAAGGAATAATAGTAGCTCCATTAACGGCATCGAATTGATTCTCGCCATATTGCTCAAGGTAGTCATAATCTGCAAAATCGACCATGCCCAACTTAGCGATAGTCTGATTGTTGAAAATGATGTTACCATCACCATCAACAGACGGATCTCCCTGATTGGTAGGAAGTTGAATCTTTCCTCCCTTATCATCCAGCACAAAGTCTCCATCCTTGGTTACCAGGTATCCTTCCGAGGTTATGGTAAAAGCGCCATCTCTTGTGTATCTGATGTGCTCTACGCCACTCCTGTCTGTCATGCTAATTGTAAAGAATCCGTTACCGGCAATCGCAAAATCGTATGTGTTATCCGTTACGCGAAAACTGCCGCTTGACCAGTCTCTGTAGGACTCGCCGATCTTGACACCCAAGCTCATCTTGCCGATGCTCCTCTGCAAATATGCTTCAGAATCGTCATTAATCTTGATACCAAACACCTTAGAAAATGCACGGGACGATGTACCTTCTGCCTTATAGCCGTTGGTATTGGCGTTAGCCATGTTGTTGGCTATGACATCCATACGTCTCTCTTCATTCTTCATGCCGGTGTAGGCTGTGTAAAGACCTCTTAGCATTCGTACTCCTTACCGATAGGCATGCCTGATAACCCTTATGGATCCGAATTTAAGAATTATTATGCATTACTATCTAATTAATCTTCGTCTCTCTTCCCGCTAAGGAATTCAACGTATTTACCGGTTCCGATTGCCACTGCCGTAAGCGGATCCTCAGCAGTCATTGTGTTGATTCCTGTCTTCTCAGCAAGCAATTCCTCGAGACCGTGAAGTAAAGCTCCACCACCGGTAAGGACGATACCCCTGTCTGCAATATCTGCAGCAAGCTCAGGTGGTGTCTTCTCTAATACGCTATGTACTGCATCAACAATCAATGAAGTCTGATCATGTAATGCTTCCATAGTCTCATCTGAAGTAACTGTAATAGTCTTAGGAAGTCCGGTAACTAAGTTACGTCCTCTGACATCTATAGATACTTCCTCTGCTCTTGGATATGCTGTACCAATCTGAATCTTGATATCCTCAGCGGTACGCTCACCGATAAGAAGGTTGTGCTTCTTACGCATATATCTGACGATAGCCTCATCGAAATCGTCACCTGCAGTCTTAATAGAAGTAGAAACAACAGTACCACCGAGAGAAATAACAGCGATATCTGCTGTACCACCACCGATATCTACGATAAGATTACCACATGGTCTCGCAATATCAATACCTGCGCCGATAGCTGCTGCTATAGGCTCCTCAATGATATATACATCACGAGCACCTGCGTTGATGGTAGCTCCCTGAACTGCGTTCTTCTCGACCTCAGTAGCGCCACTAGGTACGCAGACTGAAATTCTAGGCTTTCTGAAAGTCTTGCCAACTGCCTTCTGTAAGAAGTACTTGATCATCTTCTCTGTTACGGTATAATCGGATATTACACCCTGACGAAGCGGTCTGACCGCTACGATATTACCGGGTGTACGACCAAGCATCAATCTTGCTTCCTCGCCGATTGCCTTGATTCTGTTAGTATCCTTATCAAATGCAACTACGCTTGGCTCCTTAAGAACAACTCCTTTGCCCTTAACATAAACCAAAACACTTGCGGTTCCTAAATCAATTCCAATATCTGTGCTTGCCATTGTTATCCCCTTTCACCATAAATAAATGGTTGCTAATATTCAACAAGTTATAAGCTATAATAGCTGGTACCCACATAGTAAGTACATATTATAAAGCTACGCTAACTATTATAATTCAAAACCAAAATATTTCAAATACTTTTTAGGGGTAATGCGCAAAAACATCATTTTACCCAAAAACCGCGGCATATTATACTGTAAATAGACAATCTTTCACAACTAGTACATCGTTTTCAAATAAAAGAACTATAAATACGCAGCAAAATCAAAATTAGACAAGTATTTAGTCCGTTTATTGGGAAATCGAGGTACTAGCGGCAATCTATCAGTTAATATATCGGCATATCATTTGAAATACTTTAATAATTATAGTGGTTTCTAAATAAGTGGACTTTTGTTAATCACTATAATACTATTCTTCTTCGCTTATAACGATTACTCTGAATCGCTGATTGCCCTGCTTGTCAAAATCAAGCTCCCTTACTCTCATCGGCCTGTTAAAGAGCTTGTAATACATCATACAGTTCTTGCTCTCTCTTGCACCTTCTATCGACTCAATAGCATCTGTATGGTGCATTCCGGAGTGCCTGAACACTTCAATCTCGGACTTGCCGACAACATTACCGAGAAGCTTCTCCAATCGCGGATTGACATATGTAATCTTGTCAGTGTCGAGATTCTTGATGTATATATATTCTCTTGAAAGCGCAAGAAAATCAAAGTGAAGCTCCATAACCTCGTGAGCGTCCACATTGCTCCTCATACGCTGAATGAAGCCCTGCAGGATTGACACGGTAGACTGCATAAAAGAAATCTCTTCGTCAGTCCAATCTCTGTCGTACTCAAACTCTTGGAATATAATGTACTGCTGATCCATTGTCAAAGTATAAATAGGCATTGCAACCATAGCTCTTACACGCTCTTTAGCAAGAGCTCTTCTGTACCTGATAGGAATGGAGCTTCCGTTAAATACAACCATTCCATCTGTTAAAAATGCTTCCTTCTGCGCTTCAAAATATGTGTCCGAAAGGAAGAATTCCGGCTCACTGCTCTTGATTCCGTAAGCCTTCCACTCATACCAGCTTATCCTCTCGTTGGTCTCGCTGCTGTAGAGCATAATATCAATCTTGCTGAGCTTTAGGTATTCTCCAATCTTATGAAGAACATACTCTAATACATCCTCATCATTGGTCTCATTACATCTTCTTAAAATATCCCTGAGGGTGTGATTTCTGTTAAGCAGCTCTCCGGCTCTAATCTCAGCCAGCTTAGACCTCTCAGACTCTCTCTCCATAATGGTGCTGGAATAAACATACTTAGCCATTGCTCTGCATATATTCCATAACGAAGGAACATAGTAAGCCATCCTGTCCTCCTCGGCATCCGAGAACAGACATGTAATCCAAGTCGCAAGATGCTTATCTTCCACAAAAAGCGGATATCCGATAAGAGTAACCGGCTTAACTTCTGTTTCTCCAACCTCTTCACTGTCAGGTCTAATCTCTCTCACTTCAGTGAGATTAGGATTATTAAGGGATATAAGCTCACTAACCTCTTGAGTCGCAAGATCAATCTTCATAGGCTTGTGGTTCTTTCTTACAGCCTTAGACAGAGCAAAGTAGCTCTCTTTATATTCCTTACGCTCAAACATATCATAGAACGCACCCATGTTAGTCTCCGGTCCGTCAGGATATGTAATCGGCTCTCCGTCCAAATCTATAACCGCATTGTAGCTTTCGGTCAACTTGGAGAATGCACCCTGAAGTGTCTGAAGCTCATCCTTCTGTACAAAATCAACAACAGACATATCGCTAAGGAGCGCATCTCTTGATTCTATATAGTCAACCTTCTTCTCTAACGACCTCTGATATTCAAGCAAATGCTGCTCTTTCGTCTTGATATCGGTTATATCTGTAAGAATCATCTCAATATACTTATTGCCATCAGGAAGAATTATGACACTGCTCTCACTCTTAACATGGAATACCTTCTCTTTAGGATTGATAATCCTAAACTCTTGAGAAAGATAAGTAAATCCTTTCTTGGAATACTGAAGAAAGACATTCACAACCTGTTCTCTCTCATCCGGATGAATATAATCTCTTAAAGACACTTCTCCCGACTTGAACTTAGAAGGTCTGAATCCAAACTTCTCAACATTAGATGATACGTATCTGATCTTTCGCTCATCAACGCTCTCTGAGTATTCCCAAACCAAGACAATATTACTACTCTTATTGATAACATTTTCGAGGAAGAGGAGATTAGCATTACGCTCACTCTCCATCGCAAAGTCAAATATCAATTCCTCTGCACCAATAAAATTATTGTTGCCATCCACTAAAATATGAATATATCCGTGAACCGGGATAACCTGCCCGTCACCCATAATAAGATTGTACTCTCTTGTGTACTCTAATCTGCCACTCTTCCAGTTATGAATAAACTCTTCTCTCAGTCGATTAATATCGCCCTCATAAATCAGGTCTTTCCAATACTTGTCCTTATTATAGAATTCCTCTCTGTCATAGCCAAACCTGCTTACCGTATTGGACACATACTGCGCATACCAGTTATCCTCATCTTCAGGCTTCATAACCCAGTTGAAAGCCACGAATCCGGAGTTCTCAACAATACGTTCAAGGGTAACACTACCAAAGATTCTTCCCTCTCTGAAATCAAATGCAAAACAATAAGTCTCCGGAACATTGTTGGCAGGATCAGAAGGTGTAATCAAATGCATCATTCCACGCACCTTGAACACTTCAGTCCCCGCTTTAATGAGTGCCTTGTGCGTAAATACAGTCTTGTATCTTCTTAAATTCTCAAAAAAATCCTCGTTGCCGACATACCTGCCCGGCTTAAACTCAAAATTAATAACGCTACTGCCGATTATATCCATCGCCTCTTCATTCAAATGAATAAGATTACCGTCCTCGGTGAATATAGCAATAGCGCACTTAAATTCTTTGGTTAAAGATATAAACCTTGAAATAAGTGTCTGATAACTCATATAAACTGCCCCCAATTATATAATAATTTACCTAGTTGTTATTCATTATAGTGTTGTTCAATTAAACCGTCAAGGTGGATTTGCCATAAAAAAGCACCGGGAGTAAATCCCGGTGACGTAATTATGTATTCTATTTCTCGTGTTTCAGATCCGTATGTCTCTTAAAGAAATCTTTAGTTTCATAGGCAACTACACCCGAAAGCGCAAATAACGCTATCATGTTAGGGATTGCCATAAGACCGTTGAAAATATCAGCGATAGTCCAAACCTCAGCAACAGTCATGTAAGGTCCAATAAAGACAGCTATAATGTATAACCAACGATATACAAGAACTGACTTACTCTTACCACCTGCCATGTACTCTAAACATCTCTCAGAATAGTAATCCCATCCAAGGATTGTAGTAAATGCGAAGAACACAAGACATATCATAAGGATAAATGCCGATATCTTAGCAGGGAACGGCAACCCATTCTGGAATGCATAAGTTGTAATCTGAACACCCTCTAAACCTTCTACCTTCCAAGCACCTGTGATAACGATTGAAAGACCTGTCATAGTACAGATTACGATTGTATCAATAAATGTACCCGTCATCGAGATAAGTCCCTGTCTTACAGGCTCCTTAGTCTTAGCAGCTGCTGCAGCTATAGGAGCAGAACCAAGACCTGCCTCATTTGAGAAGATACCTCTTGCAACACCCTTCTGCATTGCAACGATCACTGAACCTACAATACCACCTGTTATTGCCTTTGGTGAAAATGCAGCCTTAACGATAGTAACAACAGCATCCGGAACAGCCTCAATATTAACAACAATAAGAGCCAATGTAACTGCGAAGTAGAGAATAGCCATAAATGGAACTACAACCTGTGTTACAGATGCAATACGCTTTAATCCACCGATTACAACAAGCGCAACTAAAACAGCCAATATAATTGAAGCAATTACAACAACTATAGAATAATCACCGATACCTAATACATTTACCGAATGAGCCATATCAGGATCGAAGAAATTCTGGATTGAAGAAACAATACCATTAATCTGTGTAAATGTACCGATTCCAAGAAGACCTGCACAGATTCCAAAGAAAGCGAAGAGCTTAGCAAGCCATTTGAACTTAGAACCCATACCTTTCTCGATATAGTAGAAAGGTCCGCCGAGCGAGTGACCATCGTCTGCAACCTCTCTGTATTTAACAGCGAGAAGACCCTCTGAATACTTGGTTGCCATTCCGAAGAACGCAGCAACTTCCATCCAGAACAAAGCACCAGGACCACCGGTTCCAATTGCGGTAGCGACACCGACGATGTTGCCGGTACCGATTGTAGCCGAAAGAGCTGTACAGAGCGCTCCGAACGAAGTAACCTCGCCTTCACCGTCTTCCTCGTTCTTAACCATCCATCTTAAAGCAAGAGGAAGCTTGTGAACCTGCAGACATTTGACTCTGATAGTAAGGAGCAATCCACCTAAAAGGATAAGCACCATCAAAGGAACTCCCCACACAAAATCGTCTATACTACCTAAAATGTTATCAATTGTCTCTCTCATGATATCTCCTTATTCTTAAATTCCATAACCTCTAAGAGTCGCAAAGTAGTCATCAGGCGTCTCCGGCCTTCTAATCATCTCAACCTTACCATCCTCGTGAAGAAGAAGCTCGGCTGACTTTAACTTGCCGTTGTAGTTATATCCCATCGCAAATCCATGCGCGCCCGCGTCATGAATAAACAGTACATCGCCCTTCTCAATCTCAGGAAGCTCTCTGTCAATAGCGAACTTGTCATTATTCTCGCAGAGCGAACCTGTAACATCATATACATGGTCGCGAGGAGCATCCTCTTTACCCATAACAGTGATATGATGATAAGCACCATACATCGCAGGTCTCATAAGGTTAACCGCACATGCATCAACACCGATGTAGTCCTTGTAAATCTTCTTCTCATGGATTGCAGTTGTAACCAACCCACCATAAGGAGCAAGCATAAATCTACCCATCTCTGTGAATATCTTAACCTTACCAAGTCCGTTAGGCACTAATATTTTGTCAAATGCTTTATGCACGCCCTCACCAATAACCATGATGTCATTAGGCTCTTTGTCCTCAGTGTAGTTAACACCTACACCACCGGAAAGGTTGATAAAGTCCAAACACACTCCGGTCTTCTCTTTAATCTCAACTGCAAGTTCAAACAAAATGCCTGCAAGAGTTGGATAATAATCATTGCTGACCGTATTGCTGGCAATAAATGAGTGAAGACCAAACTCCTTAACACCCATATCCTTGAGTCTTGAATATGCTTCAAAAAGCTGCTCTTTGGTCATACCGTACTTGGCATCACCCGGATTGTCCATAATATCTGTACCAAGCTCGAACTTGCCACCCGGATTGTATCTACAACAAATCTTCTCAGGCATTCCAGCAACCTCATCAAGAAAATCGATATGAGATATATCATCTAAGTTGATGATTGCATCAAGTTCCTTAGCCTTCTTGAAGTCCTCAGCAGGAGTGTCATTACTTGAAAACATAATGTCATTACCTGTAACTCCAACCATCTCGGAAAGCATAAGCTCTGTGAGCGAAGAACAATCCGTTCCACAGCCTTCCTCTTTCAATATCTTTAATATAGTAGGATTAGGAGTAGCCTTAACTGCAAAATACTCCTTGTATCCCTCATTCCAAGAGAACGCTTCCTGTATGCGTCTTGCATTCTCTCTGATTCCCTCTTCATCATACAAATGAAAAGGTGTAGGGTACTTGTCTATAATTTCGTCTAATTTCTCTTTGGTCACGAAAGGTATCTTCTTCATATTATAAATGCCTCCTTTTTTAAAAAACCTTTTCTACTATAATATGGTTAAATGCAAGTTGTCAAGTAACATCTTGCAAAAATAAAAACCGGGCGGAATATTCCACCCGGTCAAAATGCACAATATTTACTTCTTACATTTAATCCTGATAGGGGCAGATATTGATGACGCATCGCCAAAATCCGCATCCGTCAGAGTGTATTGATATCTGATATAATACGTTCTGCCCTTCTTAATCTTCTTGCCGTTGAACTTCTTAAGAGTCTTAGAATAACTCCTTCCGGTATTGCCGTAAGAAGCAACCTTCTTCCACTCACCTGCATCTTCACCGCCCGTAAGCGACATATAAACCGTGATATTCCTTACAGCCTGATTGCCGTTGGCTGATGCCGTGACAGTGAATTTGCCCTTCTTCTTGGCAGCTTTTTGAATAACCTCACTCGTCTCAACCCTGGCCTCCTGAAGATTGGAGATAGGCTGTATCTTTATGAAATATTTAGTACCCTTCTTAAGCTTCTTACCGTTAAACTTGGTTACAGTATAAGAAGTCTTGCTTGCAGGAACAATCTTGTTCCTCTCATAAAAACCGTTCTTCTTTTTGGAAATCAAGACAGCGTAATACGTAGCTCCCTCAACAGCCGACCACTTTATTGTAATCTTCTTTTTCTTGGACTTACATTTCTTGGTAAGCATCTTAGGCTTTGCAAATGCAGCATCTGCCGAAGCGTCAGACTTAACATCCGAATCCACAACCTCAGCCTTGGCCTGCTCTTCCTCAACAGCCTCAACATCTGTTGCTGCCTTAGACTCTTCGTAAGTATAAGTGAAATCCTTTGTAGCTGTCTTATCACCGACAGTAACTGTTACTGTAATACCAACCTCGTAAACATTGGTTTCTTCTTTCTCTTCCTTAACCTTAGGAGCAGATGTCTCGGCAAATGATGTATTGGTATTGTTAAGAGATAACTCTTTCTTGATTTCAGTATTATCGCTTCTCTTATATACCGCAGTAGCTTTAACCTTACCTGCGTTAAAATCTGCCACGTTAATTCTCTTGTCTGATGCTCCTCCAAGAGTTGATACATCTGTAATTTCAATCGCACTAAGCACAGCATAGTCAGCATTTACAGTTGTATCACCTGTTAATGTAAACTCATAGTAGCCGTCTGTCAAAGTAAGCTTCTCGGTCTTTCCGTTTACGGTAATGGTTACAATAGGCTCAATGTATGTGTCTGTATCAGCAGGAACGGTTACTCTTATCTTCTCGCCGTTCTTACCGCCTGCCTTAACAACATATCCTGCCGACTCCTGAACCTCTTTAACTGACGCAGTCTTAGTGATTGTGAAATCCTTATCTACTGCATATGTGTATGTAAGGGTTGCTTCACCTGCTGCTCCTGATTCAGAATTAAGAACCTTAACGGAATACTTCTTGTCTTTAATAGTTGCATTGTATGTAACATTAACCGGAACTTCGTAAATATCTTTACCGTCTTTGGTTTCTTTAAGCTTAGCTTCACCGGATGCAACACTTAGCATACCGTTAATTTCATTGCTCTCCTTGTTCCACATACTCTTGACAATCTTGTTCTTTCCGCCAAAGTCAAGGGTAAATTCTCCACCATCGAGACTTGCACCTTTAACGTCCATCATCTTGTCATATTCTGTGGTAGTGATACCTTTGCTTACATAAACCTTCATGAGAGGAGCGTATGTAATTGCAAGACTAATCTCTTTATTAGGCATCGTAAATGCAAATGTTGCCGTTCCGTCTTCGCCGTACGTTGTCGTTATATCAGTAACCTCAGAAGACTTAATTGTAGCGTAAGCATATAATGCATTTGACAAAGCTTTTACAGTAACCTTTTCACCCGGATCGTACTTAACCTTTCCGTCAATAGGATCACGACCTAAATCAACCAATGATGCTAGTTCTTTATCGTCAATCTTCTCTGCCACAGGATCTGTATCTGTTTTTAAAATAGAAGCTCCTGATAAATTAACCGCATACTGTCCTTCAGGATATCTGTACTTATATGCGAACTTAACTTCAGCCGCCATCAATCCGCCATATTTGTAGCCATCCTTAAGTTTCAAAATAATAGGCACCTCTGCCTCACACTCATACTTACCGGTAGCAGAATTAAGTAATCCTTTGGTAACCTTGATATTATTGGTATCTTCTACATATTCATACTGATCTTTGGTAAGATTAATTGTCTTAACTTTGCTGTTAGCATAAGTAACCGTTGCTGTAGGTGCAGCAAATGTAGAATTAGGATCTGAAACCTTCTTATCGTAAGACTCCTTGATAGTAGTCGGTTTGTTAATTACAATGCTCTTAATCTTGCTATAATTAACAGAAGCAGTTACATTACCCGCAGGCATCTTAAATGTATATTTATTAGTTCCTGCGCTATCAACAGCAAGAGCAGTTCCGTTACCATATGTCCAAGTTACATTATTATAGATATATTCAGGAGTGTCAGCAACTGGAGTAACCGTAACCGTAACTGTATCCCCGAAATATGCATTTGCAGGTTCTATCTTTACTCCGCTCATAACACTTGTAGCAACTATGTTATATGAAGCCGGAGTTCCGTATACATAAGTAAACTTATACTCAGATGCCACTTCACCATAATTAGCGGTAACAGTAACAGGGAAGCTATGCTTGATTGTACCATTGTCGTTGGTAGTTGTTTCCTTACCTATTGCCGCAGAAATATACGACGCGGCAACTGATACTGTCTTAGAGCCATATTTAGCTGTTGCAGTACAAAGCGCCTTAAGTTCATCGGCTGTCATCGCCTTAGTCCCTGCATCATATGTGCCTCCGCTTGTCACTTTAGAAGAAGTAATCGCCAATGTTATCGCAGTATATTTGACAGTTACTGTTACGTCAGCATCAGGCATCTTAAACGTAGCAGTCGCATTTCCTAACGAATCGTAAGTAGGGCTTAGAGTTCCCACTTTCTGATCCACAGTAATCGTAGGGAAAGCATATTTAGCGGATGCTTTGGCATTGACAGTGATTGTATCTCCCTTTATTGCTGTTGACTTGCTGAGTGTTACAGAACCGGTCATACTCTCACCGACCGATAAAGCTACTTTCCTCTCATTAGGAGCAATTGTCTCTTTATATGTATAGGTAAATGTCCCTGTTGCAGCCGTACATGTAGAACCGATAGCAGGCGCAGTAACTGTAACAGTGACTGTGTGAGTCTTAATCGTGTTCTTATTGGCATCCTCTGTTGTAGCGGTCACTTCGTCCTTGTCCGTGAAATAAGATGAGTTAAGCTCTCTTGTTCTCGTCGCACCGCCACTGTAGGTAACAGTAATATTACCTGATGGTGAAAGGCTTGAAAGCGCCTGTCTTGCTGTAAATTCACCGGTAATGTTACTCACTGTAACCTTCTGTGACATGGCAGTCTCATAGGTTGCCGATAACGAAACTGCTTTGTCAGGCATTGTAAACTGATATTTTCTAACATTACCCGAATCGCTAGGATTGCCTAATGTAACCCCCGTAGCTGTAAGTTTAGGATTGGTGTATAAGAAATCTGTATCATTTATCTGCATTGTCGCAGTAACTTTATCACCGGTCTTAGCATTGGTCTTATCTAAAGAAACCGTAAGTCCGTTAGTGGTAACCGTTACGTCGTGCCATACCTCATAAGTTACTTCGATAGTTACATTAGAATCAGGCATTGTAAATGAACCCGAACCGTTAGAATATGTACATGCAATCGGTGTACTTCCACTCTTAACAGTAACAACAGGGTTCTTATAAACTGTATCACCCGTTGAGCAGCTAAATGTTACTTTAGCATCAGGGTACGCAGGAGAAGTAACATTTATCGCAGCTTGTGTGTTATTGGACGACGTCGTAACTTTATAACTAATCTTTTGATATGTTACTATAACTGTAACGTTACCTGCCGGCATCGTAAAATTATAACTTACATCAGATGTCTTAGATACTGTAATACTACCGGTCGCAGATGATGCAGTAACTGAAGGAGTGTTATACCTTGTGTTAGCTGCGGGAATAGTAACAGTTATAACTTCACCTTTCTTTCCTGTTGTCTTAGAAAGAATCAGGTCATTAGCACTGTATGTGGTATATGTATCAGCATAATTAGCGCTAATCTGAAATTCATTCTCCGTATATGAAATCTTAACATTTACATTACCATTAGGCATCGTAAATGAATAATTGATTGTACCATTTGAATTGGTTGTGCCCGGCTTAAGTGAAGAAATAGGCAAATTATCGTCACCATAAGTAGCACTTACTACAGGATCTTTATACTGGTCGTTAGAACCAGGCACAGCAAATGATACCGTCGTTCCCTCTAACGCTGTTGCAGGTCCTGTCGCAGTTGCCCCCTGTCTGTCAGGGAACGAATATGTAATATTAGACGTAGCCTTAACTTTATAAGTAACATTTACAGTAACATTAGTAGCAGGCATAGTGAATACGCCGTTAGTTACAGTCTCTTCTTTGCCACCGTAAGAGATAGTTACTGTAGGCTCGTAATATGTACTGTCGCCCTCTAATCCTGTAATACTTACGCTGGTGTTCTCTTCAACATTGATACTAGACCCGGTTAATCCGCCGCCACTAAACTTAATCTTACTGCTAAGTCCTGTGTAATTAGAAGTTCCAAAAGAAACCTTGTACTTAGGCGCCTCTGTCGTTGGAGCCTCTGTTTTAGTTGCTTCTGTGGTTGTAGCCTTCTCAGTTGTTGTCGTAGTTGCAGCTTCAGTCTCTTCTGCTTCTGATGTTGGAGCAACAATAGACTTAATTGTTAATGTTACCGTCCATTCTTGATAGCCAAAGGTATAATTGGTTGGAGAAGCTCCACTACCTGAATCATATAACACAGCCTCAGTATTTGTATCTTTAATAAATTTAGTATACTTCGTCTTTGTTTTCAGTGTATAAGTACGAGATCCACTACCCTTCTTAACTGTTATTCTACCGGTTGGTGTTATAGTAACATATTCATCCGAATATCCAGAACCAATCGCATTATTATTGACAGAGGTTATATCTCCAAGGATTCTATTTCCCTTAGTCTCATTAGCCGACTTACTCTTAAATAAATCTGCATCGTCCACACCTACCGTCTGACCTACATTAAGCGAATCATAAGTAATCTCGTGAGGACCACCAGGACCATAGACAGTAGTATAATCACCATTCACCGGCAATTGATTATCCGCAAAGCTCGCTGATCTAATTTTTAAATAATTCTTTTTCGAAGCGGACAAAGGTAGATATATTCCCTCTTTAGGAATCAACACAAATGAATCAGGATTATCCGGCTGACTCCCGCTTCCAGGATTATAAGCCGCAGCATTATAAGTGTGTTTATAACTCACATTATTGCTAATGCCATAGCTATCTTTATAAATACTCCAATCAAAAATAGCCAAATAATCCTTGCTTTCCATATTCGCATTAAGTTTATAAGCATTAGAATTGTAATCCAAACTAGGAGCATTAGTAAGTCTATCTCCGATTTTAATACAAAAACTACTTCCCGAAGAAGATTTATCAATCAACTTGCTACCGTAATATATTTTTATGTCTGCTCTTACTTCAGATACCGAGTCAATATAATACCTTAAGTTATTTACTTCAAACGATGTTGATCCATTCGAAGCTCCAGGATAAACTGGGTTAACTACTATTCCATTATAGTTCACATATGCCAAAATTACCGAGCGATTATTGTTTAGTATGAGTGTATCTAATTCACTCTTTAATGAACCTTCTGTGATCCAAGTATGCTCCGCATAACTAAAAGAAGACTTGCGAATAAATATCTCTCCAGTTTGTCGTGAATCAGATTCTAACACCTGAACCTGAATATTCTTAGTCCTATCTCCATTAGGATATACAAAATACCATCCCTTTGCGAGACTTCCGCTACTTCCATCACTGTAATAAACACCAGGGGTGGTAGTAGCTGATGTTATAGTCTCTCCGGTGTAGAAGTACTCACTTCCTCCTTCTACCTTGACACTGTATATTCCTCTACCAGTCTCCTCTACAGCCTGAACTCCATCAATCAAAAATCTGATTGCTCTGTCATTTCCTTGGGCGGTGTTCCTATTAACTTTCGGACCTGCTCCATTAGAATACAGCGTATTATAATTAGTTATCGTTCCTATCGTCTCAGCCTTAACCCCATTAGCCTGCCAACCATTAATCAACAAGCTTATTGTCATTATTAACGCCACTCCCATAGCTGTTATTCTCTTGACGTATTTGTTGTAGCTACTCATAAAGAGCCTCCTTATTTTTTACATTTGCATCCTTTAACAGTACTCTGATCGCCATATTCTTTAGGCGTTGTATCTATAGTTCTAATCAACTTAATATAGTACGTCTTGCCCTTCTTAAGCTTCTTAGACTTATACTTCTTAACCGTGACTGTACACTTTCTTCTAAGAGTATTCTTAACCGTTGCCACAGTCTTAAATCCTGATGTCTCGGATGTAGAAATCTGAATCTTGGTCGACCTTAGATTAGGTTCCTCAGGATTGCTCGGTATAACAATATTCATCTTACCTTTCTTCTTACACACCTTAGTGTATCCGTCCTCCGTCGTTGTGAATACCGGCGCGCCTTTAAAAGGCCTTACCATGATGAAATATTTCTTGCCTTTCTTTAATTTCTTACAGTTAAATGACTTAATTACACAAGAAGTCTTGTTACTTACAACAGCTGCTCTTTCATAGTTAGTAAATGCTTTGCTATTGGCGATATATACTTCGTAGCCGTCCGCTCCGGCGACCTCATTCCATTTGACAGTAAGTTTAAGTTTCTTGCTTGTAATTTTGCTGATAGTTACATTTCCAAGGTCATCGGCATGAACCTCCGGTTGAGGTGAAATCACCACCGGAGTCTCAGTAGTAGCGTTAGCTCCTGTTGTTGAGTCAACATTTGTTGTCGCACTCTCTGTCGTTCCATCAACTGCAGTTGTAGAAGTCTCGGTAGTTGTTCCATTTTCAGTTGTGGATGCCTCTGCTGTTGTCTCCGCCTCGGTAGTTGTTGCCTCTGTCGTATCTTCAGCTCCCTCTCCCTTTATTGCTGATATTGTGAGGGTTACATTCCATGTCTGATATCCCAAAGTGTATGATGACGGACTCGCTGAACTTCCCGAATCATAAATGACAGGCTCTGTCTTCGTAGCAGCTGATCCGCTTTCATTTCTGAACTTAGTGTAAGGAGTCTTGGTTACAAGCTTGTAGGTAAGCGCTTTAGAACTACCTTTCTTAACCGTTATATTTCCTGAAGGTGTAATAGTTATATAATCATCTGAAAATGAAGCACCAATGCTCTTACCACCTACAGATGTAATCTCTCCTAGAACCCTCTCTCCCTTAGATGCATTAACTGTCATAGTCTTAAATAAATCTGCATCATCCACGCCGACGTTTTGACCTACATTCAGCGAATTATACGTAATCACATTTGGACCTCCGGCTCCATATATCGTCGTTACCGCTCCATTAATTGCCGGAGCCTGATTATCCGCATAACTTGCCGATCTTATCTTCAGATAATTCTTCTTGCTCGAACTTGCAGAAAGTGGAAGATACACACCCTCATCAGGAATAAGAGCAAGTGAGCTTGCATTGTCAGGTGTGCTTCCTGAACCTTTAACATAATTAGAACTATTGTTACTGTTACTATAATGTATTCCGGTAGCACCGTTAGAATCACTGTACACGCACCAATCAAGCACAGCTAAATAATCCTTGCTAGGCATATTGGCGTTAAGCTTATATGCATTGGTGTTGTAACCAAATCCCGGCGAATTAGCTAACGCACTGCCTATTTTAATAAATGAGCTATAAAGTGTCGAAGCCGGACCTATGTATTTGCTTCCGTAATAAATCTTGATATCTACTCTCTCTGCCGACACAGAATCAACATAATAGCTTAACAAAGAGGTGCTGAATGTAGTCGTACTGTTGGAAGTTCCCGGTCTAAGCGTCCTCGAAGGAACTCCGCTATAATCGGTATAATTGATATACATTGCAGACGCATTATCATTAACCATCGAGTCAAGCTCAGACTTAAGCGAAGCATCGGTTATCCAGGTTCCTGCGCTTCCACTAAATGATGATTTATTGATAGAAAAATTCTTAGAAAATGCTGCATCAACATCCAAGACCTGAACCTGAATGTTCTTGCTCTTATCTCCATCAGGATATACGAAATAATAGCCTTTAGCGAGGCTTCCGCTCCTTCCATCGCTGTAATATACGCCCGGTGTAGTAGTAGATGATGTTATTGTCTCTCCGGTGTAGAAGTACTCGCTTCCACCCTCTACCTTGACACTATAGATTCCTCTGCCTGTCTCTTCTACAGCCCTGACTCCGTCAATAGTAAAATAGATAGCTCGTTCATTCTCCTGAACAAGATTCCTAACTACCTTAGGTCCTGCTCCTTCGGCGCGCAATACCTCATAGTTAGTAATCTGACCTACTTCACCCTCCGCGTTAACTTCACATCCTTCATTCGCTGGAATAATTACAGTTAACGCCACAGCAAATGCCACCACCAACGCCACGACTCGTTTAAAGCGCTCCTCGCCTTTAGATAAACTCATAAAAACCAAGCCTCCTTAAAATGATATAATTCCGAACCAGCCAGACACCCCTACATGCCTGACGCACTAACCTTTATTGTATCATAGTAATATGTATTTAGTCTTAATTTTATGCAATCTTCACGCGCCGAAAATTTTTAATAAAATTTGTGTATTTTGACGAAAAATGGTTAACTATCGCTAACCTTGATTTAGCAATTCAGACAAAAGAAAAAGGACGGGATAAACCCGTCCTTAAAGTCAATTGTTTAGCCAATCGATTATCAAGCCTTGTTAGCTGAACCGAAGCATGCGATTCTATCACGAACAACGTCCTTGATAGCCTCTGTACCAGGAGCAAGAAGCTTACGAGGATCAAATCCTTTACCCTCTAAGTCCTTACCTTCCTCGATATACTTACGTGTAGCTGCAGCAAATGCAAGCTGGCACTCGGTGTTAACGTTAACCTTGGCAACACCTAAACCGATAGCCTTCTTGACCTGCTCATCAGGAATACCTGAACCACCGTGAAGCACGAGTGGAAGCTTACCGGTCTTCTCCTGAATCTTCTCTAATACATCGAACTGAAGTCCTGCCCAATTGTCAGGGTACTTGCCATGGATGTTACCGATACCTGCTGCGAGCATATCTACACCAAGACCTGCAACCTGAGCTGCCTCTTCAGGGTCTGCACACTCACCTGATGATACAACTCCGTCTTCCTCGCCGCCGATACCGCCGACCTCACACTCAATTGAAATACCCTTAGAGTGACAAATCTCAACAAGCTCCTTAGCTTTAGCAACATTCTCATCAATAGGAAGTGATGAGCCGTCGAACATGATAGATGAAAAACCAGCTTCAATACAAGCCTTTGCTCCCTCGTATGTACCATGGTCTAAGTGAAGAGCGATAGGAACAGTAATTCCAAGGCTCTCATCCATAGCCTTAACCATAGCGGCAACTACCTTAAATCCGCCCATGTACTTGCCAGCGCCCTCTGAAACACCAAGGATAGCAGGGCTCTTAAGCTCCTCGCATGTAAGCAAAATAGCTTTAGTCCACTCGAGGTTGTTGATGTTGAACTGACCTACGCCATAATGTCCCTCAACAGCCTTCTCTAACATTTCTTTAGCTGAAACGATCATTGTAAAAAATCCTCCAAACAATCTTAAATTTCCGATGCAAACACCAGATAGAGTTATTATATCGCAAATGAAAAAAAATTACAAGAATGATGTTAGAGGAATTTAACCATTTTTGTACCGCGTATTTGCTGCACTTTGTTTGACCACCCTCCAAAAGTGTCATTTTTTCCTCTCAAACAACACCTTCTTATCCTCAGACCACTCTTTCTCCTCAGGATCGTGTGTCTTTATCGTAAATGAAGACTCGTCATCATCAATCCACTCAAAGTCAAGCTCATCTCCTTCAGGATTAACAGTTGTAAGATCATAATAGTATTCATTACCTGAAAGATAATCTGCCTCCTTCCATTTCTCTATCTTAATTAATCCGTTCTCCAAGGGAATAGCTCTATAGACATAATATGAATCCGCTTTAAACCTATAATACTCTGAATTAGTCCTACAAGACGTTGTAATAAGCTTGCCACCAGATACTTTGTTAATTGTAAATACAGCTCTCCTCACATAAGTATCCTGCTCCTCAGTAGTATCATAATATGTATATTTAGGTTCTTCTATTTCGATGGAAAATGCATTCTTCCCTTCATCTATCCATGTTATGCCACTATCCTGATTATCAAAATCATACACTCCCAAGTCTTTATTGCGCTCTATCTCTACGTCACTCGAACTACCCTTTTTCCATCTGCTTATCTTGACTGCAGAATCTGAAATCATATTTGCAGTATAAAGATTCCACCCATCTGCCATATATGTATAAACCGTACCATTCATATCAACGATACTACCATCTTCTTCAACCAGTGTACCATACGGTTTATTAGAGAAATCAAAGCCACTCTTTGTCATTTCTTTAAAGTAAGGTTTGTAAAGCTTTATTACAGAAGCAGCTGCACCCACAATAGAAGCAATCAATATCATGCCAATCACGGTTCCAAAGATTATATTCGTCTTCTTACTTTCGCGCTTACCTCGGCTCGGCTCAGAAACAGAACGTGAATTAATACTTGAAGCGTTAGTGTTAACAGTGTTATCAGTTAACGGCTCCTTGCCCTTATTCTCAAGACCGTACTTAACAGCATGCAAAGCTTTTCTGAGAGAGTAGGCATCCTCGTATCTGTCACTCGGTTCAAGCATAGTACACCTGTTAATTACATTTGACAACGAAAGGGAAATGTTGGCAGGACGCGTTGAATCGCCGTATAGCATTTCCTTCATAAGCATACCGACTGCATAAACATCGGTGCGCTCTGTTGAACTACCAAATCCATATTGCTCAGGAGCCGCGTAACCTTTGGTTCCGATAAGCTCGGTGTCCTGAGTCTTACCGCTGTCCACGAATTTAGCAGCATTAAAATCAATAAGCCACACCGACCCATTGTTGCCTAATATTACATTGGACGGCTTTATATCCCTATGCACAATAGGTGGATAATTCTGATGAAATGAAACAAGAATGTCGAGCAATCTGATTATTATAGACAAAGTCTCTTCCTCAGATACAACACCTCTAATATTAAGGCACTCACTAAGAGTCTCCCCTTCAATGTATTCTTCTATTATTATGAGCTTATCTCCATCTTCAATCAGCTCTTTTACGACAGGAACTCCAAGGACAGGATTACATCTGATATATTCATAGACCTCACGATTATAAACAGCAGTTACTTTTCGTACACAGTACTCCCCCGTTAATTTAGACACAACAAGCGAAACGCCATGCTCTGAACTGATATCTCTTATATATTCATATTGGGATAGAATTCTTAATCCATTGTCGTCCACACTAATACCGCCTTTTAAAATGAGATGTGTTAAGTGTTCATATTATACCACACTTACAAACAAGTGAAAACAGCAGGCAAAACCTGCTGTTTAACTGCTTTATATAACTAATCTTGCACGCCGCTTGACTTCAGAGTCTCGACTCCATTATCCTTAAGAACCGAATTGACCTTTAAGATATCTCCCGGTCTGTCATTAAAAATCACAATAAGTATCGCGTCTCTTTTGTCCTTGGCGTAAAGAGTAGGCATGCCGTAACGCTTTAAGGCTCCGTTGGTTTCATCCACAGTAAACTGTGCTGCATAGCATATTCGTAAAATGATATCTCTCTGCCTTGTATGTTTCTCACCTGACACCAACTTATAGCCATATCTCTCAGGTATATCCGCCTCCAAAAACACATCCTGTTGCTTAATTCCTTTATCTCTTATAAGGTCGCGCATATAGTCGGTAAACGGGCGATCTCCCTTTAGCATACTGCCTGCATTTGCCTCAATATACTCCTTGATATTGCCGGTGTGGGTGCTTTTTAGAATATTCTCCAACTCGCCTGTGTCTTTAGCCATGATATCAATCCCCAATCTGTATTAAAGTCATGTGTACATAAATCAATTATAACACATAGCTTAAGCTGATGTTACCACCTTTAGAGTGGCATATTCTTTATAGATTGGAAAATGATATTAATATTACGCTTCCTTACGAATTAACTTGGCTGCCTCAACCAGGTTAATCAAGCTTGATTTGGTTTCAGCTTCCCCTCTGGTCTTCAGACCGCAATCAGGGTTAACCCAAAGCTTATCATCATTCACTTTCTCGCGCATTTTCTTAAGTGCAACGGTAATCTCCTCAACAGAAGGAACTCTAGGAGAATGGATGTCATAAACACCCGGACCGACTTCCGTCTCGAAGTTACACTCTTTCAAGGAATCTAGAATCTCAAGATTTGATCTTGATGCTTCAAATGTTATTACATCCGCGTCCATATTATCAATCGCAGGAATAATATCCGTAAACTCGCTGTAACACATGTGAGTGTGAATCTGAGTCTCCGCCTTCACACCGCTGTGCACGAGTCTAAACGCAGGAATCGCAAAATCGAGATACTCACTGTACCAGTCAGATTTTCTAAGAGGAAGCTTCTCTCTAAGCGCAGCCTCATCAATCTGAATAACCTTTATACCATTTGCCTCAAGATCAAGAACCTCGTCACGAATCGCAAGAGCAATCTGAGTCATAGACTCTTTGATACTGATATCTTCTCTCGGGAACGACCAGTTTAATATAGTAACCGGGCCGGTAAGCATTCCCTTTACCGGCTTGTCGGTTAACGACTGAGCATACTTAGACCACTCGACGGTAATAGGCTTCTTTCTGCTAACATCTCCCCAGATAATTGGCGGCTTCACACATCTTGTTCCATAAGACTGAACCCAAGCCTTCTTAGTGAACAGGTATCCATCAAGCGACTCTCCAAAGTACTCTACCATGTCGTTTCGCTCATACTCACCGTGAACCAAAACATCGATTCCAATGCTCTCCTGCCACTCGATTACTCGCTTAATCTTATCTCTGTTAAACTCATTATACTGCTCCTCACTAATCTCGCCTTTTCTAAATAAGGAACGGTTATTCTTGACGTCTTTAGTCTGTGGGAAAGATCCGATTGTAGTCGTTGGAAATGCAGGAAGATTAAGCTTCTCCTTCTGAATCTTCTCTCTCTCACTCCTCTTCGGAAGTCTTTCGTAATCAGAACCCTTTATCTCAGAAACTCTCTTTTTAACTTCTTTATTCTCTGAGTCTCTTCCCTTCACGAACAAGTCTTCATTGGCCTTATATGATGCAAATGAAGCTCTGTCACCACTCTCTGCTATATCCGCAATCTCCCTTAACTCAACAAGTTTCTCTACGGCAAATGAAAAATACCTCTTATACTCTGATGACAACTTGCCCTCTGCACTTAGTGTATACGGAACATGAAGAAGTGAGCAAGAAGAAGACAAAACAACTTCGATCCCCTCCGCCTTCAATTTATCAAGCACATCAAGAGTCTTGGAATAATGATTTTTCCAGATATTCTTGCCGTTTACAAGTCCTGCGAACAATATCTTATCCTTAGGAAATCCGTAATTCTCTACTAATGATACAGTCTGTTTCCCCTCAATAAAATCAAGTCCTACAGCGTCAAAATCAAGATTAACAATAGTGTCATACACGTCTCTTACATCACCAAAATAAGTCTGAACGAGAACTTTAGCATTTCCCTTCTCAGAAAGAATAGCTTGATATAAACGCTTTATAAACTCGATATCAGATTCATTTAAATCCCTTACAAATGAAGGCTCATCAAACTGAATCCACTTAGCACCGCGCTTATCAAGTTCAGCGATAACTCCCTGATAAGCACTGATGACGTCATTTATATAATCCTCTCTATTCTTGGCACCTGTATACCTACAAAGGCTAAGCAAAGTATATGCGCCGATAATAACAGGCTTGGTCTCTACGCCATTTGACTTAGCTTCCTCGTACTCATCAAAGATTTTGGTACCGACAAGATTGATCTTAGTATCATCCTCCAACTCAGGAACAATATAGTGATAATTGGTATTGAACCATTTCTTCATGGCAAGCGCCTTGACATCTCCCTTATCACCCTGATATCCTCTAGCCATTGAATAATAGGTATCTAAATCAGACAACCCCAATTCCTTATATCTCTTAGGAATAATGTTTATAAGTACCGCAGTATCTAACAGGCAATCGTAAAACGAAAAGTCATTTGACGAAATATAATCAATCCCTGCATCCTTCTGACTATTAAGGTGAACAGTTCTAAGTTCCTTAGCAACTTTAAGCAATTCTTCCTCGCTTATCTCGCCTCTAAAATACTTCTCTGACGCAAACTTAAGCTCCCTGTCCGCTCCGATTCTTGGGTATCCTACAACTGAAGTTAACATTTAATACTTCCTCCTTTAATTATGATATGGGAGAAGTATAGTCCTATTTGTCTGATAGGTAAAATATTTAAAACTTTTGCTTTGCCATAGATTTTATCTATGGCGAATGTTATAATTCAGATATTATCTATTATTTGGAGGATGTTATGACACTTAAACAATTGCAATATATAACCACTGTAGCGGATGTTAAGAATATAACAGAGGCTGCCAAAAGACTCTTTATCGCGCAACCATCCTTGACAGCTGCAATTCATGAATTGGAAAATGAATACGGAATCACAATCTTTATTCGCGGAAACAAAGGCGTACAGCTCACCCCGGAAGGCGATGAATTCTTAGGATACGCAAGACAGGTTCTTGAACAGGCCAACTTAATTGAAGAGAGATACAACGGAACCCAGAAAGGCAAGCTTAGATTTTCGGTTTCTGCGCAACATTATTCATTTGCAGTGGAAGCGTTTGTTGAATTGTTAAGAGAGTGTGGGGGAGATAAGTACGAGTTTCACATGAGAGAGACTCAGACTTACGATATCATCGACGATGTCGCCCACCTTCGAAGCGAGATTGGAATACTCTATGTAAATGAATTCAATAAGACCGTCATTAATAAGACTCTTCGCGACAACAACCTTGTGTTCACAAAGCTCTTCACCGCCAAGCCACACGTCTTCATCGGAAAGAGCTCGCCTTTAGCGAAGAAGAGATCACTTACTCTTGATGACCTCAAGCCTTATCCCAGACTCTCTTATGAGCAGGGAAGCCACAATTCATTTTATTTTTCAGAGGAGATATTAAGCACGGTGGATTGTGACAAAGAAATCGTCGTCTGCGACCGCGCATCACTGTTTAATATGCTGATTGGATTAAACGGCTACACTATCTGTAGCGGCGTAATAAACGAAGAACTAAACGGTCCAAACATTATCGCAAAACCTCTAAAGGTTAATGATTATATGGAAATCGGATACATTCTTCCTAACAATGTTCCACCTTCAAAGCTCACCAAAGAGTACATTAACAGACTCAAGGGTTTACTTAAGATTTCCAAAAACTAACAACATCGCCGATTGGATCGTAGCCCAGATACACGACAGCTAAGTCTCTGCCGACCGATACCCAGAGGACTAAGATTATAAGCACGACTATCATCCATTTGTGAAGATGAAAATAGATTCTTGTTCCCTTGCTTTTAACCGCAAGGGTAACGCCTATGAAATAATATAATATAAATGCAAATACAGGAACGACGATTGCATTTTCTTCTAATGACCTTATTATGTGACCACTAAGCATAGAGTGAACCGCTCTTGTTCCCCCGCAGCCCGGGCAATAAAGGTGTGTATACTCCTTAAATAGGCACGCGTTAGGGCTACTCAAACCCACTCCGAAAATGTTAACTATAGCGCAGTATATAACAACGAGTATCAGAAATACGCCGCATATTCTGTATAGTAATTGCCCTTCCATTAATTCTTTCTTCATAATTATCAGTAATACCCTTTCTAATTCGTGGAGCACGATTATATCATGTCATCCTGAGGAACAATGTTCCGAAGGATCTTATCAGATTCTTCGCTTCGCTCAGAATGACATACTGTCTGTCACCCGTAGCGGCGAACATCGTTCCGAAGAATCTTACTAGATTCTTCGCTTCGCTCAGAATGACATACTGTCTGTCACCCGTAGCGGCGAACATCGTTCGCCACTTGTCTATATTATTTAATTATGCTATAATTCCTTCTATAAAACTTATCACAGGAGGGATTAAATATGAGATTCGATCCATATACAGGCGAGCCTATCAAGGACGACGAGCCTAATACCGATTCTACTAAAGATACTGCAACTAATCAAGAAGTAGTTAACACACCTGAGCAGAGTGCAACCGTTGACTCTGAAGGATACGGCAGAGTTCCCGAAGCTCAACCTACCGAGCAAGCTTCTCAGCCACAGTACAACACTCAGAATACAACCAACACTACCCAAGGTCAGTATAATACCAACAATCAAGGTCAGTACAACACTCAGGGTCAGAGTTACAACGCATACGGCACCCCTAATTCACAAGGTCAGCCATACAACCCATACAACGGACAGCAGTACAATCAGCCTGCAGACCAGGACGCTAAGGCTAACAAGCTTGGAACAGCTGCGATTGTCTGCGGTATTATATCGATTGTATTTTCATTTGCAAGTGCTTGTTGTTGCCCTATCATTTCACTAGGCACAGGTATTGCCGCTATCATCTGCGGTGCCAACGCTAAGAAGAGCAACGGCGACAGAGATGGCAAGGGTACAGGCGGTATTGTAACAGGTATCATCGGACTTGTTCTTATGGTAGCTATCACAATTGGTGTATTTGCTTTTTCTTCAGCATTTTCATCTTCTTCACCAACTGACTTCGACAATTTCAGGGACTACTTCGAGAAGAATTACAACAATGGAATGGGTACAGACTCTAATGTAGAGACAACTCCATCTGTTTCATTTGACGACATTACAGTCAGATAACAACTATCAACATTGATTACTTAATAAGGGAGCCGGTATAACCGACTCCCTATTATTATGCCTTTTGGGACTTCTTTCTTCCTTCGAGCATGAACTTTCTCGCAATCCCAATTCCAATCTTATAAGGTAAAGGTCTTAACGCCTTATCAGCCTTCTTGAGCTCACTTATAATATCTATATGCTGCGGACAGTGACTCATGCATTTGCCACATTCGATGCATTGTGATGCAAATGCTGACTCCTTCCTAATACCCACAAGCCTTGCAAATTCAAACCTCGCATCCGTCTTGCCATCAATAGCCATATTGTTATAGCAGGCAAATATAGCCGGTATGTCAACACCCTTAGGACACGGAACGCAGTACCTGCAGCCTGTACAACCAACCTTCATCGAGTCAAGAATATAATTCTTGACATTCTCAACCAGCTTAAAGTCGTCCTCAGTGAAATCTCCTTCTTTAGCATCAGAGGCAGTCTCAACATTCTCCTTAACCATCTCGATTGAATTCATTCCTGATAAGACACAGGTAACCTCCGGCTGATTCCACAACCACCTGAATGCAAGCTCTGCAGGAGTCCATCCTCTCTTGTGATTCTTAATCTCTTTCTTCGCCTTACTCGGAAGAAGGTCAACAAGCTTACCACCTCTGAGCGGTTCCATAATAATGATAGGAATGCCTCGTCTGTTGGCCTCTTTAACACCTGCCGCACCCGCCTGAGTGTTCTCATCAAGATAGTTGTACTGAACCATTGCGAAATCCCAGTCATACGCATCTAATATCTTGATAAACATATCAGTATCACCGTGGAAAGAAAAACCGATATTCCTAATCTGTCCGGACTCCTTCTTCTCCTTAATCCACTCCTTGATGCCAAGGCTAACAAGATTCTCCCACGCAGCGACATCCGTAAGCATATGCATGAGATAGTAATTGATATAATCTGTCTGAAGGCGGCTTAGCTCCTCATTAAAATACTTATCAATCGCCTCGCGGTTCCTTATCAAGTACTGTGGAAGTTTGGTTGCAATATTAATCTTGTCTCTTATACCATTTCTTTTTACAATCTCTCCAAGAGCAACTTCGCTTCCGGTGTAAATGTATGCGGTATCGAAATAATTGACACCACTGCTAACAGCCTCCATAACCTCTTTCTCGGCCTTGTCAATGTCAATCGAATTGCCCTTCTTGGTAAACCTCATACATCCATATCCAAGTATCGAAATGTCCTCTCCCTTTTTGTTCTTTCTGTAGTTCATAAAAAACCCCTTTCTACTTAATAGAGATTATTCCTGCATTAAGGCCTCTTCTACCTTTGGTAAACCTGTGCGAAAAGAATAAGTCATGATACGTGTAAGTATCAATCTTAGTATTATATATATGTCCCAAAGTAAGTCCTGCATTATAAAGTATCAACTCGTTGATATTCCAAAGATTAAGCATGTATCTGTCTTTCTCTTTGACTGTTAAATAAAGGCCGTAAGACGGTCCTGAAACTCCATCCTTAGGTAATCCCTTTACAATTATGAATTCATTGTCAAATGTATCCGACGCGCCAAGGAGACTTACATTATCATCACTAAAATCAATAAACTCACATTTCCTAACTTCATCAATTACAGTCTGATCAACCTCGTAATTGTCTAACCCAATAGATGGTCCTATAACCGCTCTTATGTCCTTAGGGTCACAACCATATACATCCTGCATCTTCTTGACCGTCTTAGCTGCAATACCCATGACGGTTCCACGCCACCCCGCATGTACGGACCCTATAACCTTCTTAACAGGATCTGCAAGAAGAATCGGAACACAGTCCGCTGAATATACTATAAGCGGCAGATTAGGCACGTTGGTAATCTGCGCATCAACATCATTGTGAGTCAAATCTCTTATAATTCCATCTCCTGCATCCTCTTCATCCACAACCAGAATATTGTCGTGATGCTGCTGATTCGGGCAAGATATACGCTTATAATCAATTCCTATCGAAGAAGTAATCCTCTTGTAATTCTCTATCACAAGCTCCCTGTCGTCGTCAAGATGCAACCCAAGATTCATACTCTCATAAATCCCTGTACTAACACCACCGAGCCTTGTACTGAATCCATGCGAGATAAAAGACATCTCCTTAAATCCCTCAATCTCAACAAAAGGCGTGTCATGCTCTACATTCAAGGTCACATTATTAAATCGATTAATCTCTGAAACTCGCTTATCTATTATTGTCTTCGCTTCGCTTATGTCTATCATTTCATTGCTCCTTCAAAATCTTTTTACATTTTATCATACATAATACTATCAATAAACAAGAAAATGTTATAATATTATATTCACCAACATAAACGGAGGTACACCATGAACATTGCTATAATAAACACAGGCGGTACAATCGGAAGTTCAATAAGTGATGGAGTAATCTCCCCGACAAATGCCGGTGAGAGCCGTCTCTTATCTTCATTTCCAAATATTAACATCGCTGATACTACCGTCCCGTTAGACTATAAAACTTACGAACCATTTAGAATCTTAAGCGAGAACATGGACTTTGAGCACTTTACGATGCTTATCGAAGAAATCAACAGTGTGCTGGCCACTAATCCGGAAGGAATAATCATAACCCACGGAACCGACTCACTGATCTTTACAGCTGCGTTTCTCTACTATACTTTTATTGATGTAGAAATACCTATAGTCCTTGTTTCAAGCAACTTTGTCTTAGATGATGAGAGAGCCAACGGAACAGACAACTTTAAATACGCGCTTAAATTTATAGCCGGCCACCACGGTACAGGCGTGTATGTAAGCTACAGGAATACCAACAACTTTCCGACAATCCACCGTGGCGATATGATTCACAGAGGCTTAGAATTAACAGATGATGTCATTAGTATCAAGAACATGTGGTACGGCAGATTCGAAGACGAGACCTACATTTCCGGTAACATTACATCTCCGTCTAATCTCGTATACACCGGTACCAATCGCCATCCTAATCTCCTTGGTTCAAAGGATGTCATTCTGACCAGCATACACACAGGAATAGTATATCCTGCCTTAAGTGACGATATCGGCGCTGTAGTTATTAGCGGCTATCACGCAGGAACCATACCTGTAACAGATAAGATGCAAGCATTTGCAAATGAAGCCAAGGCGCTCAACATCCCTATATATGTTTCAGGACTTGATTCCACTCTTACGGAATATGAAACTGTTAACGAATACAGGAAGATGGGCATCCTTCCTATCCCCGACACACCAATGACAGCGCTTTATGCCCAGGCTAAATTAAGCTTATCATAACCGCAAAAAAGCCGGCTGAAGGCAACCCTCCAGCCGGCTTTATTACTCTTCACTGATTACCAATCATAATCATCGTCGTCATCATAGTAAACACTGTCATAATCGTAATCATCATCGCCGTAATCTTCATCATCATAATCATCGTCATCGTCCCAATCGTCATCATCATCCATATCTTCTGACTCAGGGTCTGTAACTTCAATCTCGTAGTCAGAAGTAAGCCTCTTACCCTTCTTGTTCTTCTTAATTGTAGTTACAGTGATAACTGCTGTTCCTTCCTCGTAAGCGGTAAGCTTAAACGAACCTTTAGAACCGGGTTTAGCACACTTAACCTTGCTTACTTCCACAACATCGTCATCGTCAGTAGTTACCTTAAACTTGCCAAACGCCTTGGTCTTACAGTTGGCTCTGATAACAACATTAACAGTCTCCTCGTCTCCAACTTCCATCTCATCCGGCATGTCATAGACAACGCCTGACTTAACATATGCTTTCTTAGCACCTGCACCAACACTTCCTGAAAGTGATAACCCACAAACCATGCACAGAGTCACTGCAAATGCTACAAACCTTGAAAATCTCTTCATAGCAACCACCCTTCCTGTCAGAGAATAAACCTTTGGTAAAAGTAACCAATTCGACTTGTCAGCATTTACTAAATTATACCACTTCAAGATGATTAAATCAATTTAATTAAATATTTAACAAGCCTGTGAAAAATTTCACAGGCTTGCGTTAATTACTACATATAATCTTTTACGTTAAGAGTCTCGCCGTTCTTCTGCTCATCAGACTTAGTCATATCCTTTAAATCCGATTGGAATCACTCCAATCGGACTTCATTAATCGTTATCTTCCAATCTTGATATTAGTCAATGCACACTGATCACCGGTTAGCGCAACATAAACCTTGTCTGCCCCATCTCTAATCACCGTTGTGTTAACAACCGATAATCCCAAAATCTCCGTATAGGTAACTATTATATCGCCCTTCCTTTCGAAAGTAATCTCATAATCGCAACCTTGCTTGTTGGCTTCCTTCCACTCATCCCATCCAGGAAAATCGTCATTCTTGGTAACAACTATCTTGTTGTCTACATCTGACTGTTCATCCCAACTCTCACCGTCTAGTCTGATAAGCGCATATTCATTATAACCCTTGCCAAACACCTTCTGATCATCGGAATAAAAGATTGTCACATATGGGCAGTGCCATAGCAACCTCGCTGTAGGAAGACTCTTAGAGTGAAATGTTATCTTAAGATTGTCCTCAAGCTTAATACCTTTGGTGTTGTCGGTTCTATGTCCGTCAATCTGGATATTAGGAATATCGCCATCAGGACCGTCAATAAAGCTTATCTCATCAGCAATTCTGGTTATGTAATCACTTGCTATAGGCGTGCTCGTCTTCTTAACAGTTCCATCAGCAATAACGCAATGTTCACCCGTCACGCCAATATACGCCCATCTTGTATTATCAGGCAAAGCAATGGTAAACTCAACGACTTCACTACCGTCATCAATCTTAATAAGAGCGTGATCTTTATATCTCGACGCCTCAATATCGTATTCCTTAAATTCCTTGCTCTTAGTCTTCTTGCCTGCATTAGCACTCTTATGTGTCTTAACGCTAATCTCTCTTACATTCTTATTGTTGAACTTCCCGTCCATGAACAGTTCACAATATTCAAAGTACAATAACTCCTTAATGCTCTTGGCATCATCATGATATTGACCGTCCAACGAGTCAAAGAGAATAATCATCGGAACACCTGATGAACTGTCATTAGGTGTGTACTTCATATGCATGTAAGTAGTGTATTCATTAACATATATTCCATTGGAAATATCACTTCTATAATCTGTGCAATGAAGTTCTTTCTTGTCATCAAACTCTGTTGAGCCGACACGCTCCCTCATCTGATAGTCTGTATCAACATCTATCAAATGCTGCATAATAATCGCAAATTCCGGATCGAACTGTGTACCGGCACCCTTGACAATCTCTTCTCTAACAATCTGCTGAGGTATCGCGCTTCTGTAGCTACGATTAGATGTCATAGCATCATAAGCATCTGCAACAGATATAATTCTTGCTATCTCAGGAATCTCCTCACCCTTAAGTCCGTCAGGATAACCCTTGCCATCATAGCGCTCATGATGATAATGCGCACCTACACTCAAATATGGATATTCTTCAATACTTGAAAGAATCTGATTGCCCATAACAGGGTGCTCTTTAATGATATCATATTCATCGTTAGTAAGCTTGCCATTCTTGTTAATAATAGCATCCGAAATACCAATCTTACCTACATCATGAAGAAGAGCTGAATAGAATATCATCTCACACTCTTCATCACTCTTACCTGCCACTCGGGCAATCTTCTCAGAATACTCGGCAACCCTCACCGAATGTCCGCGTGAATATGTATCCTTCGCATCAATAGAATTGACCAAAGCCGTAGCTGTCTGCTCAAACAGCCTCTTAGACAGAAGTTGCTGCTCCTTCAGATGCTCAACCTCAGTTGCCTGATACTTATCTATCATTCTGTTTCTTCTGTAAATGATAATTGAAGCCACAAGAATAAACACGTTAGTAAAAAGCCCCGCAAATGACGTCACAACCTCTTGAATCATAATACGCCTGACCAGCATAGGCAACTGTGTACCCACTATAACCATTACGGTTACAAATCCAAGCTTATTATAAAAAACGACCATGAAGATAGTGACAAAGTTAACTAAGGTAGACAGAACTCCTGTAAACGAAGCTATTGGGAATACCTTACCGGCAAACGTAACAACTCCCTCTGATTGAGCTACTCTACCTAATAATATAGTGCATATAAAATAAAAAACAAGCATCACAAAATAGAACGCAATAGGCGTTCTTTTTCGCTTAGATTCATTTATGTTATTAGCAGTCTCTTCTCTCTTCATGACACTACTCCCTACCGTACACCATATCTAATTCATTATAACACTAGGGTATTCTTTTTACCATATATTTTTTTAATTGTGAAGAGATTTTAATTTATAGTGAATAACATAGTATAAGATACTAGAATAATTGAGGGTAGTTTTTTACAGCCCCTTACCATATTTATTATTATGCAAAGTGTTTCTCAATAAAGAAATCGATATGCCTTGTAATCATATCCATGGCCTCATCTATTCTTGAGGGCTCTCTGTCACACAACTGAATAAGGAGAGAAGTAGGCGAAATATACTCTATAGCCAGGATATCCGGCTCTCCACTCTTAATCTGTCCAGTTCGTACGAGTTCAGTAAATATCTTGATGTATATGTCCATGATAGCAGTATACTGCTGTCTGGTCATCATACTTCTCATATGCTCATCTCTAAACTGCTCAAGTGTATACATCTTTCTGAGCCTTATAATATCATTGTTGGTAAGCGTGTACTTGATCTGATTTAAACTGAACTCCCTAAGTTCCTCCTTATTATGAACGAGCTTAGAGATATCAATATTCATGCTCATCTTCTCTTTGTACTTAGTGACAGAGTAGTCAGTAATCGCATAAAGAAGCGCTTCCTTACCCTTAAAGTACTTGTATATATTAGGTCCTTTAATACCTATCGACTCAGCTATCTCGTCAACAGACGTTGCTGAATATCCCTTTTGGGAGAATAAATCCAGAGCTGCCTCTAAAAGTCTCTCTTTCGTTGATGTTCCTGCCATATAATAACCACCTTCTAATTCATTATACTTTAGTTAACGATGGTTATATCGTATCACAGCAAACCCTCAAATGTCAAGCGTATAGAGGCGCATCGCCCTTATTATTTGAGTGGTCTCGCTACAATATAACCTTGGTATGTAGAATAGTATAAACCTCTCGCCGCCCACAATGCAGTGTAGTTGGCCTTACCATCATCGTTAACACTTGTGCAAATGTATCCGGTAAACATCTCTACATGGTAAGTTGTCTTATACTTAGTCTTCTTTTTATATGACTTAAACATAATATCACCGGGATTAAGCTTCATACCGGTAATCTTCTTATTAGACATTGCACCGCTTAAGACCTTGCCATTCTTCTTACACCAAGCCGACTCCGTAGTCGTGTTACCCGGATAATAAGGCGTTCCAAATGTAAGACCTGCCTTCTCGTGGTATGCTCTCCACACAAGGGAACTGCAATCGTAATATCCACTTACTGCACGCTTAGGCTGACTGTACTTCCAATGTGTGCCTATGTATGTTGCTCGCTCAGTAACTTTCTTAAGCTTGGAGCTTGTTACCGAAACGGCACAACCGAGGTAAAAATCTCCACATTTAGCTGTAATTATACAGTTGCCTGTCTTTAGGCCCTTAACCTTACCATTCTCGTCAACTGATGCAACTGAAGGCTTACTTGACTTCCAGACAACATCACCCTTGTAACCCTTAACGTTTATCTTGTGTGATTTACCTTTTACAAGAAGGTATGACTGATCAGAGATACTCGCCTTGATGCACTCATAATTAATCTTAAACTCCTTGCCATACAACGTTACTAGAAGCTCAGCCTTGCCGGCCTTGGCTGCTTCCTGAAGAATATAAAGCTTATCTCCGGCATACGAAACGCTGAGTTTAAGCGCTTTGTTGCTTGAAGTGTACTTTAAGATATCATTTGCGTTGAAATCATCAATATCGTAGAGATCCTCAACATTGGCAAATGCATCTCCGCTAAGCTCAATCATGGTAGTCTGTAATGCATCGTAATATGGCTTGTTCTTAGCTATATAGGTCGGAACTTTATAGACTGTAACCGAATCGGTTGAAAGAGTCGCATTGGTCATATCAGGAAAAACACTGATTGTGACATTAGAATTAAATGCAGGATCGTAACCTTGATAACCCGTAATGCTTATAAAAACTGTTCCGGGCTTAAGAGTCTTATAATTGCCTTGATCGTCTATAGATAATACTCCGTCGTTGTCAAGATAATAGTCATATCTCATCGCAGTAATATCGCCGTCAAACTGAGGAACTATCTTACCCTCGTCGCCCATAGTGATATTAACGCTTATAGCTTCACCGCTTGTAGCCGCGATGTCTTTGGCTTCTGCGTGTACATTTACAAATGCAAATGCTAACATAAAGCTGAATAAAAGCACCACCGAGAGTTTCGTGATTGTTGATCTGATTCTCATAATGTTTCTCCTATCTTTTGATTATTAATTATAATTCAAGCCTCTGATTTATGTCAAATGATAATATGAGGGATAATTAACATTATATCTTCTCAATGTAACTTTCATGTGATACAATGCTAAAAAGAGGGAGGAATAATACAAAAAGGAGGTTTACTATGAGTATTGATCTTAATAACATGTCTAAACTTGGTTTCGGTCTTATGCGTTTACCGGAGAATAACGGTGAGATCGATATCAATCAAGTCTGCAACATGGTGGATAAGTATATGGAGAGTGGTCTCAACTACTTTGACACCGCTTATGTTTATCACAGTGGCAAGTCAGAAGTCGCTGCAAGAGAAGCAATCGTCAAGCGATATCCTCGCGACAGTTTTATGTTAGCAACCAAGCTTCCTGCTTGGGAGATTAACAAAGAAAGTGATATTGACCGCATTTTCAACGAACAACTTAAGAGAACAGGCACTGACTACATTGATTTCTATCTTTTGCATTCGCTTGAAGATGGTTATAACTATGATACTTATGTTAAGTATGATTGCTTTTCCTGGGGAATGAAGAAGAAGGAAGAGGGCAAGATTAAGCACTTCGGATTCTCTTTCCACGGAAGTCCCGAGCTCTTAGTCGAGGTGCTTGACAATCATCCGGAGATGGAATTCGTACAGATTCAGCTCAACTATCTTGACAGAACCAACCCTGTTGTAAGGTCAGAGGAGCTTTACAACATTTTAAATGAGAGGAATATTCCGATTATCATTATGGAACCTGTCAGAGGCGGTATGCTCGCATCCATGCCTGATGACATCGAGGCGAAGTTTAAAGCAGCTCGCCCTGACATGTCGATTGCATCCTGGGCGCTTCGCTATGTCGCTTCGCTTCCTAATGTTATGACTGTACTTTCAGGTATGTCTAACGAGGAGCAGATGAACGACAACTTGAACACTTTTAAGAATTTTGAGCCTGTGACCGATGATGATATGAGGATTATTAACGAGGTTACCGAGCAGATGCTCAAGACACCTCAGATAGGATGTACCGCTTGTAAATATTGTGTTGATGGGTGTCCTATGAGAATCAGCATTCCTGATGTATTTAGAACCATCAATACGTTAAGGCGTTACCCGGACGATTGGAGATCTAAGAATTTCTATTCAGGAGTCGTTGAAAGCCACGGCAAGGCATCAGACTGTATCGAGTGCGGACATTGTGAAAGCGTGTGTCCACAGCATTTGCCTATTATTGAACTGCTTAAAGAAGCGGGAGAGATACTCGATTGATATGAATAAGACAGCTACATAGAATACGGCAGAGGAGATTTAAGACATCCTCTGCCGTTATTGAGTTATTACAAAACAGAATATCCTTCTGATTTCAGTATACTTAATGCATTTTCAAAGTTATCTTCCTTGACCAAAATGTAATCCGTGTTGTATGTAGATACAGCAAATATTCCAATCTTGTGTTCCGCAAGAATTCCGGATAACTTTGATAGAATACCAATCAAAGAGAAATCCAGTACACCTTGAATACGAAAACCTCTCCAGCCGTCGTCACGTTCTATCGTCTCCGCCGGAGTATCCTCTGTTCTGCACACCAAGGATAGCTCCTCATCTGTTTTTCCAATAAAATAGAAATCTGCATTCATATCAATAACAGATACATCTGCCACTTTACACACGGTTAACCTATGTGGGATTCTCTTAAGTTCCATGTTAATGCCACCTTCGAATAATTATTCAACAAGAATTCCTTAATAACCCAATCATCAGGTATATCATTTCTTCCTTCCGGCATATCCTCCTGACCATTATAGCAGTAATTGTATCACTTAATCCTCTAACTTTCTAGTATTATTCGAGAAAACTTGAAATGATATACCAAAGCCGGGGATACCTATCCAACACAACGTTCTAAACCTTGACAAAACACTCCTTCTGTGTTATACTTCATTTTATACTATTGTATTGCGTGCAACTTATATTATTTTGCTACCACCCTCACGTACCTTATGAAAGCGAGCTGATACTATGAACGAAGCATTTGATATTCAAGCATATATGACACACGGAGTTGAGCGAGTTATCGCTGACTCACTTAAAGCTACTGCGAAGAATCCCAAGGAGACCGCATTCTTACTAAAGTTCGCAAGCGCCAGCAAGAAGGCTTCTAAGAAGCGATCTAAGGCATTCGAGAACGGTGAGCATATTCCACCATTTCTAATTGCCAGCATCACATCATCCTGCAATTTGCACTGCGCAGGCTGCTATTCAAGACACAACGAAGCTACCGTTGACATAGAGCCTGTTAATCAGCTATCCGGTGACGACTGGAAGCGCATCTTTATGGAAGCTGACGATATGGGTATAAGCTTTATCTTGTTAGCCGGTGGCGAGCCACTTGTAAGGCGCGATGTTATAGAAGAAGCACTTAACTTTAAGAATATCATTTTCCCTGTTTTTACAAATGGTACTTTTATAGGAGACAATTATATCAAGATGTTTGACGATCACAGGAACTTGATTCCGGTAATCAGTATAGAAGGCAATCAATACGCCACCGATTCAAGACGCGGAATCGGAGTCTATAGTAAGCTCATCACTGCCATGGACAACCTCAGTGATAAGAATATTATGTTTGGAGCATCCATAACAGTTACAACCGAGAACCTTGACGAAGTGACTTCAGACGCTTTCTTAAAGACTCTTTCTGACAGAGGATGCAAGCTTATCATATACGTCGAGTACGTTCCTGTATCCGAAGAGGACGACGAGCTTGCACTTAACGAAGAAGAGAGAGAATACCTGACGAGTGAGATTAGTCGAATCAGAAGTACTGATGACAGCATGGTATTTGTATCATTTCCGGGAGATGAGAAAGGATCTGACGGATGTATCGCAGCTGGCAGAGGCTTCTTCCACATCAACTCTCACGGCGGCGCGGAGCCATGCCCATTCTCTCCATATTCAGATGTAAATGTAAAGGACCTCTCTTTAAGAGAAGCCCTTAATTCCAAGTTATTTAAAACCCTTCGAGACAATGATATCCTAAAGGACGATCATCAGGGTGGATGCGTGTTATTTGAGAAGAGAGACTTAGTTGAAGCGGCTCTTTTATCCTTAGATTAACAGCTAATCTTCATAATGTTGATTTAAATCTCTTAATGATTCTCCTGTAATTTATTTTAGATTAATAATCGGAGCGGATATCCGCCCCGGTTATTGTTAATTCATAGCATACATACTATCACGTATTTCTTCGACTTTCTCTATTGGAATATCGCAGAACTCTGCTATACTCTCAGGATCTTTACCTCTATCCAACATGTTAATAATCATATTACGAACGCCTTCTTCTCTACCTTCTTCTTTAAACATTTGCATGGTTTCTGCTTCATTATATTCTGTTAAACACATAAGCGTCACCTCCGATTTGTTATTCAACAAGAATTCCTTAAAATCTTCTTTTTAGAGCGGTATGTTTTTTCTGCTCTAAAATTTTACATTTTTAACCTCGTAACATAATCAGGAACAAGTCCCTCACTGTCTACTTCACAAGTAAATAAGCATCCATCATACTCGCCGTTTAAATCATTCCCCGATGAAGTAATATAGAGCTTATTGCTACCCGCACCGGCAAAGCAACACGAAGTCACATTATGTGCAGGAACCTCAACGATTCCAAGCAACTCACCATTCTTGCCGGAATGCTTCTCAATGCGATTACCACCCCATACTGCAACCCATAAATTGTCATCGGCATCAATACACATCCCGTCAGGCGCACCATCGTTGATGTTAAACAGCACCTCTCGATTGCTGATGTCTCCGCTATCTTTATCGTAGTCATATCTATAGACCGCATGGTCAACAGAATCTGCGAAATACATATACTTACACTCACTATCCCACGCCATTCCATTGGCAATCTTGGTTCCTGCCTGCATTACAACTGCACTATCTCCGTCATACCTATATAAATCGCCCTCTGCCTCATGCTCATCATCAGCTACGGACGCTCCAAACCATAGTCTTCCCGAAGGATCACCCTTGGCATCGTTACACCTTATGTAAGGCTTAAAGGTATCATTTAACCCATATATAAGCTCCACTTTGCCGGCTTCATAGCGATATAACCCGTCCTTTGCGGCAAGAATCATTGCATCCGAGTCAAATGTAGGAACGGCCGCACCAATCGGTTGTCCTAAATCAAATGAAGTCCTCTCGCCATCCTTATTCATAGACCAAAACTTATTGTCAATAATATCAACCCACGATAACCTATTATACCTTGAATCATAAAACGGGCTCTCGCCCAAAGCATACTTATCATTTCCGAGATTCTTAGCTTTATACTTCTTTATACTCATAACTCCTCAATCCTTATCTACTCATGAAGAATATAATCTTTATCTTCATCAATAATTGCTATCATTTGTTCAGCTATATCCGAATCAAACTGCGATCCGGAGTTCCTAACAAACTCCTCTCTAACGGCATCTTGCGCCATATACTTTCGATATTAGGAACACCAATCTTACCAATATCGTGCAAAACAGCAGACACATCTTTATTATTCATCTTACTTCCTCCCACATTTATCTATATCAAGTACTATTGTATCATCATCCCCTCCTGCTGTAAATCACTTACATATTCCATATCACCCCCCTCATATGATATACTATTAAAACTATATTAAAGCAAAGGAGACAAGATTCTATGACATCAACATTATTTAAGAGATGTGTAGCATTTGCATTAACATTTGCACTTATTATGTCAAATGCTTACGTTGCACCGGCAACTTCCGATGCAGCAGCCAAGGTATCTCTGAACAAGAAATCCGTATCTCTGACCGTTGCTCAGAACGGAGAAAAGATAACACGCGGCACCGCCACACTTAAAATCAAAAAAAGCAAAAAAATCAAGATCAAAAAGACTACCTACAAGGTTGCTGACACTGATGTTGCCACAGTCAACAAGAGTGGTAAGATTACAGCTAAGAGCACAGGTACAACCAAGGTAAATGTCACCGTCAATTATAAACTTAAGAAGAAATCATACAAGAAGACTCTTAAGTGTGATGTTAAAGTTAATAACACCTACAAAAATGTCTTAAGTGACATCAAACTTAATTACGCTAACTACGCAACTTATGTTGGCGCGGTCATAGGTGCTAAACCTTCATATGTAGCAAAGGTGAAGCTAAATGATGATTTCTACCTTTATGATTGTTTGAAGGTCACAATCGACGATCCATCTATCATCAAGCTTGGAGAAGCGGGATACATGATGGGTCTTAAAGAAGGAACAACCAAGATTACCATTTCAACTACCGATGGTTCTAACATTTCCAAATCTGCCAATGTAAAGGTATACGCTACGGCCAATGATGTACCCGTGACCGACGATATGTATCTTAAAGAGCAGACCCAAAAGACAACTGAGCTCCTCTCAAAGTGGACAGAGGAAGATAAGGTTCGATACACCGAAGATGACGGAAGTATCAAATGGAACTACGCCGAAGAGGTTAACAACATTTACGAGGATAATCTTAATAAACTCCTTGAAACCTACAAAAAAGCAGGTAAGCAAGAGGACAATACATCCAAGGACGTTCTTCAGTGCCTATTCTCTACCGCTAAGACCATTTACACCAAAGAAGGTAAGGAGACATATTTCAAGGACATAAAAGATAATATTATCACCCCTATATTAGAGACCAAGTCAACTAACGAGCTTTTAGAGCTTTCCGGCAAATTTGCCCACGATGGAATTAATTCGATTGTCAATGTTAACGGCTTTAAATTTATTATCAACAACGAGGATCAGCTAAAAGACACTGTAGCCGGCAAGATTCCTGCCCCTGATAACGAGCTTAATACTCAGTACTGCTACTATCCACTCGTTAAGCCTACAGAACAATACTTAGAGAACTATACAACCAAAAGCGGCTATAAATATATGTCAGAGTATATATCATCACTTTTCAAAATGTTTGATATTGACAGTAATATATCAAATGATACAACCCAAATAATTAAGACTCTTTCCTTAAAAGAATACAATACTGAAGCCAAAAATATGACACTAAAGGAATTCAAGAGCTCTTATCCTCATTTGGCTACGATATTGACAGGTGCTGAATATAGCATCAATGATGATACAGAAGTATATCTTGAGCATGATGATTTACTTAGTCGACTAGAGGCTGCTTTTAACTCTGAGGATAACCTTAATGCTCTTAAAGGATACGCCATAGCTACAATTGTTAATCCTTTAATTGATTACACAGAAACCGGAAGAGGAATCAATTATAGATTTTCGATGGCTGAAGACGGCGAGTCACAGACAGAAGAAGAAATTAAAGCTTCCGTCAAAGAACAACAGGACAGTATCGTTGAAAGCCTTACTACTGATATTCAGTGGGATATCGATCATGTTTACACCGAAACCTACTACAGCAAGAATTACAAGCCTGAATTTGATGAGATAGTTAATCTATTCAAAGAGCAATATAAGGAGACTATCAGTTCCTGCTGGATGGGAGATAAAGCCAAAAAGAACATGCTTGACAAAATTGATAACATGATGTTCAGCTCTTTGTATCCTACAGAAGAAGAGTACAAAATGTTCTGTGTTAAGGATGATTTGAAAAATGCCGAAGAAGGCGGACACTTTTTCGACACTATAAGAAGCATCAGAAAGAATCTTGCATATCTTAACAGGATGACAGTTAATAAGGATATTACCAAGTACAATTGGTGGGAACCTGTAAGGGATATTTATGATGGTGTCCATGCATGGGATATGAATGCATTTTATGATGCTAACGTCAACCAGGCTTATCTGTGCCATGCATTTTTGGCCAACGTTTTCTTTGAGAATCCTGACAACTCAAAAGAGATTGACGTCATGAATATAAGTTACATGGCGGCTACTATCGGTCATGAGGTCGGTCACGCATTTGACGGGACAGGAAACTGTTTCAACAGTAAGGGTAACATTCAGAATCTCTGGTCCGACGAAGACAAAGCCACCTACCAGAATAAAACAGCGAAACTTGCAGACCTTTTTGGAACAACATTTGCAGTAGCTGACTATGACAAGAATCTTGCTTATTATCAAAATGGATATGATGTTGTAAATGAAGCAATGGCAGATTTAGGTGGATTTGAAATCGGTCTTAAGATTATCAAGAAGATGTATCCTAACGATGAAGAGGCGCTTAAGGATTATTACTCATACTATGTAGGTCAATGGGTAACAACAGATGAGGATAAGATGACGGCAGATAAGATTGAGTGGAGACTCAAAGATCCACATCCGATGTATAAGAACCGCGCCAACACGATAATCTCTATGTCTGATGATTTCTACAAAGTCTTCAACATTAAAGAAACCGATGCTATGTATGTAGCACCGGAGGATCGAGTAACACTTTGGAACTAAGTACCCATTGGGGACTGTCAGCTGTCCCCTTTGGGTAGTTAGAATCATATTTCTTTCTGAATAATAATGTCATTCTGAGCGCAAGCGAAGAATCTTTAACCTAAAAAATGGGACGGAAAACTTCCGTCCCTTAACTTATATTTATGTTCTTGCTCTTCTGTCGTGATTCTTGTAATACTCTGACTTATCTTTATACATCTTGGATTCAGCCTGTACTATTAATTGATTAACATCTAGCTCTGAGTGATTCATAACCTCGTATCCGACAGCGGTATGATATCCCTTCTCTTCAACTTGGCTTACAAGCTCTCTAACCATTCTTTCAACGGTCTCTTCATCTCCGTCAATGACAAACGCAACGAACTCATCTCCACCGATTCTATACGTATCTTTAACGCCAAACTGCTTCCTGACTTCATTGGCTATGAACTTAAGCATTTCGTCGCCCGCCTTATGTCCTTTGGTATTATTAAGATCATGAAGCCCGTTGACATCAATGTATATGCAACCAAGCGACTTCTTGCTGACTTCATGATAAGTCTTAAGCTTCCACTCATAGCAGTTACGGTTGTTAAGCCCTGTAAGCTGATCGGTCTCAGACATTATGTGAAGCCGATTCTCAAGAACATAACCCTTAACCTTGGCATGAATGACAATACTTCCACTCGCAATAGCCAGAAGTCCGAATATAATAGCATCCGAAACATCAACCGAAAGAGTTGCACCCGTCTTGGTATTGAACGCCGCTACGATAAATACAATTATATAAAAGATTAAGCACAGTGCCATCTTAATAGGCTTGTCTATAAAGATAAGAGGCATAAGCAAAAGCATTACCATGAAGGTAACCGTTGCTTCGGTTGGACGCGTTATGGTTCCCAACGCTATACCATAGAGCATGAAGCCTGAAATCGCAAGATAGACTCCTACATATGTTAATGCGGGATACTTCTTGGCACCAAATGACAGAAGTAACAATACCAAAGCAAATATCGTACCACATATATACACGTTCCTTGATGCCATAAATCCTTCAACAAAACATGAAAGAATCGCCATGGTGAATATTAGTACAAACGCTACCGATGAAAATACCATAGAAGTACGTTGATTAGTATTCTCGATACTGTCCTTAATCTGAAGATAACTCTCCTTGTCTGTTCCGGCATAAAGTACAAAATCTCTAATCTTACTTAACATAGCCTCACCTCATGATACTCTTCAACACACGTTGTCTTCATTGCATTCAGAATCTCATTATTTCTTCTTCTCCACCCTAACCCTTTATTAACTAAATCGGTGCGACAGGATTCGAACCTGCGACCTCTGCGTCCCGAACGCAGCGCTCTACCAAGCTGAGCCACGCACCGAAAAAAAGTGTGCTACATTGCGTATTGTAGCACACTTTTCTTAATATTTCCACTACTAATATTACTTACGAATCTTTAAGACTCTCACTGAATTAAGAACACAAAGCATAGCTACTCCCGAGTCCGCGAAAACAGCATACCACATTGATGCGATTCCCAATAATCCTAGCACCATAACAGATGCCTTAATCAAAAGTGCAAACACTACATTCTCGGTAGAAACTCTTACTGCCTTTCTTGCAATTCTTACAGCTTCTGGAACTGCTGAAAGATTGGAGTTCATAAACACGACATCCGCTGCCTCAATCGCAGCATCTGCGCCACTTCCCATAGCAGCGCCAACATCCGCACCGGCAAGCACTGGCGCATCGTTGATTCCATCTCCGACAAACATCACCGAACCTTGTTCGTCTCTTAACTCTTGAAGTTTCTCGAGCTTGCCGTCCGGAAGAAGCTTAGCATATACTCTGTCGATTCCGGTCTCCCCAGCAACAGCCTCCGCTGATTCTTGGTTGTCTCCGGTCAGCATAGCTGTATATAGTCCCTTAGACCTCATGCTCCTTATTGCTTCTTCAGAATCTTCTTTGACAGTATCGGCAATCACAACATAGCCCATGTAATTCCCGTCAAATGCTATTAACACCTCAGAACCCTTAACCTCTTCTCTAACTATAGCTTCATCGTAGTCAGCTAATTCAACTCCCTCTTCCTCAAGAAAATGTCTGCTTCCACACACGGCTTCTCCATTGGCAAACGTTACCTTGACTCCGTGACCTGCTATCTCCTTGATATCCTCAGGCTTTAAGATTCCTGCTATATCAATGTTGCCGGAAACCGCCTTTATAAAATCATCCTCACCTACCATCTCTTTAGCCTTGTCTACAATACTCTTAGCAATTGGATGAGTCGATGACGACTCACATGATGCCGCAAGAAGAATGAGCTTATCCTCGTCAACATTTGCAACGGGAACTGCTTTTTGGACAACAAAATTACCTTTAGTGATGGTACCTGTTTTGTCCATAACAACTGCATTAACCTTGTTGAGAGCCTCTAAGGATACTCCTCCCTTAAAGAGAATACCTTGCTTAGAGCCTGCTCCGATACCCGCAAAGAATGCCAAAGGCACAGAGAGCACCAACGCACAAGGGCAGCTAATAACAAGGAAAGTGAGGGCTGTGTATATCCATTTGCCCCAATCACCTGTAATGATTGAAGGCACAATAGCTGTAAGTAGTGCCACGGCTACAACTATAGGAGTGTACACTCTTGCAAACTTAGTAATAAAGCGCTCGAACTCAGGCTTAGATGCGGCTGCATTTTCCACAGAATCCAGAATCCTTGTAACCATTGACTCTTCAAGGACTTTGGTGACTTTCAAATGAATGAGGCCGTCCTCATTGACGCAACCAGACAGAACTTCCGATCCTTCTTTAATAGAAACAGGTACAGGCTCTCCTGTCACAGCAGATGTATCAAGCCTTGACTCGCCCTTTACAACGATTCCATCAAGCGGAACCCTGTCACCCGGACGAATAACTATAATATCAGAAACCTCCGCGTCCTCCGCGTCAATCTCAACTATATCATCACCTTTAAGCAGGTTAACAACCTCCGGTCTTAAATCAGCAGCTTCCATAATCTGCTTTCGGCTTCTCGTTACTGCCAACTCTTCGAAGAACTCTCCAATTCTGTAAAAGAGCATAACTCCTACCGCTTCAGGATATTCACCGATAATAAATGCCCCGATAGTTGCAATACTCATCAAGAAATTCTCGTCAAATATCTGACCCTTACCAATATTCTTAATCGCGGCGTACAAAACTCCACCGCCAAGAATCAAGTAAGCTATCAAGTAATCCTGCACATACGCTTCCTTATGAAAATGCAGCAAATGCTCGAAAACAAGCGCTATCACATAAACCAAAAGGCCTGCGCCAATCCAGATAAGCTCTTTCTTGGTCTCAGATAAACCATCGGACTTAGTATCATGGTCGTGATCGTGATCTTTATGTTCATGGTGATGATGCTCGTGTTCGTCATGGTCGTGATGATGATCATGCTCGTGATGATCGTGATGGTGCTCATGTTCATCATGGTCATGTCCGCATTCGCAATGATCATGGTGATCATGCTCGTGCCCCTCGTGATGATGGTGGTGATCATGCTCGTGATGCTTCTTAGCACTCTTCTTGCCACGGACAAGAGGCTTAATCTCAACGCCTTCCTCCATACTGTCTGCCACTTTCTGAAGCTCTTCAAGAAGCTTATCAGGCTCCTCTGCGGTTATTCGTAATTGTTCAAGTGCAAATGTAAGCACCGCCTCTTCTACGCCCTCGACTTCATTTAACTTGGCCTCAAGCTTAGCAGCACAGTTAGGACAATCAAGCCCCGTAATAGTATATTTCTTAACCATATCTCTATCTCCTCTTGCTGTCACTAACTACCCAATGGGGACTGTCCCCTTTGGGTAGTTAGCAAATTGCGACTCATTTGCAACATATGAATGATTGTTCATATGTTGATTTAATAATAACACATTTTATATTATTGTCAAGAGTTTTATTGAATAATATGATACAATAGACAAATGAAAGGAGATAATTATGAACGACCACGATACCAAACTGCTCGCGCGCATTAAAGAACTTCACACCAAATCCACTTACGAAGGGCATTACACATTTACAGAGTTTCATAACATTACAATCAAGCATTTGATAGAGAGTGCCGGAATCAAGGACTACGAAGTCTTCGGCGGCTATGACAATGCTCTTAAAGTCGTGGCAAGATTCGGCAATCCTAACACCGTCTCCTATGAGGAGCCTTATCCAATCTCGGTTATAAAGATAACACCGGCATCCAAGAAGTTTACAACATTTGAGCACAGAGATGTGCTTGGAACCATTATGGGGCTTGGTATAACAAGAGAATCAATCGGAGACATCAGACTGTATGACAATTGCGCATATGTATTTGCACTTGATAAGATTGCAGACTACATTATTCAAGAGGTCAGTAAGATTAAGAAAATGCCTGTTACTCTCGAAAGAATCTATGAGGTTCCTAAAGAGATTAACGCGCAAGCTTTTCAATCTCTTGAGTTGATTATATCTTCAGAACGGGCCGATTGCCTTATATCCGCAATCACCGGGCTATCTCGTTCTAAAGCAGAATCTCTTATTTCAGACAGAAAAGTTTTGCTAAACGGACTTGAAGTTACCAAAAAAACAGCTGCAATCAAACCGTCAGATATGCTTGTAATAAGAGGATACGGTAAGTTCATATACGACGAGAAAGGCAGGGAGACAGGAAGCGGCAACCTGCATATCACAGTCAAGAAATACACATGACCTTCTAAAAATCCATATAATATTAATTAACACTAAAAAAGGGTAATCGAGAATCAATCGCCTTTTTCTGATTCTTCACCACTAATCAATCGAACGAGCATATTGTTAAATTCCTGATTCTTAACATCGTCTTCGTCAACTCCAAAATGGTATTCTGCCTCACCACATATATCAACGCCAACAATATCTACTCCACTTTCAAGAATGCCCTTGAATATACTAAAGAACTCGTCTTTGGTCATAATCCCTTGATCCCATGTAGTCTTTAGTTCCGTCTCATCAAGAACATCCTTATCTACAGAAATATAAATCGGGCAATCTAACGGAATCTTAACATTAGACATATTTCTAATCTCTTCATCCGTATATACAATTATCTCTTTATTGACATCGGGAATCATCTCTTTCTGTTCTTCACTGATTCCAACAAGAACGACTCGCTTAACCATATCATTGGTATTAACAACATCAAGAATCCATGATCCGCAAGACAAAAGTCCAAAGAACTCCGATTCCTTCATATCGGAATGATGATCAAAAACCACAAGAGTAAATGGCTCATCAATCCTCTCAACCATGAATTTAGAAAGATAATGGTAGTTCCCCGCGTCAATAAAATGTACTCCGTTAAGCGAAACTTCTTTAAATCTCTCTCTTATCTTGCCCGCCGCCTCATCATCACAATACCCGTTAGTCCCTTCGATATCTTTACATTCGATAACACAAAAATCAGGATTCCTATATAAATCCTGATTCTCATACGCACCTGTAAAATTAAACACTATCACATCTTTCATAATCCTGTTACCCCCATTACGGTTCCTATTTAACCTTTATCTTACAAGTCGCCTTAAGCTTACTTCCATCCGTCGTAGTCGCTGTAATCTTCACTGTCTTACCTTTCTTAGCTTTCTTCTTAACCTTCACTACTCCCTTAGAAGAAACTGTCGCAATCTTCTTGTTGGATGATGTCCATTTAAGCTTGGTATTAGTAGCATTTGCCGGACTAACCTTGCACTTAAGCTTAAGCTTTCGACCTCGCTTAACCTTAGCTGAAGTCTTATTCATCTTAATTGACTTAACCTTACTTACAATATTGACCTTAATCGTGGCACTTAGACTATTACCCTCCGTTGCATAGGTCTGGTCGTAGGCCGTTGCCGTAATAGTAACCGTCTTGCCAACTCCTGCAGCGTATGCCGTAATCACGCCGCTATCATCAACAGTCGCATACTCTTCGTTTGAGGAAATGTAAGAAACACGCTGCTCGGAAGCATTTGCCGGCGAAATCTCGGCTTCGCACTTGTACGGAGTTCCAACAGCTACTGTAACTTCACTCTCGTTATAGTAGATAGACTCAACATATACCGGAGCATAAGCCTTACCATAACATGTATTGTCCTTGGATGCATCGACCATAACATAGTAATCTTCATCAGCAGGATTTTTAAGCTCAATCTCAATAAGATTATCTTCCCACGAAACAACGGTTGATTCGACCTTGCCCTTGGAATTGGTTACAGTTAATATGCCCTTATCACTGCCAACATTGTATCCCTTAACAGTAATCACATTGCCTGTTATTGTCACACTGCTTATACTTGGACCTATATTGCTTCCTAGCGCCTTAAGAAT